>DASYDZ010000103.1:0-23403 GCA_036499305.1 Candidatus Didemnitutus sp.
CCGCTGTACGTCCTGGAGTCCGGAAAATTCTACGACCCCTCGTGGTTTTACGACAGCCCGCTGCCCTCGCGCTTCGACCCGATCTCGAACGATCGCGCCGTCGAGACGGCCGCGCGCGGCAAGAATTCGACCACGACGGAAGAGGACCGCAAGAGCTTCCTGGCCACGCCGCTGTTCCTCGACGCCGATTTTTGGATCAACCTGCCGGTCTACACGGATCACCCGGTGCTCGGCATCAACGGCGCGCTCGTGAATGCGACTCTCTGGAACGCCAGCAACACCTACCGCTTTTTCAAGAGTCCAGCCACGGCCCCGGCGGCGGTCGCGGAAATGGCCGCGATCCCCGAACTGCGCGAGGGCTGGGCGCTGACGATCACCAGCCTGGAGCTCTACCAGTTCATCGGCGGGCCGTATTTCAATTCCCTCTACACCGTCTCGGAGCCGAAGCTTTGGATGAGCGCCGATCCCGTCGTTCTCGATGCACTGATGCTCGAGCGTCTCAACAATGCGCGCAAGCACGCGGGTTTCGACCCGATCGACTCGGAGGACTCGCGTGTGCTGGATTTCGCCGCGCAACTGGGTGTCGGCTCGCGCGACACGACCAAGGTGCCGTGGATCGAAGTCGGACCGCACTGAGGGCGAAGAACGGAACCGCCGGCAGCGAAGGTGGCACCCGAGGTTTCAGGACGGCATCTCCCTGGCCGCCGAAGCGTGGCGCGAAGGTGACCGAATGCCGCTGGTTTTCATTCGCGGCGGGTCCGATACCCCGAAGCCTGCTTCGGCTTGGATTGTTGTAGGAGCGGCTTTATGCCGCGATCGAACGGGAAATCGCGGGGTAAACCCTCTCCTGCAGCTAAAGAGGGACTTGGTTGCGTTGGCTGTCGGGATCAAAGGCCTCGGGGCTTGCCCGAAGATATTTACTCGTGTTTGTCCGGGTCCAATCGCGGTCCGGTGGCGACGTTCCGGCTGAGCGCGCCGTGCAAGGCGCGCGCTTCATCGCGTAATTCCCGTGCCGCGGCGAGAAGGACGGTGTCGGCGTCGGGCGAAGGCGTCGGGGCCATCGGCTGACGGTGCGCGATGTCGTCGGGATCGCCCAGGCCGCTGTCCCGGAAACGTCGCAGTCGCTCGAGAATCAGGTCGCGAATCTCGTCGGCATGCTCCACGCCGTGAAAGAAACCGGTGTGCAGGGAGAACTGGCCGGGTCCGACCCGCCCCGGCAGGGCGCTGCCGCCGGCGGACTGCACCCGGACGTCGGCGAGGCCGAGCAGGCGTTGCAGCGGACCCTGCGTAACCTCGACCTGCTGGAGGTTGGCGAAACTCATGGTCAGCTCCTGGATTTTCCACACTCCGGTGCGCAGGCGCAGGCTGCGGTCGGTGACGATGTACCAGTGCATCTCGTAATCGAGCCGGCGCATCGCGTAGGTGACCGGGACCTGGAGCAGATACAGCGCAAAGCCCGCGAATTTGAACAGCCAGAGGAGGGGGAGCGCCCACGCCGGCAACACGAGCACGAGCTCGACAAAAAAACGGCGAAGACTCGTCCAGAGTCCAACCCTCCGCGCCTGCCTGTTGGTCAGGTCATTCGTGGCGCGTTCGAGAGAGCTGGTGCGGTTGGCCTCGTGTTCAACGACGGCGCCCCCCTCCCGGCGTGCGCGGACGGCCTGGTCGACCTGCACGAACATGACGGCCCAGAAAACGATGCCGGCGAGGGCGAACGCCTGGGCCAAGCCCCAGCCGGCGAGGCGGAGGCGAAAAAAATTCCGGCCCGCGCGAAAGATTCGAATCGAGGCCGGATCCCCCGCCGGCGGATGCGGCTCGGGCGGGACCTTCAGCGCCCGCAGCAGGAGATCGCGCCCGCGCTCATACATGACCGGCGCCTCCCGTGGCGTCGCGGGCGGCCAGGGCCTCGCGCACGCCGCGCAATTCCCGGGCGGCCTCGCGCAGCGCGGTGGTGAGTTCCGCGTTGGCCGCGGCGGCATCCGCGTGCCCGGTCCCGGTCGGTCCCGGTGGGTGATCGTGCACGCCGCGCATCCGGGCATAGAGAAAATCGCGGAGGGCCTCGTATTCCTTGATCCCCTCGATCGTCATTTCCGCGGAGGCGCTCCCCGAAGCCGTCTGGACGAGGATGCGCCCGAGGCCCAGCCAGCGTTCGACGAGGTTCGAGCGCAGGTGGATGTCCTGGATTCGCGCGTAGTTCACGATGATCTGGCGCCGGAAAAGAATGCCCCAGCTCATCGAGATGCCCTCCGCGGTGAAGCGATACCGCATCGTGTGATAGCGGAAATAGAGGGGCAGGATGACGATGGGGAAGAGCGGCGGAATCACGAGGGCGCCGAGCACATAATAGGTCAGCAGATCAGGCGATGGCCGCTCGAGGTTGTGGATGTCCTGATCGGTCAGCGGGGTGCTCACGAGGTGAATCCAACCGCGGCGGAAGATGCGGCGCAAGCGCGCGGCGAGGGGAGAATCCGTGCAAGTTTCCACTTGAACTGGGCCGCCGGCTCGGAAGTCTTGCCGGCGATGCCGTACACCTCCTATCTCCCGTTTCTCATCCAGGTCATCCTGGCGGTGCTGATCACGGGCGGGGTCATCGGGGCCAGCCATCTGTTCGGCCAGCGGGCGCGGAAAAATCTCATCAAGGACACCCCGTACGAGTGCGGCGTGCCCTCCGAAGGCAGCACGCACACCCGTTTCTCGGTGAAATTCTACGTCACCGCGATGCTGTTCATTCTCTTCGATATCGAGGTGGTTTTCCTGATCCCGTGGTCGTTCGTCTACCGGGATTTCCTTTCGCGGCACATCGCGATTCTCTGGCCCATGATGTTTTTCCTGGGCGTGCTCGTGCTCGGTCTCATCTACGAGGTGCGCAAGGGCGCGCTCGAGTGGGAGAAATAAGCGCGGCCATGAGTGACGTCGTCCCGCGACCGCAAACGGGGCGGGTGCCCCGTCCGGCGGCCTAGTCCGGCGATCCAATGCGCCTCGACAAATACATTGCGCGGAATCGCGTCGTCGACCTCGCGAGCTCCGACATGGAGGGGGCGCTGGAGGAATTGCTCGGCCTGACGCTGGACCGTTTTCCCGACCTCGACCGCTCGGCCCTGCTGAAGGGCCTGTTGCGCCGCGAGAGCACGATGACGACGTATCTCGGCCTGGGCGTCGTGCTGCCGCACGTGCGCGTGAAGATGGGCCGCCGGTACATCCTCGCCATCGGGCGAAGCCACCACGGCATCCGCTACGACGGGGCGGCCGAGGGCGAACCGGTCCGCCTGGTGATCATGCTCATCGCGGAGGAGAAGGCGCGCGACTATCTGCAGGTGCTGGCCTCGCTCGCCCGACTGCTCAAGGAAAAGGACTTTGTCGACAGCCTGGCGGATGCGCCCGATCTGCCCGCGCTGTACGAGCGGGTCTTTGCCGGCCTGGGCGGCGTTACCGACAAGCGCGCGCCGGCCAAGCAGAGCCGGCTGAACCGGCTTGTCCTCGACGAAGCCGATAAGATCGCGCGGGGCAGCAACAGCCAGGTGCTGATGGTTTTTGGCGACACCTTCACCGGCCGCTTCGACACCCCGAAATGGAACGCCCCGCTGAAGTCGATCCTGGTCACGCGCAACCTGGTCGAGGCCGACGAACATCCGGGTCACTATCACCACACGATCCAGGTGCGCTCCTTCTCGGACCAGCGGCTCGCGCAGCTCCGCAGCGCCGTCCTGGTCGGGCTGACGCGTGGCATTTTGTCCTTTCACGACCGCATCTGCTGCGTGGGCGGACAGGCCGCGAGCAACCAGTTTGACGCGATCGTGGTGGTCGACGTCGAGAAGGAGTTCCGGACCCTGATGGCGGGACACACCGATCTGCTGCCGAAGGACGTCGAGCCTGAGGTGCTCGAACGCATGATCAACGTCGCCACCGAACTGGCCGTGGAAGGCCGCGAAGGCCGCCCGGTCGGCTGCCTGTTTGTCGTCGGCGACAGCGAAAAGGTCGAGCGGATGACCAAGCCCCTCGTGTTGAATCCATTTTATGGCTACCGCGAGGAGGATCGCAATATCCTCAATCCTTTCATGGACGAAACCATCAAGGAATTCTCTTCGATCGATGGCGCGTTCATCATCCGCGGTGACGGCGTCGTGAAAGCGGCCGGGGCTCTGATTCAGGCCACCGACTACGATCACTCGCTTCCCGGGGGGCTGGGCTCGCGTCACGCCGCCGCCGCGGCGGTCTCCATGGCGACCGACAGCATGGCGCTGGTGGTGTCTTCCAGTTCGGG
This sequence comes from Candidatus Didemnitutus sp., assembly GCA_036499305.1. Taxonomy (GTDB): domain Bacteria; phylum Verrucomicrobiota; class Verrucomicrobiia; order Opitutales; family Opitutaceae; genus Didemnitutus. The sequence goes on from DASYDZ010000103.1 coordinate 4,262, forward strand.
ACAGGTGACTCTTTTCCGTCGCGGCGTCATGATGCCGCTGACGGAACGAAAAGTAACCTATTGATTACAAGATGGATATTTATTCAACAAGCCCGCTGGCGAGCGGCGGCACATTTTGAGATTGCGCGGAGTGAGGTGGAGGTTTTGCTGACCGTTCCAACCATTTCAAGCCATGCAAGAAACCGTCATCCTCGAGTGCACTGAAGCCCGCAAGGAAGGTAAGCCCGTCTCGCGCTACCTGACCAAACGAAACAAGAAAACCGTGACCGAGCGCATCGAGAAGAAGAAATACAATCCCTTCCTCAAGCGCCACACGCTGCACAAGGAGATCAAGTAAGTTTTTGTTCCATTCACTCGGCGGCTGAAGTCGCCGACCCGCCGGCCGGTCTTCGCGACCGGCCTTTTTGTTGTCGGGACTCACGGGCGGAATGTAGCCAGGTCCGATGTCGGCACGGCGAGATGTAGCCACGTCCGATGTCGGCAGGGCACGATGTAGCCGGGTCCGCAGGGCCCGGAGCGGATCGAAAGCGAAGCAACTGCGCCAGCCGACCGGGGCTGGCACGCCGGGCCGCAACTCAATCGCCCTTACTTCTTCGCAGGTTCGACCGGACCATGTCCCGCCGTCGCCGCCGCGCCCGCACTCATCAATGCCCGGCGGTTCGCCCGCCATGCGTCGCGATGCTTCCGGATCCAATCGAGCAGGGCGCGCTCAAAGCCGATATCGTATCCAAGCCTTTCCGACTCAATCCACTTGTGCTTCAGGATCTCCTCCCGTTCCGCGAGGAATTCCTGGTACAGGTTCGACTGCTTGACGAACTCCTTGCTTCCTTTGCTTTCGATTGGTGGCGGGGTCGTCATGGCAAACTCTCTCAGACGCGGGGCGCACACGCGCCGCGCGCATGACAAGCCAGGACCTTCAGGGCGACTCGCATGAGTAGGTGACGGCCTCAAGTTGGATGATGTTGCCGGGCCTTGTCAACAAGCCGGGTTCGGAGTTCCCCGCATCACGCGCTTACTTTCGTCGCGGACCGCACGCCAAGCCGGTATTCGGTCCCCATCGGCCCGTGCCTGGCCCCCTGGACGGCGGTGGCTGCCTGCGACCGGCTCGACCGGGGCACGGCAAACCGCGTCATAGTTTCAGCGACTTCAGCAACGTCTCGCCGATCTCGCGAAAAACGATCGCGGCGCGGCTCTGGGGATCATCGACGACAATCGGTCGGCCGGCATCGCCGCCGGCGCGGATCTGCGACAGGAGCGGCACCTGGCCGAGAAAGCGCGTTTCGAGCGCAATCGCGGTCGCGGCCCCGCCACCTTCGCCGAAAATTGCCTGCCGGTGCCCGGACTCGTCCTCGAACCAGCTCATGTTCTCCGCGACCCCAAGGAGCGGCACATTGACTTTCTGGAACATGATGCCGCCCTTCCGGGCGACGTTCGTGGCGGCGACCTGGGGAGTCGTGACAATCACGGCACCGTCCAGCGGCAAAGTCTGGACGAGCGAAAGCTGGGCATCTCCGGTGCCGGGCGGCAGGTCGACGAGCAGCACGTCGATCTCGCCCCAGCGCACGTTCTGCACGAACTGCTGGATGGTTTTCATCACCATCGGGCCGCGCCAGACCACCGGCGTGTTGTCGTCGACGAGAAACCCCATCGAAATCACCTTCAGCCCATGCGCCTCGAGGGGGACGAGCGAGTCGCCGTCGATCGCGGGTCGTCCGGCCACGCCCAGCATGAGCGGCACCGAAGGCCCGTAGATATCGCAATCCATCAGGCCGACTTTTCCCGCGCGGCCGCGGGCGGCGAGGAGTTGCGCGAGCGCGCAGGCGAGATTGACCGCAAAGGTGCTCTTGCCCACGCCGCCCTTGCCGGACGCGATGGCGATCGCGTGCTTGATCCCGACCGGCAGCGTGCCGCCTCCGAGGTTGGATTGGCCCGGTTTCGGGGGCGCCTTGGCGGGCGAGACGGCGAGTTCGATGATCACGTCGCTGACCCCGGGAATGGCGCGCAGAACGCGCTCGACGTCGGCCTTCAGCGCCGTCGGCACCTTGGGGTCGGACGTGGTGAGCGCGAGCGACACCTTGGCGGTGCCGTCGGCAAATCCGGTTCCCCGCACGAGTCCGAAGGACACGATGTCGCGGCTGAAGCCGGGATACTTCACCTGCTTGAGGGCGGTCAGGATGTCGTCGGAACTTGCCATGAAAATTGCTTGGAAAACTCGGAGGATTGACCTTGTGAGTAGGCTGCCGGGAGTAAAACAAAAACCGGTCCTCTGGTTTCCCCCATCCATTCCATGCAGAATCTCATCCGTCTTTTCCTGGGCCTCGCCCTGATCACGCCTGCGTTCGCCGACCGGAACATCGGCGACATCACGGTCTCGGGCGACACGCGCACCATTCCCGTCACGGTCGTGTCGTCCTCGCCGGAACTGCAGAATCTCGCGCGGGTCGCATTCGAGGCGCACGGCCGTTTCACGGTGGTCGGGCAGGGGGGCGCCTATGCGATCACCTTCACGCCCGCCGGCGGCAACCAGGTGCAGGTTTCCGTCGCCAAGGGCGGCGGTCACACGGCGGTTCAATCCGAGGTGGTCTCCGGCCCGACCCTGCGCAGCGCGCTGCTGCGGGCGGCCGACGCCGCGGTCAAGATCACGACCGGCACGCGCGGATTCTTCTCCGGGCGCCTCGCATTCGTCGCGGAACGCGGCGGCGTGCAGACCATCATGGTGGGCGACATCTTTCTCGGTGACCTCCAAAGCTACCCGGTCAATGGCAAGCTGATCGTCAGCCCGCGCTGGTCGCCGGACGGAAACCGCATCGTCTTCACGAGCTACCGCACGGGTTTCCCCGACATCTACGTCCTCGACCTGCACTCGCGCCAGATGAATGTCTTCGCGAGTTTCAAGGGCACGAACAGCGGCGCGCACTTCAGCCCGGACGGTTCGCGCGTCGCCATGGTGTTGTCGGGCGAGGGCAACCCGGAGATCTACATCTCCAACCCGCAGGGCCGCCAGATTCGTCGCCTGACCAACACGCCGTCGGTCGAGGCCTCCCCCTGCTGGTCGCCCGACGGTACCCGCCTGGTGTTCACTTCCGATGCGGCCGGCGGCCCGCAATTGTACGTGATGTCCGCGGCGGGCGGCTCGATGTCGCGCCTGCCGACCAACATTTCCCGTTACTGCGCGGAACCCGATTGGAGCACGGCCGACCCGAACAAGATCGTTTTCACCGCGGGCGCCGGCGGCAATTATCAGTCCGCGGTGTTCGATTTTGCCGCGGGCTCGGCCCGACTTGTCACCTCGGCCCCGGTCGACGCCATCGAACCGGTCTGGCTCGGCGACGGACGCCACATCATCTGCACCTATCGCACCGCGACCAGCCGGGCGCTTTACATCGTCGATACCGATCCCGACGGCCGCCACAAGGCGACCCGCCTCACGCCGCCATCAATCCCCAATGCCTGGGCGGCCAGCACTCTGGCGCGCTGAACCCGCGCGACGCCTTCGTGAACCTCCTGTTTGTCGGCGACATCGTCGGGCGGCCGGGGCGCGATATTGTGGCGGCCCAGGTGCCGCTCCTCCGCGCGGAAGTGCCGGTCGATTTTGTCGTCGCCAACGCCGAGAACGCCGCGGCCGGTGCGGGTCTGACCGGAGCCCTGGCGCGCCAGGTCCTTGAGTCCGGAGTCGACGTGATCACGCTGGGCGACCATGTCTGGGATCAGAAGGGCTTCGAAGCCGAGATCGGTGGATTCGATCGCGTGTGCCGTCCGGCCAATCTGCCCGTTGCGTGTCCGGGCCACACGCACGTGATCGTCGAGCGCGGCGGCTTTCGCCTGCTCGTCTTCACGGTGCTGGGACGCAGTTTCATGGGGCCGAAGGTCGACTGTCCGTTTCTCGCGGCCGACGCCCTCCTGCGCGACCTCGCGGGCCGGTACGACGGCGCGCTCGTGGAAATCCACGCCGAGGCGACGTCGGAAAAACAGGGCCTGGGGCGACATCTCGCCGGGCGCGCGACCGCGGTGCTGGGGACGCACACCCACGTCGCGACGGCGGATGCGGAAATTTTTCCAGGCGGCACGGCTTTCATGTGCGACGTGGGCATGACGGGCCCGCACGAGTCGGTTCTCGGCCGCGAGATCGCGCCGGTCATCGCGCGCTTTCTCGATGGCATGCCCCGCCGCCTCGAGGTGGCAACGGGCGACAACCGCCTGAATGGGGCGATCGTGGAATTCGGTTCGGACGGCAAGGCGCAGTCAATCAAGCCGTTGACTCGGCGGGCCTGAACCGGGGTATGGGGCGAACTCCGCCCCTCCGGATCGTGAACCGGGTGTATCCGAGGGAACCCGCGGCTGTCCCAAGGGGCATGAACAGAAGTCAGGGAACATATCAGGGCGACCTGCATTGCGAGATCGCACACCCGGCGTCCGGCAAAAAGGTCGAGACGGATTCCCCGAAGAGCCGCCAGGGACGCGGCATGGCCTTTTCGCCGACGGATCTGACCTCGGCCTCGCTGGGCGCATCAATGGTGACCACCATGGCGCTCGCAGCCAAGACGCTGCTCGGATTCGATATTCGCGGGGTGCGCTGGGAGGTGGTGAAGGAAATGTCCGTGGATACCCCACGGCGCATCATCCGGATCACGACCCAGATCTGGCTGCCGCTTTTGCGCTCGAAGGACCCGCAGGGAATCCTGGAACGGGCGGCGCTGGGATGCCCCGTCTATCACAGCCTGAATCCCACGATCGACCGGCCGGTGACCTTCCATTGGCAGGAGTTGCCGAAGTCACTGGCGCGCTGAGCCGACACCTAAGTTTGGTGCTCGTCGACTCGAATCCCGGGGTGGCTCTCGTTGTCCCGGATGACGATGGAATCCGGACCTTGTTGGGCCTCCGCTCGCGAAGGCCGCACCGGCCGCTTGGCGAAGGTGAACCGAATCTGCGGATTCAGGAGGCCTGCCAGCCGCGGTTGACGAACAGCCATGGCTGCAAAGAGGTGCAAAAGGCGTAATGAGGCTCAGGCCTCTTTAGCCGATTGGTCATTTCGATGTCGACGATGCGGGAATGCTGGCGGGAGCGCCCGACCTGCGCCGCGCAGACGGCGACGCCCGTCGGATTGCGCAGGCTTTTGCGACCACAATAATACCTGATCCGCCCTAACCCCCGAACTTGTAGGTCCCGTTGAAAACCAAATCGATGCCATCGACGTGGATGCGGAGCTTGAGTTTTCCCGTGTGCGCGTCGGCGGGCACCGCGCGGCCGCTGACCGTGCGTTTGCGTCCTTTCCGGTCGGCGCCGGCGCCGGCAAAATTCACGGTCTCCCCGCGGGCCACGCGCTCGAGATCGGCGGCCGGCACGCGGATCGTCACCGAACCGGTTTCGTTCCACGGGAACCAGGGCCAGACCCGGGCCTCGTACGTGGCGGTATAGGCATCGCCGGTGCGGACGAAAACGGTGGGGGTCAGCGTGACACTGCCGACATAGATCGACGTTTTCATCGGCGGCACACTCAACCGGTCCCACGCTGTCGCCGCCTGCCCCGCCGGCGGGGACGCAAGGAAAGCCGTGGCCACCAGCAGGCAGGCGAAGCGCATTCGGGCACCATGCGCGGCGCGCCAATCCGGGCAACGGGTTTTTTCCGGGTGGCCGGCGGAGCGTTTCTCGTTGCCAACGGGATGGCCGGGCCGTTGCTTCGCCGCGTATGGCCAAGAAGACGCAGGCGACGTGGGGCGGGCGCTTCACCCGGAAGCCCGCCGAGCTAATGCTGCGGTTCAGCGAATCGGTTTCGTTTGACCGCCGCCTCGCGCCATTCGACATCGTGGCCAGCCGCGCTCACGCGGCGATGCTCGCGCAGGTCGGTCTGATCTCGCGCCGGGACGCGGCCGCGATCCGGGCCGGCCTGGACAGGATCGGCGTCGAGATCGCGACGGGGAAATTTGTCTGGAGCACGGAACTCGAGGACGTGCACATGAACATTGAGCAGGCGTTGTCGCGTCGCGTGCCGGCCGCCGCCCGGCTGCACACCGCGCGCAGCCGCAACGACCAGGTCGCGACCGACATGCGCCTCTATTTCAAGGCGGCCTGCGCCGACCTGGCCGGACGCGTCCGGTCGGCTCAAAAGGCCATCCTGTCGGCGGCGGAAAAAGGGGTGTCCGTGCTCATCCCCGGCTACACGCATCTGCAGCGCGCCCAGCCCGTGCCCGCCGCGCATCACCTGCTCGCGTGGATTGAAATGCTGGGGCGCGACGCGGAGCGCCTCGCCGCCGTGGCCGACCACGCCAACTGGTGCCCGCTCGGATCCGGCGCGATTGCCGGCACCACGCTGGCGATCGACCGGGAATTCACGGCGCGGGAGCTCGGCTTTGTCGACGCCTCGGGACGCCCCCGGGTGGCGCCCAACAGCATGGACGCCATCGGCGACCGTGATGTGCATCTCGAATTTCTGTCGGCCTGCGCGCTCGCCGGCGTGCACCTTTCGCGGATCGCCGAGGACCTCGTGCTGTGGGCCAGCCAGGAATTCCGCTTCGTCGAGCTGCCCGACGCCTTCTGCACGGGCTCCAGCCTGATGCCGCAGAAGAAAAACCCGGATTCGCTCGAGCTGATCCGGGGCAAGAGCGGCCGGCTTCAGGGCAACCTGCATACGCTGCTGGTCGTTGCGAAGGGCCTGCCCCTGACCTACAATCGCGACCTGCAGGAGGACAAGCCGCCGGTTTTCGACAGCCACGACCAGCTCGCGCTCTGTCTCGAGGTGCTGGCCGGCACGGTGGCGGGGCTGACTTTCAACCTCCGGCGTTGCGCCGCCGCCGTGGCCGATCCGGCGCTGCTGGCGACCGACCTCGCCGATTATCTCGTGCAGCGCGGACTGCCTTTTCGCGCTGCCCACCACGCCGTCGGGGCTGCCGTCAAAATGGCCGAGATGAAGCGCGTGGGCCTCGATCAACTCGCATGGGAGGACGTGCGCGCGATCGACCCGGCGTTCGGGCGCGATTGGCGGAAGATCTTCAACCTCGCCACCGCGATGAAGCGGCGCGACGGCACCGGCATGCCCGGACCCCTGCAGGTCAGGCGCCAGCTCCGGCGCTGGGCCGGAATTCTCGCTCCCTGAGGGCCGCGGCTGCGGGACCGTCGCGGACCCGCTGGCGCCGGCGTCGCGTTCATGCCCACCATCCGAATCCTCTCCGACCGCGTTGCGAACCAGATCGCCGCCGGCGAGGTGATCGAGCGGCCGGCGGCCGTGATCAAGGAACTGGTGGAGAACGCGCTCGACGCGGGCGCCGACCGCATCGAGGTCGAATTTCGCCACGGCGGGCGCAGCCTGATGCGGGTGGAGGACAATGGTTGCGGCCTGACGCGCGACGACGCCCTGCTCGCGCTGGAGCGACATGCGACGAGCAAGCTGGTGGAGACGACGGATCTCGACCGCCTCGCCACCTTCGGCTTCCGCGGTGAGGCGCTCCCGTCGATCGCGAGCGTGTCACGTTTTGAGCTGCAGTCGCGCACCGCTGGCGCCGAGGCGGGCACGGAGGTGCTCGTCAACGGCGGCAAGCTGGTCCATGTGCGCGAATGCGGTGTGGCTCCGGGCACGCGCATCACGGTCAGCCATCTTTTCAACGCCGTCCCGGCGCGCCGCAAGTTCCTGCGGACGGACGCCACCGAGGCCGCGCACATCGTGCAGACGGTGCGGCTGTATGCACTGGCCTGTCCGCAAACGGCGTTCACGCTGGTCGAGGACGGACGCATCCTCTTCCAGTCGCCGGTTTGCACCACGCTGGCCGAGCGGGTGACCGAGATTTTTGGGCGACAACTGGCGGACGATCTCCTCGCCCTGCATGCGACCGAGGATGGGCTTTCGCTCTCGGGCCTGATCGGCCGGCCCGGCGTCAACCGGGCGGCGCGCCACGAGATGATCACCTTCGTGAACCGGCGTCCGGTTGACAGCCGCACGCTGAACTTCGCCCTGATCGAATCGTACGCGACGCTCGTGCCCAAGGGCCGCTATCCGGTGGCGGTGCTTTTCCTCGACGTCGACCCGGCCGCGGTCGACGTGAACGTCCACCCGGCGAAGAGGGAAATCCGGTTTCGGAGCGAGGGACAGGTGCGCGGTTTCGTCATCCGCACGGTCCTGCAAAAGCTCCGCGAACTCGGGGCGCCGCCGCCCGTGGTGGAAATGAGCAGCTTTCCATCCCCGCTTTTGCCGATAGCACCGGCGCCAGCGGCCTTGCCGGCGATGGTTTTGCCGTGGCGAAGTGGTTTGGGGATGCCGCCGGCGAGCCCGCTCGCGGCTCCGACGCCCTCCGTTGCTCCGCCCATTCTGCGTCCGGCCCCGCCGCCGGAGACATCGTCAATTTCTCCGGCCCCATCCAGCCACGCGACGTGGCGCTTCCTGGGTGTCGCGCACGCCGACACGATCGTCTACGAATCGCCGGGCGGCCTGGTGCTGGTCGATCGCCGGGCCGCGCACGAGCGCATCTGGTTCGAGCGTTTGCGCGATGAATTTGCCCGCGGTGCGGTCGCGAGCCAGCGTCTCCTCTTCCCGGTGCCGGTGGAACTCGACGCGATCGCCAGTGCGCTGCTGCTCGACCGCCTGCGATTCCTGGCCGCGCACGGTCTCGAGGCGGTGGAGTTCGGACGCAATTTTTTCCGCATCGAGGCCGTCCCGGTGTGGCTCGATCCGGACGCGGCGGAGGTTTTCCTCCGCGACGTGCTGGCGTACATGCGCGAGGGACGGATCGACGAGCGCCAGCCGAAGCTCGCGGACGAGGAATTGGCTCGGCTGGCCGCGCAGAAGGCGGTCCGTTTGCCGGATCGGATCGATGAACGCGATGCGCTCGCCCTCATCGGACAGTTGTTTGCCTGCTCCCAGCCGCACACGAGTCCGGCGGGGCGGCCCACGCATTTCGAACTTGGTCGCGGCGAACTGGCCCGGCGCTTTCAGCGGTAGGGAAGGCCAGATGCTTTTTTGGCCGCGAAAGAGCGCAAAAAGGTGTTCGAACGCGGATGCGATTGTCCAGGAGATGAGTCGAGGAGCCGAGACCGGATGCCGACGAGACAAACATACAGTTCGCCGCTTAAGCGCGGCCGCGCGAGTCGTTCGCACGGGGAACGCTCCTCAACCCTTCGGCGTGCTCGCAACCCTCAACCCATCTCTCCTCTCCGGGAATTATCCAAGAATCCTTCCTTGCGTGGATATTTGGCACGACTTGTGATTGATTCCGGCATGTCCGCGAAGTCCCGATCCGGAAAAAAGAAACCCGCCGCCGCGACCCGGAGCAAATCTCGGGTCGCCAAAACCCCGCTGTTCGTGGCCGGGCCGAGCCTCAGCCCCGGCAGCACCGTGCCCTTCGAGCCCGTGCACGGCATCGCGGCCCTGCACGCGGGCGTGAGCGCGCACTCGCCGACGGAGGACCGGCTGCGCGCGCTCATCCAGCACCATCTGATTTCCACGCTCGCCCGCCATGCCGGCTCGGCGACACCGCGCGACTGGTGGGTGGCGACCGCACTGGCGGTGCGCGACGCGATCCATGAGCGCCTGATTGCGACGCAGGCCGTGCACAACGCCGAGAATGTTCGTCGCATCTACTATTTCTCGCTCGAGTACCTGATGGGCCGGCTGTTCGGCAACAACCTGCTCGCCACGGGACTCTTCGATGCGGCGAAAACCGCCCTGGAATCGCTCGGCCAGGATTTCGAACGCATCCGGGAGGCGGAGGTCGACATGGGCCTGGGCAACGGCGGCCTCGGCCGTCTCGCCGCGTGCTTTCTCGATACCCTGGCCACCCTCGACTACCCGGCGCTCGGTTACGGAATCTACTACGAGTTCGGGCTTTTCCGCCAGGAGTTCGACCACGGCCAGCAGATCGAGCATCCCGACAACTGGACGATCTTCGGCGATCCGTGGGAGGTTGTCCGCCCGGAATACACGCAGGAAGTGCAGTTCTTCGGACGCGTGGAAAACGTGTTCGACGATCGCGGCAACTCCCGCCCGCGCTGGGTCGATACGAAGACCATCCTTGGTGTGCCGCATGATATTCCGGTCGCGGGTTACCGGACCAAGACCGTCAACCTGCTGCGGCTGTGGGCGTCGAAAGCCTCCGAGGACTTCGACCTCGCGGCCTTCAACCGGGGCGGCTACGTCGAGGCAGTCACCGAAAAGGCGGTGGGCGAGACGGTCTCGAAGGTGCTTTATCCGAACGACAAGACCGAGCATGGCAAGGAGCTGCGGCTGATGCAGCAGTATTTCTTCGTGGCCTGTTCGCTGCGCGATATCCAGCGCCGGCATTTCCGCAATCCCGCCAATACCTGGGCGAATTTCGCCGACAAGGTGGCGGTGCAGTTGAACGACACCCATCCGGCGATCTCCATCGTCGAGCTCATGCGCATGCTCGTGGACAACGAGGGCATGGAGTGGGAGGCGGCCTGGGTGATCGTCGGCCGCACTTTCGCCTACACGAATCACACGCTCCTGCCCGAGGCGCTGGAGAAATGGGGCACCGGCCTGTTCGAGCACGTGCTCCCGCGCCATCTGCAGATCATCTACGAGATCAACGAGCGCCTGCTGCGCGACGTCGAACGGAAATGGCCCGGCGATGACCACAAGAAACGCGCCTGCTCGCTGATCGAGGAGGCCGGTCACAAGCAGGTCCGCATGGCCAATCTCGCCGTGGTCGGCAGCCACGCGGTCAACGGCGTGGCGGCGATGCACACGGATCTCCTGAAAAAGGATCTCTTCCCCGAATTCGACGCGCTCTTTCCCGGCCGCTTCCAGAACAAGACCAACGGCATCACGCCGCGCCGCTGGCTGCTGAAGAGCAATCCGCGGCTCGCCGCGCTCATCACCTCGAAAATTGGCGACAGTTGGGCGCGCGATCTCGACCAGCTCAAGCGGCTGGAGCGGTTTGCCGACGACACCGGTTTCCAGCGCGATTTCATGGCCGTGAAGCGCGCCAACAAGGTCGACCTCGCCGGGATCATCCGCGCCGAATGCGGCATCGAGGTGTCGCCCGACGCACTGTTCGACGTCCAGATCAAGCGCCTCCACGAGTACAAGCGGCAGCACCTGAACCTGCTTCACATCCTCGCGCTCTATCGCCGTCTGCTGCAAAACCCGGGACTCGACATCGTGCCGCGGGTCTTCGTTTTTGCGGCCAAGGCGGCCCCGGGCTACGACCTGGCGAAAAACATCATCCGCGCGATCAACGTCATCGGGCAGCACATCAACGACGACATCCGGGTGCGGAACAAACTGAAGGTCGCCTTTCTGCCGAACTACCGCGTGTCGCTCGCGGAGAAGATCATCCCGGCCGCCGACCTGTCCGAGCAGATTTCGACGGCGGGCAAGGAGGCGTCCGGCACGGGCAACATGAAGCTGGCGCTGAACGGCGCACTCACAATCGGCACCCTGGACGGCGCCAACGTCGAGATCCGCGAGGAGGTCGGCGACGACAACATCTTCATCTTCGGGCTCAACGTCGACCAGGCGAAGGAACTGCGCGCCCGGGGCTACAACCCGTGGGATTATTATCACGCCGACGAGGAACTGCGCGCCGTGGTGGACTGGCTCGGCAGCGAATATTTCACGCCGGGCGAGCCCGGTGCCTTCAACCTCGTGCACGAAAGTCTCGTCCACGGCGGCGATCCGTACCTCGTGCTGGCGGACTTCCGGCAGTACAGCGACAGCCATGCCCGCGTCGACGCCGCCTTCCGCGATCCGCGTCGCTGGGCCCGCATGGCGGTCATGAACACCGCGCGCGTCGGCAAATTCTCGAGCGACCGCACCATTCGCGAGTATGCCGAGGACATCTGGAGCCTGAAGCCGACGCGCGTCCGCTGAGTTGACCTGCCGGGCAGATACCGGCGGCGGGCCACAATTCGGTTCGCCCGCAGACTGGCATTGCGTTGAGAGCGGTCATTCGGTGGTCGTCGATGTCCCCATCGACGACCACCAAATTCAATTCAGCAGGCGCCGGTCTCTCTCGCGATCATTTCGATTGCATCGGAGCGCGACATTGCCTCCACGTGATAATGCCGCTGACGCAGGGCGCGGACACACGCGGCGCCGATTCCGACGCGCCCACCCGTGACGATTGCCCCGCGGGTGGATGTCGACGGCAGAGCGCCCATGAACTCGAATCTTTCAGGAACCCTGCCAAGGTGCACGCGAGGCTCCGGCGGAGGCCCGCAATAGGCGCGGAGCCCTCGGATTTCTTCTCGCGTGGTTCGTCCGCGGGTTCCGTGGGCTAAAAGCTCTTTCGTGGGAGTTCGTGCGGTTCGTGGGCCAAAGCCTTTTTCGCGATCGTTCGTGGCATTCCTGGACCGAGCTCGCGGCGTAAAGCCGCTCCTACAGTTTCGGCGGCGTGTATTTCCAGGTTTTCCATGGTCATGGCTCCTTTCGCGTTTTCCGCGTGTTTCGCGGGCAAACCTGGGATCGGGCGATATTCGCCATTGCTGGCGCGAGAGGGACAGGCCCGGTTTGGGTTCCGTGTCGTCCGTGTGTTCCGTGGGCTAAAAGCTCTTTCGTGGGAGTTCGTGCGGTTCGTGGGCCAAAGCCTTTTTCGCGATCGTTCGTGGCATTCCTGGACCGAGCTCGCGGCGTAAAGCCGCTCCTACAGTTTCGGCAGCGGGTATTTCCAGGTTTTCCATGGCCATGGCTCCTTTCGCGTTTTCCGCGGGCAACTCCGCTATCGCGGTTATTCGTGCTTTTCGTGGGCCATCTCCTTCGTCGGCCGCCTATGTCAGCTTTTGCCCTTGTCCGGCCGGGCCCGGGCCGTACCTTGCGCGGTTCATGTCCGCGCGTCGCCAACGCCTCGTCCTGAAGTTCGGTTCCGGCATCCTGACGAACCCGAGGGGCAACACGCTGGACCGGCGCCAGTTCGCCCGACTCAGCGCAGAAGTGGCGGCCCTCATGCGCGCCGGCCATGAATGCCTCATCGTATCCAGCGGAGCCGTCGCGGCCGGCATGTCCGTCCTCGGCCTCGCCGATCGTCCCAAGGTGCTCTCCGCCCGGCAGGCGTGCGCGGCGGTCGGCCAGACGCGCCTGATGCAGTTCTACGCGACGATGTTCGCGAAGCACGGCCTGCATGTCGCCCAACTCCTGCTGGCCCACAGCGATCTCGACAGCCGGGTGCGGCAGGCCAATGCGCGCAACACCCTCCAGCACCTGCTCGAGCAGCGCGACGTGGTTCCGATCATCAATGAAAACGATTCCGTGGCGGTCGAGGAACTGAACTTCGGGGACAACGACCGCCTGTCCGCCGAGGTCGCCATCCTGGTCGGGGCGGACGCGCTTTTCCTGCTCACCAGCGTCGACGGCCTGCTCGACGAAAAAGGGGCGCTTGTCCCGGTGGTCCGCGATGCAAACAGCGTCGGCGCACTGGTGCGTCAGGATAAGGGACGTGTCTCGGTGGGCGGGATGACAACCAAGCTTCAGGCTGCGCGCATCGCCGTCGAGCACGGCATCACCACGGCCATCCTCAACGGTCGCACTCCCGGCCTTCTCGCTCGGGCGCTGGCGGGCAAGGTGGCGGGCACTCGTTTTCCCACCCGACCGCGCTGAACCGCGAGGGTGCGCCCAGGCCGCGCTCCGGGTTGCAACGGCCCGGGTCGCGGCTACAGTCCCGCCTCCGTCTAACTTTATTTCGCCATGCCGGACCTGCGTTCCGAATTTCTTGAACTCGGCCGCCGGGCCAAATCGGCGGCGCGAGCCGTCGCGCGCAAATCGACCGCGGAAAAGAACGGGGCGCTCGCGGCGATGGCCGACGCGTTGGTTGCGGATTCGTCCGCGATCCTCGCGGCCAATGCGGCCGACCTGACGGCGCAGTCGGCGGGGCTGGCACCGGCGATGATCGACCGGCTGCGGCTCGATGCCAGCCGCCTGACCGCGATGGCGGACGGCGTGCGCGCCGTGGCGCGACTGCCCGATCCGGTCGGGCGCGTCCTGCACGAATGGACCCACCCGAACGGCCTCAAGTTCTCCAAGGTCAGCGTGCCGATCGGCGTGATCGGCATCGTCTATGAATCGCGGCCGAACGTGACGAGCGATGCGGCCTCGCTGTGCCTGAAGTCGGGCAACGCCGTGATCCTGCGCGGCGGGTCGGAGTCGCTGCAGTCCAACCGCGCGATCGGGGCGGCGCTCGGCCGAGGCCTGGCGCAGGCCGGGTTTCCCGCCGACGCGATCCAGGTGGTGCCGGTGGCGGACCGCGAGGGCGTGAAAATCCTGGCCTCGATGGACGAGCACCTTGACCTGATCATCCCGCGTGGCGGCCGGGGCCTGATCGAGGCCGTCGCAGCGAACGCGCGCGTTCCCGTGATCAAGCATTTCGACGGCATCTGCATCCTGTACGTCGATCGCGAGGCCGACCTCGCCATGGCCGAGTCGATTGCGCTCAACGCCAAGGTCCAGCGCCCGGGGGTATGCAACGCGATCGAGACCCTCCTCGTGCACCAGGACGTCGCGCCCGCGTTCCTCCCGCGGGTGGGCCGGGCCCTGCTCGCGCGCGGGGTCGAGTTGCGCGCCGATCCGAAGGCGGCCGCTGCGCTGGCGGCCTTGCCGGGAGATTTTGCCGCCCGGATCCGCCCGGCGGCGGACGCCGATTTCCGGACCGAGTTCCTCGACCTGATTCTCGCCGTCAAGGTGGTGGGCGATCTCGATGAGGCCCTGGCACACATCGCGGCGAATGGCTCGCACCACAGCGACTCCATCGTGACCGCCAATCCGGCCACCGCGGAGCGCTTCCTCGCCGAGGTCGACAGCGCCACGGTATATTGGAATGCCTCGACCCGATTCACGGACGGCGGCGAATTCGGATTCGGGGCCGAGATCGGAATCAGCACGGACCGGCTCCATGCGCGCGGGCCCATGGGCCTCGAGGAACTGACCACGTACAAATACGTGATGCGAGGCGCCGGGCAGGTTCGGGCCTGATTTCGGTGCCGGCTATTTGCCTGCGGCCGAGATGATGTCGAAGGGAAGGACCGCGCCGGGATCCCTGGATACATTCGCGGGCAGGTAGATGCGCCCGCTGGGAGTATCGTAGGTGTCGAGACGCAGATAGACGGGATACTGGTCGAAATAGATGACCACGATCAGGCGGTCGACCCGCTTGGCGAGGTTGGTGCGCTGAATATACTGGTAGCCGAAATAGTCGCCGGCGTCCTTGAGCAACGGCGCGAGCTGCGAGGCCAGCAGGTGCGAGTTCTCGGAGCCGATGCCGTAGATCGTATCGGCGAACGTGGTGACTCCATTGGCCTTGAGTTGCGAGAATGCGAGATTGAGCCGGGGTTCGGAGACCTGGGCGTGGGCGAGCGCGGCGAGGGCCAGCGCCGCGGCGAGCAGCAGTTTTTTCATGGTGGGAGGGGGGAGGGATGGCATGCCGGTCCGATCGCGAAGCGCCCGGAGGCAGACGCGAAAATGACAAGGGGAGATGAATTCTAGTGACGCCGCGCGGACCGGTCGGATTTCACACCGGGAAGCGAACCGGGCGCTGGATGCAGGGCGGCCGAATGCCATCTGCATGGCGGGATACGGATATTCCACCCTGCAAATGGATTCGTGAGGAGACAGAAGGACAGATTATTTCCGGCTGTGCGGCCACCGGCAACATTTGCGCAATACGCAAATGAGCTCCGAGGTCGGGGAAATGGGTGGTCCGTGTGGTATTTGAATGCTGAAACATTCCCCGCAGCTTGCTGCGGGGTTTCCATGCGAGTTAGGACGCGGCCCGGCGTTGCCCTGCTTGGAGGGCAATGCAAGCCGAGCGTAGAATCCCCGGAGCTTGCTCCGGGGAGTGGCGCTGGCGAAAGGGCAGCGTTCAATGCGCCCAACCATTCGCGTCTGGGGCGTGTTTCGCGGGAAAAGTTCCGAGGCGGAATATGGGAATCCCGCCCTGCAACGCGCGAACCGGATGAGCGATATAGTTCAGATCTCTTCCAGCCGCACGCAGGCGGCCACGCGGTCCGGTCCCGCGGCCAGGAGCGGCGGCACCCCCGCCGAGCACCGTTCCTGGGCATAGGGACAGCGGGGATGAAAAGCACAGCCACGGGGCGGATCGATGGGCGAGGGCGGTTCGCCGGGCAAAAGGATGCGCTGCCGCCGGCTCGCGGCGTCGAAGCTGGGAATCGCACTGACCAGCGCCCGGGTGTAGGGATGGCGCGGACGTTCGATCACGTCCACGGCCGGGCCCAGTTCGACAATGCGTCCGAGATACATGACCGCGACCCGGTCCGAGATGTGTTTCACGACGGAGAGGTCGTGGGCAATGAAGAGAAGCGCCAGGCCCATGTCGCGCACGAGACCGGACAAAAGGTTCAGGATTTGCGCCTGAATCGACACATCGAGGGCCGAGACGGGTTCGTCCGCCACGATCAGGCGTGGCTCGAGCGCAAGGGCACGCGCGATGGCGATGCGCTGGCGTTGACCGCCGGAGAATTCGTGAGGGTATTTATGCAGCAGGCGCGGCGCGAGTCCCACCTTGTTCATCAGGTCCGTCACCCGGGCGCCCACCTGGTCGCGCGGCACGACGCGATGCACCGCGAGCGGCTCCGCCAGCGTGTCGAAGATGGTCATCCGCGGATTGAGCGAGGCGAACGGATCCTGGAAAACCATCTGGAGGCCGCGCCGGGCCGCCCGAAGTTCCCCGGCGGTCGCGGTCGTGAGATTTCTCCCCGCGTACACAACGCTGCCTCCCGTGACCGGCGCCAGTTGCAGGATGGCACGCGCGAGGGTGGATTTGCCGCAGCCGGATTCGCCGACGAGCCCCAGCACCTCGCCCGGCGCGAGGGCCAGGGAAACGCCGTCCACCGCCTTCACGGTTCCGGTGCGTCGGCGAATGATGAAGCCCGACTCCACCGGATAGTGGACGCGGACGTCATGCAGTTCGAGGAGCGGAGCGGACATTGGCTCAGGGCAGAGGCGACGGAATTTCGCCCGCCTGCGCGCGCAGGCAGGCGTGGGCGTGGCCGGGCGCAATCTCGACGAGCCGCGGAGTTTCACTCCGGCAGCGGTCGGTCGCAAATTCGCAGCGCGGCGCGAACGGGCAGCCGGCAATGGGCCGGGACAAATCCGGTGGCATTCCGGGAATCGCATGCAGCGCGCGGCCCTTGGGCTGCAGCGCCGGGATGGAGCGCTGCAGCGCGCGGGTGTAGGGATGCCGCGGGGCATGGAACAGCATTTCGACCGGGGCGCTTTCGACAATCCGGCCGGCATACATGACGAGCACGCGATCACAGAGGCCGGAAACGACGCCGAGATCATGCGTGACGAAGATGATGGCCAGGGCCGACTCGCGCCGCAGCTTCTGCAGCAACTCGAGAATCTGGGCCTGCACGGTGACGTCGAGCGCAGTGGTCGGCTCGTCGGCGATGAGCAGCTCGGGCCGCGCAATCAGCGCCATCGCGATCATCACCCGCTGGCGCATGCCGCCGGAAAACTCGTGCGGGTACGCGTGCAGCCGGCGGGCGGCGTCGCTGATGCCCACCGCCTCCAGCATCTTTTGCGCTCGTTCCAGGGCTGCCGGGCGCGTGATCTTTTCGTGGATGAGCAGAGGCTCGATGAGCTGATCCGAGATCCGCAAATAGGGATTCAGCGAGGTCATCGGATCCTGAAACACCATGCCGATCCGGCGTCCACGGATCCGCCGGAGGCCGGTCGAGCCAAGCGCGAGCAGGTCGGTGCCGTCAAAACGCACCGGACCGCCCTTGATGCGACCGGGAGGTTGGGGCACGAGGCCGAGGAGGGACGCACACGTGACGGACTTGCCGGAGCCCGATTCGCCGACAATTCCGATCGTCTCGCCGCGGTCCACGGAGAAGCTCACGCCGTCGACAGCCCGGTACACACCGGTGCGGGTGTGAAACGAAGTGCGGAGATCAGTGACTTCGAGCAGGGGCATCGGCCTACGACCGGAACAGCATTGGATTGGCCGCAATAGGGCGCAAAGGCGCTGGGATATGGCGGGAAGGATTGGTCACTTCAGATGGCGCGAAGGCATCGGGCTGGGTTCTTTGCGTTCTCTTGCGGCCAAATGATCGGGGGTCAGCTTTGTCCAAGCTGGCGGCGGTAGATCTTGTCCATGTCGGCCGCCATCGGCGCGAGGCTGTAATCGCGCTCGATGATGGCGGCATTGGCCAGGGCGGCGGCGCGGGCCGCAGCGGGATCGGTCAACAGCGCGGCGATATCGCGCCCGAAGGCCGACGGCGTCACCAGCGCCGGCGCGGCGCCATGGTCGGCGAAACAGATCCGGCGCGCATGCTCGAAATTGGACGGTGTCACCGGTCCGAAATAACCGGTCCGCCCTGCGGCGATGGTTGGCCGTCCGCACGCCATCGCCTCGAGCGCGGTGTTGGCCGTGCAAACGCAGATGTCGCCGAGGCTCATCCAATATTCGACGTCGGAGCGCGGCCCGACCATGCGGACGCGATCGGAACCAAGCGTGCGGTTTATCCTGGCTGCATGCGTCTCGAGGCCTGGTCGCTCCGGTCCTTCGCCAATCAGAAGCAGACGGCAATCATGGCCGGCCTCCCGCAGTTTCGACAGGGCGTCGAGCAGGGCGTGGCCGACATCCGCCTTGCGGTTGGAAAAGCGGCTGACGAAAACGATGCGCGGACCGGCGTCGGAAAGACCGGACTCGGAGGCCTGGGCCGCCGGATCGAGTCCCGGCCGGAACCGGCCGGGATCAATGCCGTAGAAGCTGAGCGCGATCGGACGGCATCCCGCGCCGCCCCACCAGGCAATGTTATCGCGGTCGCCTTCACTCATGGTCACGACCTCGTCGCTCCAGTCGCGAAAGAAAAGCTGCTTCAATCGCGGGCGCGGCCCATGGACGGTCATGAGATAACGGCATCCCAGGGCCGCGGAGACGCGCCGGCCGACGCGGGCGGAATTGTAATTGTGCGCGTGGACGAGGTCGAAGTTTGCCGCGCGCAGGGAGTCGAGCACGGCGGACCAGTCGCGGGCGAGCGACGCGACCTTGAAAAGTTTCGCGCCGCCTTTCACGGCCCATTCCTCGTAGCGACCTCCCTCGGTCAGCAGGCCGACGCGATGCCCCCGGGCCGTCAGCGCCGCCACCAGGCGGCAGAGATAGGTTTCGACACCGCCGATGTTGAGATGGCGGTTGACGAGAAGGATGCGGAGAGGCGGTTCCGCCATGCTGCCGGTCACGTTG
>DASYDZ010000104.1:0-4157 GCA_036499305.1 Candidatus Didemnitutus sp.
CTGTTGGCGCCGAAGGTAGCCATCGTGTCGGAGAGCATCCTCAATATCGATTCCGGCTCCAGGTACGACGCGGCACAACTCTGGGTGCCCTGGACGCTGAGGAGCGTTACCGTGCTCGTGCCGGCCGAATGGCCCTGCTCGACGTGGAACGGCTCCCACGGGCTCGACTCCTCGAGTTCTCCCAGGCAAAGCGAGTACTTGCCGGGCATGCCCAGTATCGACTTGTCGATCTCTCCGGGCATCGCTCCCCCGATGTTGATCAGTATCAGCCGCAATGCGCGGCCGATCGTGGCGTTGGCGCGCCATCCGGGACCCAGCGCGCCTGCTCCGCAATGAACGCCGATGCGCCCTCGAATCGGGCCGTTGATCAGCGCCAGCGGCGCGACGGGGTTTGTGGTCGTTTGAATGCCGATGAGATTGAACTGCGGCTGCGCCATGGCGCGTACCGCGGCGACCAGGACGGGAAGATACTCCGGCAGGCAGCCGGCCATGACGGCGTTGATAGCGATCTTCTCCACCGTGGCCCGGCCGCCGCGGGGCGGCAACACCGCGATTTCGCGTTCGGGAGCCAGCTCGATGCCGCGCATCATGCGTGCGACTCTCTCCTCGGTGGGCGGTATGACGGGCAGGCCGTCGGTCATTCCTTTCGCGTAGAGCGCGGCGAACAATTCCTCGATGTCGTCGGAAACCTCTAGCTCGCGTGAATCGAGATCGCTCATGGTGGAGTCCGGGCCGATGGTGGCGGGCGGGCGCCGCCGAACGCTGGCGCTTGCCTGCCCGTGATGTCTCCTAATATACTGCAGCCTGTATCTGTCGACAATGATATAACATTGTCGACATGGAGGCCTGATGGATCCTGATTCGAAAGCGGCAAAATCCTCGCTATCCGAAGACACCTACCTGGCGATCCGCCAGGCACTGATCGACGGAAGCTTCAAACCGGGCCAGCGGCTGAGCGAGCCTGAGCTTGCATTGCGGTTCCGGACCAGTCGCAGCCCGGTCAGGGAGGCGCTGTTGCGTCTGGAGCACGATGGCTTTCTGGAAAGGACGCAAAACGGCCAGGTGCGCGCAAAGCCACTCGATGTTTCCGACTTCGAGGCTTTGTACGTCATTCGGGCCAATGCCGAGGGGTTGGCGGTCCGTCTGGCGACTCCTCGCCTGCGCACGATAGACCTCGAAGAAATGGGGCTCAGGCTCGATGAGCTGGAAAAACTCGCGCGGAAAGGCGACCCCGACGGCGCGGTTGCGGCAGGGCCGGGGTTCCATGACGTGATTCCCCGGGAGTGCGGCAATCCGCTGCTGGTGGAAATTCTCGGCGGCTTGAGGGCGCGGATCAGCCGATTTCGCATACTTGTCGGGTCCCCGGAGTACGAGAAGGAGAAGATCGTCGAGTATCGACGCATCCTCAAGGCGCTGTACCAGAGAAGCCCGGAGCAGGCCGAGGCGGAAATGATCCGGCACGTCAACCGGTCGGCCACGGCGTTCGTCGCCAAGCTTCGCCGGCGCATCGAAAATCAGAGTTAGTTCGCCGCAGGAAATTTCAACAAGAGGCCAATTTGAAGATCACCGATATCGAAGTCATACCGCTTACCATTCCGCATGCGCCGGGACATCAGTGGATCAAGGGCGGAACCAGCGCGACAGGATGGGACCTGCTGGTGGTCCGCGTGCATACCGACGAAGGCATCAGCGGCATCGGGGAGGCCTACCACCTGAAAAATCCATGGGCGGTGATGCCTACCATCGAGCACAGCTTCAAGCCCATGTTGATCGGGCAGGATCCGTTCGATACCGAGCAGCTGTGGGCCAGGATGTACGTCCGGTCGATTCAGATGGGATCCGTGGCTATTGCGGCCATGGGAGGCATCGACACTGCACTGTGGGACATCAAGGGAAAGGCCGTGGGGCTGCCCGTTTACAAGCTGCTGGGCGGCGCCAGCACGAAGGAGATCCCTCTTTATGCCGGCGGGCATGTTTTGGGCTACCGCACCTTGGACAACCTGGGCGACCTGGTCGAGGAGGCGCGGCGTTACGTGCAGCGCGGATTCAAGGCGCTGAAAATGCGCGGGGGGCGAGGGTATCCGAACCGGGGCGATATCGAATCGGCCAAGGCACTGCGCAAGGCGTTTGGCGACGAGGTAGAACTATTGATCGACGTCAATTCCGAGTACGGCGACTATGCCACGGCGGAGAGGATGGCACGAGAGCTCGAGCCGGTGAATCTCTATTGGCTGGAGGACGTTTTCAGCTTTACCATTCAGCACAACAACGAGGATTTCGCGAGATTTGCGCGGGAAACCAAGGTGCCCATCGCGACCGGCGGCAATATCTACGGGCGCTCGACCGTCAAGCGCCTGGTGGAACACGGAGGGGTCGATTACATCATGGCCAACGTATCCAAGGCGGGCGGGATTACCGAGGTGCGGAAGATCATTACGCTGATCGATACGTGGAAGCTCAAGTATTCCCCGCATTGCGATGGCGGATTGAACGCGCTGGGCAATTTCCATCTCTATGCTTCGGCGCCGCCCCATGTGACGGCGAACGTTTTTCACGAGTTCGATCCCGGCTACCCCTATGACCAGTTGCTGACGCATCCGCCGGTCATCAAGGACGGGAAAGGCATCGTTCCCGAGCGGCCCGGCCTGGGCTCCGACCTCCTGGAGGATGTCGAGAAGAAATTCCCGTTTCAAAGCGATACCTGGTTCGTCCGCAATCGCAACGACGCCGCCGGACGGAAAAAGTCGTGATGCCAATCGCCCGCAGCGGCGATCTCAATTAAAAGACGAGGAGGATATCGATGTGCAAGGCGACCATGATGAAGTGGTTCGCGGGAGTGGCGGGCGCGACGTTGATCGCCGCTCCCGGATTCGGCGCGGATAGCTACCCGAGCAAGCCGATCCGGATGATATGTCCCTCGGCACCCGGCGGCACGACCGATCTCGTTGCGCGGCTGGTCGCCCAAAAGCTTTCCGAGGCCTGGGGCCAGCCGGTCGTAGTGGACGACCGGCCAGGGGCGGGCGGGGTCGTTGGGACGGACCTGGCGGCCAAGTCGGTGCCCGACGGGTACACGATGACGATCGGCACCATCACCTCTCATGCGATCAATCCGGTGCTGCGCAAGAAACTCGACTTCGACCCCGTAAAGGATTTTCAGCCGATCAGTCTCGTCGTTTCCTCTCCGCAGCTGCTCGCCGTCCATCCTTCCGTTCCCGCGAAAACGGTGAAAGAGCTGATTGCCCTGGCAAAAGCCAAGCCCGGATCCATCAATTACGGCTCGGCCGGAAATGGAAATTCTTCTCACCTGGTGGTCGAGCTGCTGAAAAGCGCGACCGGCATCAGCGTATTTCACGTTCCGTACAAGGGTTCCGGGCCCGCCATCAACGGGCTGTTGGCGAACGAAGTTCAGATGATCATCACGGGGGTGGTTGCACTTTTCCCCCATATAAAATCGGGAAGGTTGCGGGGCATAGCCGTCACCAGCGCGAAGCGGGTCGATGCCCTGCCCGATCTTCCGACGATGATCGAGTCCGGCGTGCCGAATTTCGACGTCAGTTCCTGGTTTGCCGTGTTCATGCCAGCCGGAGCGCCGCGTTACATCGTCAACAAGGCTAACGCTGAAATTCGTAAAATGCTGGAAGTCCCGGAAGTGAGGCAACGCCTCATCGACATGGGGGCGAGTCCGGCGAGTAGCACTCCCGAACAACTGGAGGCTTACGTCAAATCGGAGCTGGCGCGATGGGGGAAGGTTGTCAGGGACACTGGCGTAAAAGTCGACTGACTGCGCGAGTCAGGATTCCATTGCCAAACCTGCATGCGAGGTTTCACGCGCTGCCGGCAGCATTACTCGCCGCCATCGTGACGGCGAGCGGCGGATACGTCGCGGCCGCCGAGACCTACCCGGCCAAACCCGTTCGCATCGTCGCGGCGTTCCCGCCGGGCGGATTCGTCGACCTCACCTCGCGCGTCGTCTCCGGCCCGCTGGCAAGCGCGCTCGGGCAGCAGGTGATCGTGGACAACCGCGGCGGGGCGGGTGGCGTGGTCGGTACCGAGATCGTCGCACGCTCCGCGCCGGACGGCTACACGCTGACGGTGGGCAGCGTGGGCACGCATGCCGTCAACCAGAGTCTCTATCGCCGGCTGCCGTACAACGTGTT
>DASYDZ010000105.1:0-13926 GCA_036499305.1 Candidatus Didemnitutus sp.
GAACGAGTTCGTGGTGATGTAGTCCGCCATGCGGCCCATGTTGGCCGCGTAATTGGCCCGGCTGTAGTGGCCCTGCGCCTCGAATTTCTGGAGTCCGCCCAGAAACGTGCGGAGCCCGAGGAAAAGCCGGAGGAGCAGGAACGCGGCCGTGCATTCAAGGCGGCGGGCCGGGCCGGAAGAGGGATTGGAGTCGCTCATGGCCGGATCAAACGCCGAATCCCGGGCGGTAGACCGAGGTCACAAAGTCGTTCGCCTGCGGGAGATTCGTGATCTTCATCGCTGCGGAATCCCATTCGATGCGACGGCGGGCGCGGACGGCCACGTTGCTGAGGAGCACCACCTCGGTGAGGCGTGACGAATAGGAGAAGTTCGAGCCGGCCGCCGGGCCGCCCTTGCAGGCGCGGATCCACTCGGCGAAATGCCCGCCGGCCACGCGCGGCAGCGTCTTGGGAGGAAGGCTCGGCGCGACCTCGCGCATCTTTGCCTCGGGAATGATCCGGATGCTTCCGTAATAGGTGTCGCAGAACACCGTGGCTTTCGAGCCGACGATGAGCGTGCCGTTTTCCTGGAGCTGGCGCCCGACTTCGAGTTCGGGCGGCAGCGTGGGCATCATGCCGCCGTCGTACCAGGTCCACTTGACCGGCGGGAGCGCACCGCGGGCAGGGAAATGATATTCGACCACCGAGGCCGTCGGCGCGCTGATCTCCGTCTGGTGCGCGCTGATCGGAATGATCGTCGTCGGCGCGGTGAGGCCGAGCGCCCAGAAGGCGCCGTCCATGATGTGACAGCCCATGTCACCGAGCGCACCGGTGCCGAAATCCCAATAACCGCGCCAGGTGAACGGCATGTAGGCGGGATCGTATTCGCGATCCGCCGCGACCCCGAGCCAGAGTTCCCAGTCGAGCGTGGGCGGCACCACGGGCCTCATCTTGCTGTGATCGGGCCGGTTCACGCCCTGCGGCCAGATCGGACGGTCGGTCCAGCTGTGCATCTCCCGGACCTCGCCGAGCACGCCGGCATCAAGCCATTCCTTGAGGAGGCGCATCCCCTCGCCCGCATGGCCCTGGTTGCCCATCTGCGTCTGCTGCCTGGGATGAGCGGCGACAAAATCGGCCAGCTTGCGCGCTTCGGAGATCGTGTGCGCCAGCGGTTTCTCCACGAACACATGCTTGCCGAGCGACAGCGCCGCCATCGCGATCGGGAAATGCATGTGGTCGGGCGTCGACACCGTGACCGCATCGATCTTGTTGCCCAACTGGTCGAGCATCCTGCGAAAATCCTTGAAGCGCGGAACCTGCGGGAATTCCTCAAAGGTTTTCGCCGCGCGGACGTCGTCGACGTCGCAGAACGCGACGAAGTTCTCGCCCTTCATGCCCTGGACGGCGTCCCAGCCCCGTCCGCCCACGCCGCAGCAGGCGACGTTGAGCCGGTTGTTGGGCGATGATGATCCGGCATCCGAATTCTGGGAGCGCAGGAGGGCGGGCAGCGAGACGGCCGCCGAGGCGATCGTTGCGGTCTTGAGGAACGTGCGCCGGGACATGTCGGGATTTTGCATGATAAGCGAGGGGTAAGAGTCAAAATCCTAGCCCATTCCAGCGAAGCTGGCCACAGATTTCATCGGACGGACGGGAATTTTTTTGGGGAAGCGAAGGCGCGGGCCGGACAGAAGAACTCCCGCAGCCCAGTCCGTGAAGAAGCGCCGTGTGGACAAGCCGGTCCATCCTGTGGCGATGCCGGGCCACGGCATTGGCAGAAAAGAGCGGCCCGAAACCCGTCTGCGAGAATGCGCCCATGAAGTACCCGCTCCGCCCGCAATCCATTTTAATCACCGGCCATCACTGACCCCACGGATTGAACGCCGCCTTCTCGCGAGCTCCACTCCCCGCCGCGGGGTATGGTCGCGTCTTCGCCGCCCGTTACGCCGGAAAATAACGCGTCTCGAGGCGCTTGATGGTGGGCGTGACCTGCGCCTCGGAATAATGATTCTTGTCCGTGTGGGCGCGCAGTTGCGCGAGATAATCCGCCAAGTACGAGGCGGCCTGGTCGCGTTTCACCTCGGCCTCGCCGACACCCGCCGCCTTCAGATTTCCGATCTCGGTCGTCTGCACGCCCTCGAGCATCGCGATCACGCGATCGAAGTCCGCCTGCATCGCGCCGATGTCGAGTTTCTCGAGCGCCGCGATGTCGTCGGGGCGGAAATGAAAATTCAGCTCGGGCATGTCGCCGATGTTGCGCGCCGCCTCATTGGCCACCTCGGCCGCCTTCACGGCGGACTTCGCGCTGTCGATGGATTTTTCGAGCAGGATCTTGGCCGGACCCGACAGCGCCCTGCGCTTCTTGTCATAGCCCGAGCTCGCCATGTTGCGCGTCTGGCCCAGCAGCTCGATCAGCTTGCCGACCCGCGCCTGGAACTGCGTCAGCGCCTGCTCCCAGGGCTGCAGCTTCTTGCGGGCGTCGCGGTAAACGGGATATTCCGCGATGCGCTCGGCGATGACGACGTCGGCCAGGGCCTCGATCTCCTGCCCGAGGCGCCGGATGATCTCCTCCACGCGCCGGGTGATGCGGGCGAGGCGGCGTTCCTCCTCGCGCGCGGCGGCGAGTTCGGGGCTCTCCTCCTTTTTCCCGACGCGAAACAGGCTCTTCTTGTCGAGTCCGCCCAGCCGGGTGCGCTGCTCCCCGAGCGCCGCGGAAACCTGGCCGAGGCCCGCGCGAACGTGGCTTTCCTCGATCAGCCGCGTCTGCAGCATCTGCGGCACGTTGGCGGCGCCCCGCCCCATCGGGCTGTTTTCGGATTCGGAGTCAGACATCATGGCGTGGGTTCGCGGTCGGGCGAAAGATTGCCAAGGAGTCGCGGCGGAAGCAAATATCGGACGCGCCCAGTCCAAAAAAATCACGCGCCACCGATTCGACGCCAGCAGCCCCCGGCGGCGGGCGCCATTCGACGGGCCGGCGGGCGGCCGAAGCATTCGCTTTGAAGCAGGGACGAATTCCCGCGGGGCCGGCCGGGGGAGCCACAACATCCTGTCTCATTGCTGGAAATGGGCCCGCAAATCCACGGGCAGCAGCCGAAGCGCGATCGCCCGCAAATGTTCGTCGGCGATGGGCAGCCCGAAAGCCTTGCCCAGGACCAGCAGGCGATAAAGCGAGCCCGTGCTGAGAAATCGCAATTTCGCCTCGTCAATTCCTTCCAGGCAGCGCCGCACCTGGGCGCGG
This sequence comes from Candidatus Didemnitutus sp., assembly GCA_036499305.1. Lineage (GTDB taxonomy): Bacteria > Verrucomicrobiota > Verrucomicrobiia > Opitutales > Opitutaceae > Didemnitutus. The sequence continues at coordinate 3,214 of DASYDZ010000105.1, forward strand.
GCCGCATCGATGCGCCGGGCGTGCGCCAAGGCGAGCGCCAGGCTGACGCGTCGGTCCCACGGCATGTTGCGATCCGCCTTGCGGTCAAGACGGGCGAGCAGCGACTCAAGGGTTTGCGCGGACGCGACCTCGTCCTGCGCCGCCAGTTCGACCTCGAAGAGTGCCGCCAGGGCGCCGGGATCGGAGGGAAAACGCCGCAAGAGCCGACCGACCGCCACGGCGTGGTCGATCTGACCCATCTCGATGAAATACTCGGCCAACTGGCTGAGGGCCACCGCGTCGTCCTGCTCGTCGACCACCTCGAGGACCGCAACGGATTGTCCCTCAAATCCCGTGATGGAGGGAAGTTGATAGGGAATGGGTCGCAGCCACGGCGGGAGGGCCCATTGGTGCAGCCGGCCGATCAGCGAACCCTCGACCTGGCCCAATCCCAGCCGCGCGTCCTCGTCGAGCTGTCGGTCCCAGGACGGGATCACGATATGCGTGATGCCCCGGCGGTGCGCCAGTTCCAGGGCCTCCTCCGCCGTGGTGGCGCTGACCAGCCGCACGGCGCCAATCAAGCCGTCGTGATTTTCCTCGTCCAGGGTCGCGAGTCCCCTGAGCCCTCCATAGTAGTACAGGCTGGTGGTAAGCTCGAGCGGCGCCAAGACGACCGCTCCCTCGGGACCCACCTGCCGGGACAGCCAATGGGCGAGGTCCCGCTCGACCAGGCTCCGGACTTCGCTTTCGTTCAGCGGGCCCTTGGTTTCGCCGAACCGGGGCATGAGCTGGCTGCCGCCGACGGCCACGATCAATCCCACCGTGGCGGCCCAGGCCCAGCGGACATACCGAGGTCTCGCCCTTTCGCCCAAGGCGGCCGTGACGACAACGAGCAGGACCAGGAGCATCCCGTCGAGCCCATTCCACCAGCTCAGTTCACGGCAGGCAAAACCCAGGGCCACCAGCACGGGTCCGAGCGCGATGATCAGCATGACGCGGAATCCGGGACTGGTCCAGCGGTTCGACCACAGCAAGGCAACGGCCGGAGGGACGATCAACAGGGGCAGAAACAAAATGCCGATGGCCGCACTGATCCCATCATGCAGCAGCCAGGCCCACAGGCTTGCCGCCACCGGACTGCCGGGCAATTTGCTCAGCCGCGAGGAGAACAGGTCCACCGCCAGAAATCCAGCCTGGCGGGTCTTCCACATGAAAACCGGCAGCGCCGCCAGCGCCGCGAGTCCGAGAAACGCGAGCACAAGGCCGGAAGGATTCCGCCGACGCGGCTCATTGCGAATCCAGGCCGTGAGCTGGAAAAGCACCTCGCCCCCACCCAGCCACGCGAGTCCGTAGAGAGGATGAACGGCCCGCAGTTGCCAGGAGCCCAGGTGCGCAGGAAAGTATTCGATCAGGTAAGCCCCCAGGCTCGCGAGCGCACCTCCCGTCGCCCATGCCCGCCAAGCCGGAGCAAGGCCCTCGAGCACGGACTGCCCGCGTCCCACCCATGCCGCCATGAGACCTCCCAGGGCAAGACCCGCCAGAATGGGCGCCTGCACCGACACATTGATCCAAAGTCCGGCCGCGCCAGCTACCCCCGCGGAAAAGAACCAGCGGTATCCGGCCCCGGTGGGCCGCAATCCCGCCGACACCGGTCCGGACGGACTCGTGGCGAGGGAGCTCACGCCCGCCATGAGTAGAAGCACCGATCCAAGAGCGCAGAGCTGGGCCAGACCGTTGTCGTCCGGCAGCCCGGGGACGTACTCAGCCGCCAGCGGAAAGATCGCGGCCAGGCCGGGCGCGAAGAAGGCCGCCGCCAGCGGGCCGAACCTCCAGGCGACAAAAATAGTGCCGCCGACCAGCAGCAGCAGGTGGAGAAGCGGCCCGCCATACAGTGCGGCCCGCTCCACCGAGAACCCGATCGGACGACCGGAGGTCTCGTGGTCCAGCCAGGCGATGCCTCCCAGCCACCACCGGAACGGGGAAGCCGCGTTCACCTCGTGGCCATAGGGGGCATTGTCGTAGTCGACGTGGCGAATCCGCCAATCGTCGTGCGCCAGCATCAGTTGCGTTTGAATGATCCACCGGCAACTGCGTTCGTTGCCCGCGGGCACCATCAGGCTTCGCATCCCTCCGGAAAAGCCGGTGGGTGAAGCCGCATCAACCATCAGTTCATCCCTGGCGAGGCCGGTAACGTACTGCGCATGCCGCGCCCGGACGCATCCGGTCCAAAGCAGATACCCGCACGCCGCGAACAGAACGAAAATCCAAGCGCTGGACGACAGCCGGAAACGAAAATTCATTCGGAGGGGGATCAGGGCCGGCGGGTTGCACGACCCCTGGAAGTCGCAACCAAAAGCCGCGAACAGACAAGTTCTGGAATCACCCGCGAGCCAGCCAATTCTTGACTCGCCCGGTGAAGGTCCGTGCAATTTTGCCGGTTCATGCCCTCCCCTGAGAAGCTCTTCCGCCCGATGGCGCGGGCCGGTGTCGTCCCGTGGGTGCGCGGCGCTCTTCTGGCGCTGATTCTGGCGGACGCTTGCGCGGCCGAGCCCGGCGGCGAGATCACGGGAAAGCCGCTCGCCCCCCTGTCGGGCCCGCGCGGGAAGACCATGTTTGTCGCGATGCCATCGAGCGAGACCGGAGTGCAAAACGAGAACCGTTATGCCGATCCCCGGATGTGGGGGGAACGCTACCTCGAGGCCGGCGTCGGTTCAATCGGCTCCGGCGTGGCCATCGGCGACTACGACGGCGACGGGCGGCCCGACATATTTGTCGTGGCCAAGTCGGACAGTTGCCGGCTCTTTCGCAATCTCGGCAACTGGAAGTTCGAGGACACGACCGACCGGGCCGGCGTCGGAGATGCGGGTGACGCGGCGCTGGTCTGGAAACAGGGGGCGACCTTCGTCGACATCAACAACGACGGGCGACTGGACATCTACGTGTGCCGGTTCGATGCGCCCAACCTGCTTTATATCAACCAGGGCGACGGCACCTTCAAGGAAATGGCCCACTCCTATGGGCTCGATGTCCGGGATGCCAGCGGGGTCGCGGCCTTTTGCGACTACGATCGGGATGGCTGGCTCGATGTTTTCATCCAGACCAATCTGCTGAGCATCGCCCGGCATCCCAATGGCCAGCGGAATTATCTGTTCCACAACAATCGCGACGGCACGTTCACGAACGTGACCGAGCAGGCCGGGATAAACGGGGAGGCCCAGGGGCATTCCGCGACCTGGTGGGACCTGGACGGCAGCGGCTGGCCCGACCTCTATGTCGCGAACGACTTCGGCGTGCCCGACAGGCTTTACCACAACAATCGCGACGGCACGTTCACCGACATCCTCGGCCAGGTGGTGCCCCATACGACATTCGCCTCGATGGGTTCGGATTTTGGGGACATCAACAATGACGGAAGATTTGACTTCATGGTGGCCGACATGGCCGCCACGACACACCAGAAGGACCAGCGAACGACCTCGGGCATCCGGGCGGGAACCTTCGGGTCTTCGGACGAAGGGCAAAAGGTACCCAAATACCTTCACAACGCCCTTTACCTCAACACGGGCACGGGTCGCTGCCTGGAGGCAGCCTTTCTCGCGGGGATCGCCGCCACCGATTGGACCTGGTCGGTCCGTTTCGAAGACCTCGACAACGACGGGCGCCTGGATCTGTTCCTCACCAACGGAATGAATCGGGAGCAAAGCAATCTCGATCTCATCAGCCGCGAGATGAGCGCCGAGACCGCCGAGGAAAGAGTCCGGATCATGCACGACAGTCCGGTGATGGCGGAACGCAACCTGGCATTCCGCAACATGGGCGACCTGGAGTTCAAGAACGTCAGCGCCGACTGGGGTCTCGACCAGAACGGCGTCAGTTTCGGCAGCGCCGTCGGCGATCTCGACGGCGATGGCGATCTCGATATCGCCTGCGTCAATTATCAGAGGAGCGTAAGCCTGTTCCGCAACGACAGCGACACCGGCCACCGGCTGGTTCTCGACCTGCGCGGAACGGTGTCCAATCATTTTGGCGTCGGCGCGACGGTGCGAATCGACAGCGCGTCCGGCCCGCAGGTGCGGCAGCTCGTGCTCGCCCGCGGCTATATGTCCAGTAGCGAGCCCATGGTCCATTTCGGCCTGGGAGAGGACCGACTGGTCCGGAAGCTGACGGTCTCCTGGCCCAGCGGGTTCGTCCAGTCGTTTGAAAGCCTGGCCGTTGACCAGCGCTATACGATCACCGAGCCGTCAGGCCGGCCCCCGCCGCTGAACGCACCGGTCCGGCCGGCCGCCCGGCAGTTCACGGAGTCGAGCGACATCAGCGGCCCGGCCCTGCGTTCGCGCGAGGAGCCGATCGATGAGACCGCCCAGCAAAGGCTGCTGCCGTTGCGCCTCAACGGCCAGGGTCCCGGGCTCGCCGTGGGCGACGTTGACGGAGACGGAATCGACGACGTGTGCATCGGCGGCACGACCACCGATCCCGCGCGCGTCCTGCTGGGCGGGGCTTCGGGGCGTTTCGCGGCCGGCCCCGCCCTGGCCGCAGGCGCAGCCGTCGATGACGGACCGGTGCTGTTGTTCGACTCACGCGGCACCGGTGCGAATGACCTGCTGGTGACCGGGGGCGGCAACCGCCTGCCTGCCGGGGCTCCGGAATATCAGCCGCGACTGTACCTCAACGATGGACATGGCGGTTTTCGGCCGGCGCCCGAGAATAGCCTGCCCCCGTTGCCGATAAGCGTGGGCGCCGTCGCGGCCGCTGACTTCGCGCGCGACGGTCGCCTGGGGTTGTTCATCGGCGCGCGTTTGCTGCCGGGAGAATATCCCCTGCCGCCCCAAAGCGCCCTGCTGGTCAACCGGGGCGGAAAATTCGAGGAAGTCACTGACGCCGTGGCCCCCGCCCTGCGTGAAATCGGCATGGTCACCGCGGCCTTGTGGACCGACGTGGATGGAGATGGCTGGCCCGATCTTCTGATCGCCCTCGATTGGGGGCAGGTCTGCTATTTTCACAATGACCGGGGCCGGAGTCTCGAGGACTGGACCGCGCGGGCCGGATTTGCCGCCGCGGGCACCGGTCGATGGACCTCGATCGCCGCCGCCGACTTCAATGGTGACGGAAAAATGGATTACGTGGTCGGCAATCTCGGCCTGAACACACAGTACCGTGCCGACGCGGCCCATCCGGCATTGTTGTATTCGGGAGATTTCAAGGGCGACGGTTCAAACCAGCTCATCGAGGCGTACTATGAAGGCGACCGGCTCTATCCCTGGCGGTCCCGCAAGGACCTTGGGGCCGTCATCCCGTCGATCCTCAGGCGTTTCCCCAAAAACGATCCATTTGCCCGGGCCACCGTCGAGGAAATTTTCGGCGCGGACAAATTGAACAGGGCCCGGCGCTTTGCCGCGACGGAGTTGCGCAGCGGGGTGTTCCTCAGCCAGCCGGATGGCACGTATCGGTTCGAGCCGCTGCCGCGCATCGCGCAGATCGCCCCGCTGCAGGGCATCGTCGCGGGCGATTTCGACGGAGACGGCCACGCGGACATCTACGCGGTGCAGAACTCCTACGCCCCGATTCCTTCGGTCGGCCGCTTCGATGGAGGCCTCAGCCAACTGCTGCTCGGCGATGGCCGCGGAAATTTCACGCCGGTGCCTCCTGGGCAAAGTGGCCTGCTGGTGCCCGGCGACGCGAAGGCGCTGGCGGTTCTGTCCCTGGGACGGGAAGGCTGGCCCGGTTTCCTGGTCACACGCAACGACGACAGCGGGCTGGCGTTCCGCAACGATGGGGTGCCCGGCCACCATTCATTGCAGATCAAACTGCGCGGACCCGTCGGCAATCCGACCGCCGTGGGCGCGCGTGTCATGGTCGAACTCTCGGATGGCTCCGTCGTGGCCCGCGAGATTTACGCCGGTTCCGGCTATTACAGCCAGTCGACCGCCTCCGCTTTCGTTGGCTATCCGGACGCCAATCCGCCGCGCAAGATCCGGGTTCGCTGGCCGTCGGGGGCGACCACCGAGCATGAGCCCGCGACGAAGTCGGCGCTTCTTATCCTGATTGCACCGCCAGGCGGTAACGGGCCCTGAAATGCACCGGCCTTTGTTGTCGTGGATGGGTCCGCGCTTCCCATGGGAAATGCTGGCCGCGGCCTGTGTCGTCCTTTCGGCCGGCCGGGCTGCCGATCTCACCGGGACCATCACGGAGAAGTCGCTGGCCGTCCCTTCCGGGCCTCGCGGCAAGACGATGTTCGTCCCGCTGGCACCGGAAGTGACCGGGGTGCGAACTGAAAATCGCTACGCCGATCCAAAGATGTGGGGGAACCTCTACCAGGAATTCCTGTTCGGGGCCCTCGGCTCGGGCGTTGCGATCGGGGATTACGATGGCGACGGACGGCCCGATATCCTGGTGGCGAGCAAGACCGAGAGCTGCCGGCTGTTCCGCAATCTCGGAGACTGGAAATTCGAGGATGTCACGGAGCGGGCTGGCGTCGGCGACAACGGCACCGCAGCCGCGATCTGGAAGCAGGGCGTGACCTTTGTCGACGTCAACAACGACGGGCGGCTGGACATCTACGTCTGCCGCTTCGGCGCACCCAATCTGCTCTACATCAACCAGGGCGACGGCACGTTCCGGGAGATGGGACATGCCTATGGCCTTGACGTGAACGATGCCAGCGGGATGGCCGCCTTTTGCGATTACGATCGCGATGGCTGGCTGGACGTGTACATCGCCACCAACCTGCTGGATTCCACCGCGCATCCCAACGGCCAGCGGGGTTATCTCCTGCACAACAATCGCGACGGTACCTTCACCAACGTGACCGACCGGGCGGGGATCGTCGGAGAATCGGAGTGCCATTCCGCGACCTGGTGGGATTACGATGACGACGGCTGGCCGGATCTCTATGTGGCCAACGATTACGGCGTCCCGGACAGGCTCTATCACAATAACCGCGATGGGACGTTCACGGATGTGATCGATCAGGTGGCCCCGCACACCTCGTTCTCGTCGATGGGCTCCGACCTCGGCGACGTGAACAACGACGGCATGATCGACTTCTTCGTGGCCGACATGGCGTTCATGAGCCACCAGATGGATCAAAGGGGTCTGGCGGAGGAGCGGGGAAAGGCCGGGGATCCTCCGGACGACTCTTCCGCGGCGCCAAAATACCATCGCAACGCGCTCCTCTTGAACACCGGCACCGGACGGTGCCTGGAGGCGGCTTACCTTGCAGGGATCGCCGCGACCGACTGGACGTGGGCCGTGCGTCTTGAGGACCTGGATAACGACGGTCGGCTGGACCTCTTTGTGGCCAATGGAATGGTCCGAGAGGAGAACATCGACGTCAACCGGCGCATGATGAATGCCGAGACCACCGCCGAGCGAGTGCGGATCATGCGCGAGAGCCCCTCGCTGCCGGAGTCCCATTTCGCTTTTCGCAACCTTGGCGATCTGCAATTCGAGGACACCAGCGCGGCGTGGGGTCTCGATGAAAAGGGGATCAGCTTCGGCGCCGCGTTTGGCGACCTGGATGGGGATGGCGATCTCGATCTCGTCTATTCCAACTATCAAAAGGGCGTCACGGTGTTGAGGAACGACAGCGACTCGGGGCACCGCGTCATTTTCGACCTGCGCGGAACGGTCTCCAACCGGTTTGGCGTGGGCGCCAAGCTGCGAATCGAATCCCGCTCGGGAATCCAGGTGCGCCAGCTCACGCTCGCCCGCGGATACATGTCCTGCAGCGAGCCCATGGTCCATTTCGGCCTCGGCGATGATCCCCTGATCAAGCGCCTGACGGTGACCTGGCCAAGCGGACACGTGCAGGTCCTCGAAAATCTGCCCGTTGATCGGCGTTTCACTCTCACCGAACCGGCCGCTCCCGTCCCGCCTTCCCCGGATGAAACGCGTCCGGCCGGCTGCCAGTTTACCGAGGTGGGCCGGACGGCGGGCCTGGCGTTTTCCACACACGAGGAGGTCATCGATGAGACAGCCCTGCAGCGGTTGCTCCCGGTGCGGCTGAACCGGCGCGGGCCCGCCCTCGCGGTGGGCAACCTGCCCGGTCAGGATTCCGAGGATGTGGTCGTCGGCGGCACCACGCTGGATCCCCTTCGCGTCCTGCATGGCACGCCCTCGGGAATTTTCCTGGCCGACGACGCGCGATTCCCCGCGGTGCCGGTTGACGATGGTCCGGTTCTCCTCTTTGCGGCGACCGGAGGGGGCGGAAACGACCTCCTCGTGACCGGCGGTGGCAACAAACTGCCCGCCGAAGCGCCGGAATACAACGCGCGGCTTTATTTCAACGACGGGAGAGGCGGGTTCACCCCGGCTCCGCCCGGCGCGCTGCCGGATCTGCCATTGAGTGTCGGCGCCGTCGCCGCGGCCGATTTCAGGCATGATGGCCGGCTCGGGCTTTTCATCGGCGGCCGCGTGGAACCAGGTGAATACCCGGTTTCGCCGCACAGCGTCCTTCTGGCCAATACCGGCGGACGGTTCGAGGACGTGACCGACAGCCTTGCCCCCGGCCTCGGGCAGGTCGGCATGGTCACCGGCGCCCTCTGGAGCGACGTCGACGGCGACGGCTGGCCCGATCTCCTGATGACGCTCGAGTGGGGCCAGGTGAAATACTTCCACAATGACGCCGGACACGGCCTCGCGGACTGGACGGACCGGGCCGGATTTGCGGCCGCCGGCACCGGTTGGTGGACATCGATCGCGAGCGCGGATTTCAACGGCGATGGCCGACCGGACTTCGTGGTCGGAAATGTGGGCCTGAACACGGAATACCACGCCTCACCGGAGCGGCCGGCGCTGCTCCTGGTCGGCGACTTCACCGGGCGCGGCAGGCAGCCGCAGCTCGTGGAAGCGTACTATGAGAACGACCGGGTCTATCCCTGGCGCACCCGGAAGGACCTCGGAGCCGCCATTCCGCCGGTGTTGAAACGGTTTCCCAGCGACAATGCGTATGCACGCGCCACGCTCGATGAAGTGCTCGGTGTCGACCAGGTCGCCGCGGCGCAGAAATGGGCGGCCACGGAACTGCGCAGCGGTGTGTTTCTCAGCCAGCCGGATGGCACATATCGGTTTGAGCCGCTGCCACGCATCGCGCAGATCGCCCCGTTGCAGGGCATCGTCGCGGGCGATTTCGACGGAGACGGCCACGCGGACATCTACGCGGTGCAGAACTCCTACGCCCCGATTCCTTCGGTCGGCCGCTTCGATGGAGGCCTCAGCCAATTGCTGCTCGGCGACGGGCACGGCAGCTTCACGCCCGTGCCACCCGTCCGGAGTGGGCTGGTGGTGCCCGGGGATGCCAAGGCACTCGCGGTGGTGTCGCTCGGCCGCGAAGGCTGGCCCGGCTTCCTGGCAAGCCGCAACAACGGCATTTCCCTGGCGTTTCGCAACAATGGTCTGACGGGACGAGGATCGGTTCGAATTGCACTGCGGGGTCCCGCCGGGAATCCTGCTGCGATCGGAGCGCGAATCATCGTCGAACTAACCGACGGCATGACCGAAATGGCCGAAGTTCGGGCCGGCTCCGGATACTACAGCCAGTCCACGGCCGCCTGCTTCTTCGGTTTTCCCGATTCAAATCCCCCGATGGTTATCCGGGTCCGGTGGCCATCTGGCGCCGTGACCGAGCATCCTTACCCGGCGAATTCGACCAGGTTGCTGTTCTCGACGCCGACACCCTAGGCCGGAACGATGCCGTAGGTGGGCGCCGGCTTCCATACCGACGCCTCTGTCGCCGATGTGGAAATCGGCGGCCACCAAAGGATCTGTCGATCCTACGGCAAGACCTGCTTCTACTGCATCGTTCCGGCTTGGCGCGCAGCGAATATACCACGTTTCCTCGCCCTTTTCGCGGGCGTATTGCGGGCGGCAGCGCCGGCGAAGGAGTGGCGTTCTATGTTCGCCGTTGAGCGGATGCGCTTGGGCGAAAGGCAAAAAAAGTCCGGTGGCAAAAGCCACCGGACTCGAAATCCTGTTTGGATCTTAACTGACCTCGGTAGCCTCGCGGCTTAGAAGTCGAACGCGTTGGTCAGCGACCAGCCCATGCCGTCCTGGATACGGGCCAGGGCCAGCGTGCCATCCGGCTCATAACGTGCCGGCACGAGATGTGTCTTTGTGCCCACGTTTCTCAGGTTCAACTGAATGCGCCAGTCGATCTTTCGACCGAACGTGAATGTCTTCTTGTAGCCGAACCACAGGTCGAAGTATCGATCATTCGGACCGACCAAGACCTGGTTGACGTCGAGAACCAGCGTCGTCGGATTGAGACGGTAGCCAAGGATGCGCCCGGCTTCCATGCGCACCGCACCACCGACGAACGCGTTTTTCAGCAATCCGTGATCGAAGGAGTAGGTGTTGATCAGATTAAACCTCCACGGGGAAACTTCCGGGGCCGATTGTCCCTGCGCCAGTGCCGTCACCAGGTAGGGGTTGTAGACTCCGACAATCCACTGTGGTCCGACCGTCGAGCCATTGGACCCACCCTGGCTGTATGGGTAGGTGACAAATGGCGCGGCGGCATTTGCAGTGAAGGATCCGTAGCCTGCGGTCTGGCTGGCTCCCCACAGACGCAACTGGCCGCCCGGGCCCTGGTAGAAGGCCAGATTGTCAGCCATGAACTTTTGCGTGATGGGATCGATGTTATTCTTCGTCGCCTGGGTCTTGGAGTAGTTGACCGTGATGTTCCAGTTTTTGACCGGCTGCGCCGTCAACTCATACTCCCAGCCCTGCGAAACATTG
>DASYDZ010000106.1:0-53998 GCA_036499305.1 Candidatus Didemnitutus sp.
TTGTTTTTCCGATGGCCGAAACCAAGCCGGTCGCGCGCTGGCCCGCGACGGCGCTCGCCGGGCTGGCCCTTGCGTTCGGCCTCATCGGGCGGATCCCGTCGCTACACAGCCACTGGCTGCTGGCGCAGGCCGCGGATGCCCTGGAGGAAAAGAACGACGATGATTTCCGGAAACTGGCCGAACGCGCGGCGCGGGCGGACCCCGCGGACACCGCGGCGCTCAATGCCCTCGGGTTCCATTTCGGCGAGGAGGCCTTCCAGGCGAAATCTCCCGCGGAGCGAGTCCGGCCCGCGCAGGATGCCGTCCGTTTTTTCGGGGCGTCGCTGCAACGCAACCCCGACCAGGAGATCGCGGAGACCAACCTGGCCTGGGTGCTGTTGCCGGACGATCCCGCCGCGAGCGAATCGCATTTCCTGCGCGCGGCGGCAATCCTCCCGGAAAAGGAGGGTCTCGGCGTCGGCCTGGCCCGGGCCGAACTCGCGCAGGGCAAGCGTGACGCCGCCATCTCGGCCCTCGTGGCCGAAGTTCTGATGAACCCGCCGTACCTGTTCTCACCGGACTGGCGGGAATCTCCGTTCCAGGAAATCCATGGTCCCGTGCTTGCCGCGGTGACGGCGCGGGCGACCGAACTCGCCCGCGACCCGCGCCTGCGCCCCTGGCAGCAGTCGGCGGTCACCTTCGTCGGCGCCGTCGCGCAATGGCGGGCAGGCCGGGAAAAGGCCGTCGACGTGGCGAACGTGGCGTTGAGCCCGGAGCAGCGCCGATTCTTCGCGTCGGGCGAGGCTCAGGCGCTGGCCGATTCCCTGGCCAGGCCTGGCGGGGACGGCCTGCTGATGCGGGCTCGCCGCCCGGGTTACGGCGTCCTGATGCGAAACCTCGACGCGCCCATGCCCGCGGATTTCTATTGGTCGAGGCACGATCGCAAGGTGGTGGAGGCGGGAATGGCGCTGATCCCGGGGCGACTGCATCTGCCGGGCCGGATTTTGCTGGCCCAACTGGAGGGCCGGCCTTCGGCTTCCCCGTGACATGGCGCGCGCGGCTTCCAATACCCTCCGCGAAACGACCCTGCCGCTGCTGCTGCTGGCCGGAGACACCGCGGTCGTGCTGACCGGCCTGCTCGCGGGCTACTGGCTGCGCTACCGCTCCCCCATCGGACTGCTGGGCATCAATGTCCCGGACGTCCATTTCGCGCACTACCTGCCGCTGATCCTGCTCGGCGTGGTCTTTCTGATCGCGGCGTTCGCTCACCTCGGCCTGTACGACGGCCGCCTGCTGCTGCGAAAACAGCAGAGCCTCAGCACGGTCCTCCGCGCCACGGCCTTCTGGCTGCTCGCCTATCTGGCTTTTTCGCTGGTGATCAAGTTCGACCCGCCCATCTCCCGGCTGTTCGTCGTGCTGGCGGCATTGGTCACGCTGGCCGCCCTCTGGCTTTGGCGCGAATTCTTCTATTTTGTCCTCACCCGTCCGTCGCTCCTTCCCGTGGTGCAGCGCCGCGTGGCAATCCTCGGGTGGAACGATGACGCCCGCGAGCTGCTCGATGAACTGAACAAACGCCCGGCGCATCCCTATCGGATCGTGGGCTTCGTTCCACTGGGCGATGCCGCGGTCCCGGCCGGTCTTCGTTCGCTCGGTCCGTTCGCGGGACTCGGCGAAATTCTCGCCGCCGAGCGGATCGACGTGCTGATCGCGGCCACGCTCGACCGCCCCCGGGCTGAACTGCAGCGCGCCACCGACCTGTGCGAAAATGCCTATGTCGAATGGAAGGTGATCCCGTCGGAGTTTCAGATTTTTGCGAGCGGCCTGACCCTGCAGTCGATCGGCAGCATCCCGGTACTCGGGGTCGAGGACCTCGCCATCAACCGCCTGCTCAATCGCGTCGTGAAACGGACGATCGACCTGGTGGGCGCGACGGTGGGATTGGTCGCGTCACTGCCGGCGATCGCCATCCTCGCCCTCATGATCAAGCGGGAGTCGCCCGGCGGACCGGTCTTCTTCGGCCAGCGGCGCATCGGATCCGGACACCGGCCGTTCACGCTGTACAAGCTGCGCAGCATGGTGCCCGATGCCGCCGCGTCCGACGACCAGCACCAGAGCACCCGGCTTGGCGACCCACGGTTGCTGCGCATCGGCGCCTTCATGCGACGGTGGAACCTCGACGAGCTGCCACAATACTGGAACGTGCTGCGCGGTCACATGAGCCTGGTGGGTCCGCGTCCGGAGCGGCCCGTCCATGTCGAGCAGCTCTCGGGCATCATCCCCCACTACCTTCCGCGCCATCTGGTCAAACCCGGCATGACCGGCTGGGCGCAGGTGAACGGCCTCCGGGGCCAGAGCGACCTCACTCGTCGCGCCCGCTACGACATCTATTACATCGAAAACTGGTCACTGTGGCTGGACCTGCAGATCATGGTGCTCACGTTCGCGCGCTGGCGGGCGCCGGCGTGAGGCGCGGCGCGGAAGAGTTGAGCGTTGAGAGTTGAGCGCCGAGGCGGACCAATGCCGTCGAAAGTTGAGGGTTGAGAGACCAAGGCCCCGACCAAACCCACCAAGTCTCGAAAAAGGATACCGGATCGGTTTCCGTTTCGTCTCTCAACACTCAACTTTCATCCTCCGTCTTCCGTCTTCCATGCCCCTCACATCGGTCTCACCCGCCGGTGCCCCCGCCATCGGGCGCGAAGCAGGGCCACGAATTTCCACAGGCCGAAGGCCATGGTGTATTTCCAGCGCACCCAAGCCGAGCCGCGGGGGTTGAAGTGCTTCAGGTAAACGTCGCGGTTGGCGTCGAAGATCGCACGGGACATCGTCCCGTATTCCCGCGCCACGCTCTGTCCCTTGAGATGGATGATCCGGACCTGTCCGTCGTAGACGATTCGTCGCCCCGATTTGGCAACGCGAATGCACAGGTCGAGATCGTCGCCGTACATGAAGAAATTCTCGTCGAATACCGCACCAGCCGGGCCGGCGACCTGCGCGAACATTTCCCGGCGCCCCAGCATAAACGCCCCGTTGATGGCACCGACATCGCAGGTGCCGTCCTCCGGCAAAAATGACAGGTTATATCCCGCGAATCGCCGCGAACGCGGAAACGCCGCCGCCAGTCCAATCGCGCGGCAAAAGCCGTCCCACAGCGTCGGAATGCTCCGCCGGCAGGCGAGGTCCATCGAGCCGTCCGCCAGAACCAGTTTGGGCGACAGCAGGCCGATCCCGGAATCATCCAGCACGCGGGCGACGCAATGCTCCAATGCCGCTGCGTTCGCGATCGTGTCCGGATTGAGGAAAAGCACCAGTTCGCCGGACGTCTTCCGATAGCCGAGGTTGTTGGCCCGGCCGAATCCGAGGTTGGATCCGGACTCCAGAATCCGCACGGCGGGAAACGCGTCCCGCGCCCATTCCGCAACGCCGTCTCCGGGAGAGTTGTTCACCACGACGACTTCGACGGCCCGCCCAAGCAGCGTCGCGGGCAGCGATTCCAGGCAGGCCGGCAGCTCCCCGCGCGAGCGATGGGCGACAATGATGACGCTCAGCAACGGAGTCATGGAAACTGCTTCATGAACTGGCGCCATCGGGCGCGCACGGCATCCGGTCCGAATGATGCCACGCGGGAAAAGCCCGCCTGGATCCGGTTCTCGATTTCGTCGTCCATCACGCCCGACTGCATCCGCGCAAGAATTTCGCCGAGTGCGTTCGAATCGGTCGGATCGACGAAGAATGCCGCCTCGCCGCAGGTCTCCCGCAACACGGGAATATCGGCGCACACGACGGGACAACCCATCCGCATCGCCTCCAAGGGCGGCAGCCCCTGCCCTTCGGCCAGGGACGGATAAACGAGCGCCAGCGACGTGGCGTAAAGGCGGTCGAGCGTTGCCTCGGGGGCAAACGAAAGCACCTCGACGCGGTGGGTCGCCTCGAGCGGCGGCAGCTCCGGCCACAGTTCGCGCCGGCAGCCGGTCACCACCAGCCGCAGGCCGGCGGCCGCGGGCCGCTCCATCGCCCGGAGGACGAGCGACAGATTCTTGTGGCGGTAACGCGCGCCGAGAAAGGCGAGCTGCCCTGATTGCCGGCGCTCGGCGAGCGAACGCCCGGGCGTGGCGCTGTCACCGAAACGGGCGACATACGAGGGAATCACCACCGCGCGGGCGGCGGCCGTTTCCGGAAATTCCTTCGCCAGTTCGATGCGCATGCTCTCGGAAATCGTCACGACCTGCGTGGCCGCCCGGAGCACGCGTGGAAGCATCCGGCGATAGTAGCGATGCTGGGAGCGGGACTGTTGCGGGAAATGCAGCGCAATGAGATCGTGCACGATGACCGCGTGGCGACCGGTGCGCCACAGCGGACCGTGATGGGAGCTGAAAACCAGTGCGTCCGTGCGGCGGCAGAAAAACGGCGCCACCTGGGCCAGGAGCAGGCGCGCAAGCTGACGCACCGCGGAGATGCGAATGCGGTTGATTCGCCGGAAAAGGCGGTTGATCCGCCGCGCGGCGACAGCGCCTTCCGGCATCACGCCCGCCAGGCCTTCGGCGGCCCGGGCGGTGCCGGTACCGTCGCCGGATTCAAGCGGATTGATGATCACCACGCGTCTCATGACGGGGATCCGGCAAACAGGTCCCGGCTACGCCAGCGTCCGGTGAGACGCCGGCGCTCCCAGATCAGCCCGAGATGCCGCCAGCGAAATCCCAGACGCGTCGCCGCCCGCGCCATTGCACCCAACCGGAACGGAGATCGGGCGCAAACCACGGCGAGCTCGGCGTCGGCTGCCGCGCGCTGGCCGGACAATTGCCCGGGGCGCAACCGAAAGGCACCCACGGTTTCCGATCGAAACGAAAACCGAAGTCCCCGCCCTGCGGCGCGAAGCCAGAAATCAAAGTCCCCGCAATATTTCAGGCCGGCGTCGAAGCCTCCGAGTTCCTCAAAGGCCCGGCGCGAGATCCAGGTTCCCTGCGGGGTCAGCGCCGGCAGGCCCGCCGCGAGCACACGCGGGATCCGGGATGCCGACGTCTCGATGGGAAATGAGCCCATCCGCCGGGTACCCGCGTCGACGTAATCCACTTTGCCATAGAGGACGTCCACCCCGGAGGGCATGGAGCCCGGCATCGTCCCGAGCAAAAGGTCGTCATCGTTGAGGTACGAAAAAAACTCCCACTCCCTCGTCGCCCGCAGGCCGTCGTTGATCGCTCCGTACAGGCCGACCCCGGTTTCGGCCACAACTTCGCATCCCGGATGGCGCACGGCCAAGTCGTTCCTTCGGTCCGGCGGACAGACCAGAATCACTCGTGAACTCGTGCCGGGCGCGGAGGCCGAGGCGATCGCCGCGACCAGCCACGGTGAATCGGCGAGCGTGGGGATGACGACGACTCCGTTCATGACGAGGCACCCCAGTGCCATGCGCGGCTGGACCGGAAAGAGCAACCCGGTCGGACGAAAAGGATGAAGGTCATGGCAGGCCCGGTGGTCTGACGTGAATCAGCCGCCCCCGCATGCGCTGATAGGCCGGCAAGAGCCACCGGCCCTTGATCCGCTCCCACCGATTTCGCCATGAGGGTCCGGTCGGAAGGCGGTGATAACCGAGCACCGGTTCGACTCCGTCGCGCGCCCGCAGCCGATCCTGCTCCGCGGCGAGCAATTGCAAATAGGGGCGGTAGATCGCCTCGCGCAATACCGTCGTGAAGCGGGCCTTGTAGGGACGAAGACCCGGATCGAACCAGTCCGGCGTGATCTCACGGATGCCCTGGAAATGAAAAAACAACAGCGGCTGGCCGTCCAGTCGCACCTGCCCATCGACCACTGCGAGGCGCACATTTTCCACATTCCACGGGGCCGCGTTGATTCCGGGGTGACCCAGCGTGCGGACCCCGCGAAAACGCCGGGGGAACTCATCCAGATAGCCCTGATCCGCAAATCGTCCCGGCTCGAATCGATCATAGCACCATTCCAGGCACCGCTCCCGCCACCAGTCGAGACAGGCCAGCCCGTCGGCGTCGCGCCGAAAGGAAACCCAGGCGACATTGTAGATGCCGTGCCGCTCCAATTCACGCAGCCGGGGTGGAAACCGATGCGGCACGATCCCAATCGAGGCTTCGCCCTGTTCGGCGAACACGCGGGAGGGCGGCCCGAAGAAATAAAGGTCCGCGTCAAGATAGGTGATGCGGTCGGCCGCCGGATCGCGGGCGAAGCAGTGGCGGACGATGGACGCTGTCCCGGTGAAATAGAATTCGTAGCGGTTTCGTTGCGGGCGGACCGCGGCGTACCCGGCATCGGCGGCCAGGAGCTCGCGCAGCGGGATCGCCTCCAGGGATGGCGATTTTTCCGCGGCGACAATCTCCTCGATCTGCTCGTCAAAGCACAGAACCGAAAGCCGGAATGGTTCGCCGTGCGCCAGAAGCGAGTCGTGAAGACAAAGCAGGCGGGCCGCGTAACCCCGGTCGCAATAGGTGCAGAATCGATTCACGTGTCCTTTGCCCGAAAATGTAATCCGCGGTGCTTCACTCCGAGAGCCAGCGAATCCAGGGCGGGCCACTCGTGTCTCAGCTCGTAATGGGCGGCCAGCGGGGCGAGCAGTTGCCCGCGTTCAAACAGCCAGACCGGGTAGCTGCCGCCACCGAGCCCCGGCGGCGTGTGTTGCACGGCCAGTCTCGTGCCACCGCGGCGAACAAACGGGGTGCGATCGATGATCACGTGACGGAATTTTCGCGCAATCACCTCCGCGAGCAACGCATCGGGCGATTCAAGATACGGCAACACACTGGACAATAGAATGGCCGACGGCGTGCCTCCGGCCAAAGCCGCGGAGACGGATTCGTGAAAGGACAGGGTGTCGTCAGCAAACTCCCGCCCCGCCGCGACGAAATGGGGCTGCTCCACGACTCGCCACCGCACTCCGGCGGCGCCGGTCAAGGCCGCCCGGTGCTGCCACCAGGTTCCGCCGAGTCCGCCGCCAAAATCCACCACGTCGAGCCTCCCATTGTTCTCCGTCGCAATGCGGAGCATCGCAGCCAGCAGCGGTTCGTTGAACTCCGGCCGGTCAAATGTGGTCCCGTCTCTTTCCCACAGGGCCCGACCCGCTCGAACCTCGCGAGTGGCGTAGCGGACCCGGGCCAGGAGCCCGTCGTCATCGTATCCCGCCGAAGCCGCGCGCGCCTCCGCCCAGGTCCCATAACGTCCGCGAAACCAACTCCAGCCAAAGGCGAGCCGTAGCCGATGCCGGATCGCCGGGAAATGCCAGGTCGTCGCAACGCGCTTCGCCAGAGCCCTCATTCAGGAATTCGCCGCGGGCGCCGGGGCGGGCTCATCAACGTTGTCCATCGACTTTGTTTCTACTCCCCCCTCTACCGTCATCAAGGCGGAATCAGGAATGGAAATGTCCCCTCGCCAGCCGGAGCACCCGGCGCCAGGCACGGCTCAGCCGGCCCCGGGGCGCCGGCGCCGCCCTCTGCCACAAAGCCCGGCAGCCAACCGCCTCGCGCACCATGGGCCAGCCCACCGGCGCTGGTGCCTGCTCCGCCAGGACGGCCCCGGACCACGCCTCGTCGAACGTCGCGTTCGTGGCGTACGCATCGAATCCCGCATGCCGCACGAGCGAGACCGGAGGCCGCAGGCACAGACCTCCGTTTTGCAAATGGTGATAAAGCCAGCGCACCGCCCAGAGATTGTCCCGCTCCTCCCGTTCGGCCATCGCGGGAAGATCCGCGCCACAAGTGTCGGCGGCGTTCCCGCTGCGCCCGACCGCGGCCATCTTGGACTGCGCCGTCTGGTCCATTCCCCGCCAAGCGCGCGCATAGGCGCCCCAGCTCCATGACTCGGCCCGCGCGTCGAAATAGGCCGACGGACCCGCCCTCGCGGGTTGCACGCGTGGATGGGTCCATCCCGTCACGCTGAAAACCCGAGGCTGGTCCTGGTAGTGCCGCAATGCCGCCGCCATCCAGGCGTACGTGCCCGGAACGCAGATCAGGTCGTCCTCGAACACGATGAAGGCCTCATGCCTTTGCGCGACCTCCGTGACGCCGGCCAGCACCGATTTTCCGAGGCCGAGGTTGGCCGGGCGCTCGACCAGCTCGACTTCCGTCCAGTCGACCGCACGCAACTGCGCCCGAACCTGCCCCACCTGGTTGGAGTCGCGCGGCCCTTTTGGTCCATCGCAAAACGCGATCAGCCGCGGCACGGCGTTGGCGCGCAGCGACGCCAGCGTACGGGCCAGATGCTCCGGTCGCGCATAGGCGAACAAGACCACGGGAATCTGCGCGTCGGCCGCCGTCATTTGACCGCCTCCGAAAACACGGGATGCCTCGCCGCGCCGGTCAGGGCGTCGGGCAGCATCTGGTCCACCGCGAGAACCTGGTCGCGCGCGACCAGCGGCCAGAGCGGAATGCCGCCGGCAAACGCGGCGCCGGCCGCAAACGTGCTCGGCACGCTCAGGACAAAATCGCACCGCGCCAGCGCGGCGAAACTCTCGAACCAGTGGCCGCCGCGTCCGGCCGATCCCGTGGTGAAATGAACGGCCAGGCCGGCGAAGTCCGCGTCCGCCTGGGAAGCATCCGCGGCGAGGACAAACGCGACCCTGCGGCCGGGATAAAGGGCGGTCACGCCGCGCATCCACGCCGCGTATTGGGAGGCCGGATGGAAAAAACGCCCGTCCGCCCAGGTCTGGTAATCCGTCTGTCTGATCAACACGCCGGCGACCACGTCGCATTCGCGGCGGATTTTCGCGATGAATTCTTCCGCGCCCGCGGCAAACTCCGTCGCCGGGGAAAACACCGGGCGGATCGCCGCCTGGTGTTTCACGACCAGCGGCCAGGACGCGATGCGCCAGCCGCTGCACACGGTGATTTCCCGGGCGCGCACCCGCCCGAGGAAAGCCGGATCGTCGAGGTCGATCGCCTCGCCCGCCGGTTCATCGAGCGTGATCCGCTGCCAGTCGGGCATGAGGCCGGAGGCGTGATGAGCCAACCGCTGGAGCCGGACGTTTTTTTCGACGGCCTCGCGCAGGCGCGCAGGGAGCGCCGCAATGATCGATGCCGCGGTCTCGGCGGCCGAATCCCGCGCCGGGAAGAGGCACGCCGGGCGCGCGTGCCAGAAATCAAACAGGCGCGCGTAGGGCCAGAAGGATAGATTGAGAACCTCGATCTCCGGATGCTCCAGCGCCCAGGCTATCCAGTGCACGAAGCGCAGGACCTGGTTGCCCAGGCGCCCGCCGCCGTGGGTGTAAATGACCGTATGGCGGGCCGTCGGCATTAGCCGGATGCTTCTCCGCACCATCGCGGATGCAGGGCCGTATAGGTGGAGAACACAAAGTTTTCCATCCACGGTCGATAGGCCCGGATTTCCACTTCGCGCGGCATCAGTTTTCCAATGCAATAACCACGCTCCTCGAGGAATTGATAGATTTCCGCCAACGATCCCCGGGCGTCCAGGGTCGTGCCGCCATACTCGAATTGCACCGCGTCGATCACTTCGGGACGCAAATAATCGCCGGCGCCCCGCAGTGCCGCCAACTCCGAACCTTCGACGTCGATCTTGAGAAAATCGACGTGCTCCAATTGAGCGGACTTCAGATAGGCGTCGAGGCGAGTCACGGGAATGCTGACACTTGCCGTGCCGGCCAGAATGGGTCGTGCCACCAGGGAGGCCAGGGTACTGGCGCCTTTCCCCCCATAAAGGACCGCCTCTCCCGAGTAATCGGCGAGTCCCGTGGCCTCAATTCGCACGTCCTCGTGCCCCGCGCAAACAGCCCGCAGCGCCGTCACCGCATCCGGTCCCGGTTCAAAGGCATGCACCCGAACGGCAATGCCGAGGCGCGACGCCGTGGAAAGGACCAGCCGCGTGTACTCACCTCGATTCGCTCCCGCGTCGATCACGACCGCGGGTCGCGCCCGTCCGGTTCCGTGCAGAACGTGCGCAAGCAACTCCGCCTCGCCGTTTCGTTCCAGAGCTGGATTCCCATTGTTATCCGCCAGGTCGAAAAGCCGACGGCCGACGTATCTCGCCAGGCGGCGCCAACCCGAACGTCGCGTTGAGATGTTCATGGGCGCCGCAGGTGGAACAAACCGGTCCCGAAGCCGCGCGACGGATCATATTCCTCCCGCAGGCTCCGCCCGTAGATGTATTTCTCCTCAACCAGCTCGAGCCCCGGGAAAAGGGCCAGCGCCGCGGCGCGCGTGAAGGCGCGGTGGGCGTTGAAGTAGATCTTCGACTCCGCGTCGACCGGGACGCTGAAATACAAATCCCCGCCGGGTGCCAGCACCCGCGCGACCTCGGTCGCGGCTTTTTCCGAACCGGCGGCGTCGAGCGGATCGCCGTATCGTCCGAGCCCGATGTGCTCGAGCACGCAGATCGAGGAGACACTCGTCAGCGACCGGTCGGGAAACGGGAGTGCCAGCACCGACCCGGCCACGAAGCTGAACCGGTCGAGCGCGATGTCGACCGGCCGGATGTCCACGAACGTCACGGGCACGAACTGCGCGATCAAGGCCATTGATCTCGCCGACGACGCGATGTCGACGTGGCTCGCCGGGCGGCGTTCGGCGATCTTGCGCGCGCACCAGGCGTCCTGCAGGAAGTAGATCGGATCGATGGGCGTGGTCGCCGTGCGATCCGACAGGCAGGGAATGATCTCGCCGCCGTGCAGCGCGAACGGCGATCCGTGGTTCATTTTCCGGAAACGGCGGTACTCACCCGCAAATCTTGCGAGGCGCCCGATCCCGCCGAGCCATCGAAAACCCAGGCCGAACTGCTCCGACAAGACCCGTCCCGCGCGATAGACAATGCGCAAAGGCACGAAACGCGCCAAGCCGCCGCGCGCGCTCATCGGCGTAGTTTCCTCCACGCCCTTTGCAGGAGGCCAGGCACCTGTTCGGCCGGAGGGGCGTCCTGCAGCCACTGCACGAGAAATGGGCGGACCGCGGCGGGAACCCCGACCAGCACGTCGTCGACCAGGACGACATATCTCCTGCCATCCGCGGAGAGCGCCCCGACGGCGGCGGCGAGATCGGGCCATTGGTCTGCCCGATGCGGACGCGCGGGCGGCGCGCAAAACAACCGCGCGTCGTCGACCAGAACGACATGATCCACGGCGGTACCGTTGAGCAGCTCGATTTCCGCGAGCAACGGGCATTCAGCCTCCCGGCCCGCGGTGTCCAGTCCGCTCCAGTGCGCATCGAGCCAGAAAATCGCCGGAGCGGTCAGGGCCGGCACCATCGCGCGCAAGACCGCGGTCGAACTGCCGCAGAGAGGACGGATCCGGGGATCCGCCTTAAACCGGGCGACCGCGGCGGCGTGGTAGTCGGGCGAGAGTTCGATCGTGATCACGCGTTCGAAATGCCCCGCCGCCCAGGCCGTGGTATGGCCATGAAAAGTGCCGGTCTCGACGAACTCGCGGATGTCCAGCTGCTCCTGGAGGGCGAGGACCAGTGACTCCGGCGGGCCCATGCGGTTTATTCCCATGGGTTCTTCCTAGCTGCGAAAGGACCGCCACGGCAAGACAACGGCTCGGATCATGAGACCAAGGTTGGCGCGGGCCAGGGGTTGGAATCCCTCGAGGAGAAACGTGGAGACCGCAAACGACGCGATTGAGGAGACGATGGCGCCTCGTGCGCCCCATCGCGGGATGAGCCAGAGGTTCAGGGCCACATTCACGACGGCACCGGCGATCGCCGTGACGAGACCGAAGCGGAAGAGACCCTCGTTGGTGATGAAAATGCTGCGGGCGACGCCAAAATTCGTGAAGAACAGCCGGAAAACGAGCCAGGGCAGAAGCAGTGCGGCGCCCTCGTAAGGCCCGCCCAGCAGCCACCGCGCGACGGGGCCGCCGATCGCGATCAAGGGTAGCGCGGCCACCAGAAACAGCAGAAACATCAACCGATAGAGGTCTCCCATGCGCTGACGATAGAGCGCCCGGTCGTCCCGGTGCGCGCGGGTTATTTCCGGCGCTGCGACCGTATAAACCACCATCGGGATGAACGCCGGTACTCCGACCAGGCGCATCGCCGCGGCGTACTGGCCCAGTTCGGCGCCACCGAGGGTGTGGGCGATCACGATCTGGTCGGCGTAGGCCTGCGTGTAAATCGCCAGTCCCGACAGCGCCAGCGGCCAGCTTTCG
The DNA here is from genome assembly GCA_036499305.1 of Candidatus Didemnitutus sp. GTDB lineage: Bacteria > Verrucomicrobiota > Verrucomicrobiia > Opitutales > Opitutaceae > Didemnitutus. The sequence continues at coordinate 12,089 of DASYDZ010000106.1, forward strand.
CGCAGAAGCAGGCGCGCTTTGGCCGCATCGCGCGTCCAGTGGCCGGGCGACATTCCGACCCGGCGCACCGCGACCAGCCAGCCCACGGAACAGACCGCAAGTTCCACAACGCCCGCGGCCGCCAGTGCCGGCAGTGAAGCATGGCCAAAGATCAGCGCCGCCTTGAAGGAATTGGCTGCGAGGCAGCCGATGATCCGCACCCAAGCCGACACCCGCGACTGCCCGCGCGCCTGAAAGAGCAGGTCGATGACGTCGACCGTCTGAAAAAACATCCCAAGCGCGACGATCACGACCAATGGCCGCGTCGGCGCCGATGAGGCCGGTTCGATCCAGGCAACGAGCACGCAGATCAGGAATCCCACCGTCGAAGCGACCGATTTCAGAAAAAATGCAGCACCCATCCATTGCGGTGTTTCGCCCGGAAACCTCACCAGTTCGCGCACCACGACTGCGTTGATGCCGAGGGACGTGAACGAGGTCACGGTGCCGACCAGGGCAGTGGCGTAACTGAGCCAGCCGTATTTCTCGGGTCCAAGATACCGCGCCATCCAGACGCCCACCAACAGCGCCGCGACCATCCGCACGGCCTGGTCGGCGAACAGCCAGGCGGCATTGTCGAGCGACCGCCGGATCGTGTCGCGTCCCTCAAGGCGCCGGGCCAGGAAGGCGGGAAGCAGTCGGGAGACGTTCATCGCGGGCCCGGGGCCGGGCGGTGCTGGGATGCGCGGCGCAAGTCCGCACGGTGCCGAAGGCGTCCCGGCCAGTCAACGCTCGGGGTGCAGATTCGGCTTCCGTTACGCGCGTGACGAACTACCGTCCGCCCGCAGCCCGGCGCATGAAGCTTTCGATCGTCATCCCCTGCTACAACGAACGCCACACGATCCGGAGCATTGTCGACGCCGTCCGGGCGGCGCCGGTCGCCGAAAAGGAGATCATCGTGGTCGACGACTGCTCGAACGACGGCACGCGCGACATCCTCCGCGCTGAAATCGAGCCGCTGGTCACGCGCGTCATCTATCACGACATCAACCGGGGCAAGGGCGCGGCGCTGCGCACGGGATTTGCCGCGGCGACGGGTGAGGCGGTGATCGTCCAGGACGCCGATCTCGAGTACGATCCGCAGGAATACCCGAAGCTGCTTCGCCCCGTCATGGACGGAAAGGCCGATGTCGTTTTCGGGTCGCGGTTCATGGGCAGCGAGGCGCACCGCGTGGTTTATTTCTGGCATATGGTGGGCAACCGGTTCCTGACCCTGCTCTCGAACATGCTCACGAACATCAACGTCACGGACATGGAGACGTGCTACAAGCTGTTCCGCCGCGAGGTGCTCGCCCAGATCCGGATTGAGGAAAACCGTTTCGGCTTCGAGCCCGAGATCACCGCCAAGGTGGCCAACCTGAAGGACTGCCGGATCTTCGAGGTCGGCATCAGTTACTATGGCCGCACCTACGCCGAGGGTAAAAAGATCGGATGGCGCGACGGTCTCCGCGCGATTTACGCAATTTTGAAATACAACCTGTTTCGCTGAGACAGAACGATGCAGTTGAACCACGGATTCCCCGGAGAAACACGGATCAAGCCGGAGGGGAGCCCGACGTAAGCATGATCCGCCGAACCATGGCTCGATTTTTCGAGGGAGAATGCGGTCCGGCGCCGATCCTGCGCCGCCAGGCGGCCATTTTGATTTCGCCCCCGCGCCCCGGGCTGTCATCCTGCCGGTGCCCATGACCCAGCCCGCGGTCTCGATTGTCATTCCGATCTTTAACGAGCAACAGGTGTTGCCGGAACTGCTGGCGCGGCTGACGGCGATCGTCGCGGCGGAGACCGCCGTGCAATGGGAGGTCATCCTGGTCAACGACGGCAGCAGGGACGAGTCGGCCGGGCTGATCCGCCGCCAGGCCGCCCAGGACCCTCGTTTTCATCTGCTCGAACTCAGCCGCAATTTCGGTTTCCAGGCGGCCATCGCGGCCGGCCTCGCCCATGCGACGGGCGATGCGGTCGTGACCATGGATGCCGACCTGCAGGATCCGCCGGAATGCATCCCGGAACTGGTCGCCCGCTGGCGCGAGGGTGCCGGCGTGGTGCGCGCCGTCCGGCGCTCGCGCCAGGAAAAGGGCGTGCGACGCGTGGGGATGGACATTTTCCATAAGCTTTTCAATCGCATCTCCGACTTCCCGATCGAGGCCAACACGGGCACCTTCGGCCTGATGGACCGGGCGGCTGTGACGGCGCTGAACCGGCTTCCCGAGCGCCACCGCTTTTTCCCCGGCCTGCGCGCCTGGGTCGGATTCACGACGGCGGAAATCGAATACGATCGCCAGGAACGGGCGGCCGGACGGCCCCAGCAGACCTTCCGGCGGTTGGTGCGCTATGCGTTCGACGGCATGTTCAGCTTCTCGTACCTGCCGCTGCGCCTGCTCACCTACTTCGGCGTGACGATCAGCCTGATCGGCTTTGTCCTCGGGCTCTTCTTCATCATCAAACGCATCCTCGGTGTCGAATCGGCGCAGACCGGATTCACCACGCTGATCACGGTCGTGCTCTTCCTCGGCGGCGTGCAACTCATCGGGATCGGCATCCTCGGGGAATACCTCGCGCGCGTTTACGACGAAGTGAAGGAGCGGCCGCTCTATCTCCTGAAGTCGGCGCCCCGCGCGGACGCGCCACCCGGCGCCCGCTGATGCGCCGCCCCGCCCCGCTGCTGGTCGCCGGCGCGCTCGCGCTATTCTGGCTGATGGCGGTCACCGTCTCGCCGCACAACGGCACCACGTCGGACGAGGTCGTGCACCTCACCGGCGGCTACACCTACTGGAAGCTGAACGATTACCGGATGCATCCGGAAAACGGCACGCTTCCCATGCGGATCGCCGCGCTTCCGCTGCTCGGCATGGACCTCAAGCTTCCGCCGCTGGACGATCCGTCGTGGGTGAACTCGAAGGTGAACGTCTACGGCGACAAGTTTTTCGGCGAGGAGGGCAATCCTGTCGATGCCATGCTGCTCCGGGCGCGCCTGATGATTGCGCTCGTCGGCGCCTTCACGGTCTGGCTCACGTGGCGCTGGGCCCGCGGGCTGTTCGGCCCGGCGGCGGGTTGGATCGCATTGATCCTCGCCGCCTTCAGTCCAACCATGCTCGCCCATGCCGGACTGGCGACATCGGACATGACGATGACGGCATGCGTGCTCGGTGCGCTCACGCTCGTGTGGCGCCTGCTGCATCGATTGACGTGGTGGCGGCTGATTGCCGCCACCATCGCGTGCGGTCTGGCCTTCCTGTCCAAAATGTCGGGCGTGCTCATCGTCCCGCTGATCGGGCTGATGGTCCTGGTTCGCTGGTGGCGGGGCACGCCGTGGCCGGTCGCGCTCGGCGGAAGCGTGCGATGGCTGCGCGGCCGGAGGGCGGTGGCGACCGCGACGCTGCCGGTGGCGCTGTTCGTCGCGGGGGGCAGCCTGGCGGTCCTCTGGGCCGGCTATGGATTCCGCTACGAGGGCTTCAACCGGAAGCTTTCGGACGCACATGACTATTACCTGAGCTGGGACGTGATCCTTGACCGCGCGCCGCTGCCGGCGCCCGAGAAGACTCCGATTGACGCGCTCGTGACCGACCACGAGCCGGTGCACGAGACCGGGATGACGCACCTGATCGGATGGCTGCGCGACCACCGTCTTCTGCCGGAAGCGTACCTCTGGGGCTTCGCGCAGACGTACAAATTCTCGCAGTACCGGTCGGCGTACTTCCTGGGGGATTATCGCACGACCGGATGGAAAACCTTCTTTCCCGTGGCTTTCGTCCTCAAAACCACGCTTCCGGCCCTGGCCCTGATCGCCGCCGGCGCGCTGGCGCTCGCCGGTGCTCCGCGCGCCCGCGGCCGGCCCCGCCGCGTGAAACCCTGGGCTTATCGCGCGGCGCCGCTGCTCCTGTTTTTTGCGGTGTACTGGGTGATGGCGATCAACCTGCACCTGAACATCGGGCATCGGCACATCCTGCCCACGTATCCGGTCTTCTTCGTCGTCGCCTCGGCGTCCGCCTTGTGGCTCGCGGGCTCCTCTCGGCGTGGGGTGCTGCTGGCGCTTGGCCTGGCGCTGGCGGCCCACGCCGCCGACTCGTGGCTCGCCCGGCCGTTCTATCTCTCGTACTTCCAGCCGCTGGCCGGCGGTCCGCGCGCGGGATATCGCTACCTGGTCGACAGCTCGTACGACTGGGGCCAGGGCCTGCCTGATCTGGCCCGCTGGCTGGCGGAAAAACAAAACACGGGAGACCGCGAGCCGGTGTTTCTTTCGTATCTCGGAGCCGACCCGGTCCGGCCCCGCCGGTTGGACGTGGTCCGATTCGGCGACGACTCCTCCGATTCGGGGCTTCGCAACTATCCCGCGGTCCTGCGGCCCGGCTGGTATGTGATCAGCGCCACGCAATTCCAGGGCGTTTATCTGCCCGTTCGGGGCGCCTGGACGCCGGCCGCGGAAAAACTCTATCGCGAACTCGACCGACAACTCCGCGCCGCATCTTCGCCTGCCGATCGCACCGCCGCGGAAAGCGCCGACCTCCTGCGGATCGCGAAATCCTACGAGGCCCTCCAGGCGTGCCGCTTGTTCTGCGCGCTGCACGACCGCGAGCCGCTCGCGATCATCGGCGGGTCGCTGCTGGTCTTTCATCTCGCGGACCGCGATCTCTCCGCCGCATTGTACGGTCCGCCCCCCTTCCCTCCGGGTACCGCGTCGAACCCGTGAACGCGACCTCCGCACCCGCCCCGATCGGACCCGACCGGCGTAACCTCCTGACGCTGGCCGCTGGCGCGATCCTGCTCGCACTGTTCTGGTGGCTGGCAACCTCCGCCGCACGGCATCACAGCCAGACGTCAGACGAGCTGCCGCACATCGCCGCCGGCTACGTCTACGACAAGTTTGGCGACTACCGGATGCATGCGGAGAATGGAAACCTGCCCCAACGTCTTTTCGGACTCGCGCCGCTGGCCCTGGATGCAAAATTCCCGATGGACCGCGAGTTCTGGGAGAATTCGGTCTATTGGCAGCTCGGCTGGGATTTTCTGTACGGGCTCGACAATCCCACGGACGAGATCGTGGCGCGGGCACGCGCGATCAACGCGCTGCTCGCGGTGGGACTGGGTGCGTTCATTTTCTCGGTGGCGTGGCGATGGCATGGGCGCGCGGGCGGATTGCTGGCCCTGGGATTCTATGCGTTGTGTCCCAATTTCCTCGCGCATGGCGCGCTCGCGACGTCCGACATCGCCGGCGCGCTGTTCCTGACCCTGGCTTCGTGGTTTTTCTGGCGTCACCTCGAACGGCGGGACCTGACCTCCGGCCTCATCGCGGCGTTGGCCAGCGGTCTCGCGCTGGTGGCGAAGTTCAACGGAATCCTGATCGCGCCGATCTTCGCCATCCTCGGCGCCGTCGACGCGCTCGGCCGGTCGGGCAACGGAAAACAGGTGGCACGGCTCGGCGGAAACATCCTGCTGGCAGTCGCCCAGGCCGCGGGCGCCGCGGTGGTGATTTGGGCGTTTTTCGGATTCCGGTACAGCGCGCAGGGCGCGGGCACGCCGCCGATCCTGCATTTCGCGTGGCCGTGGGACGACATGCTTCACTCACTCGGCTGGAAGGCGCCGATCGTCCGAGCCGCGATTGCCACTCACGTCATGCCTGAAGGATGGCTGTACGGACTGACCAACGTGCTCGCCGGCGCGGACGCGCGCCCGGCCTTCCTGGCGGGCGACTATAATCTCCACGGGTGGCCGCAGTTTTTTCCGACCGTTTTTATTGCCAAGACGCCCCTCGCGATGCTGGTGGCCCTCCTCATCGCTCTCGTCCTTGCGTGGCTGCGATGGCGCCAGGGCGGCGATGCCGCGCGGTGTGACTGGCTGCGGCTGGCCCCGCTCGCCGTCCCCGCGCTGGTGGTGGGACTCACCGCGGTGGCCAGCAGCCTGAACATCGGCCACCGACACATCCTCGCTGTTTATCCCGTGCTGTTCGTGGCGGTGGGCGGACTCTTCCGTCTGCGCGGCAAATGGCTCGTGCTGCCGTGCGTGCTGCTGGCCAGCCAGGCGTGGGCCTCGTTCGCCATCCGGCCCTACTATCTTTCGTTCTTCAATTCCGTCGCGGGCGGACCGGAGACCGCCTATCGGCTGGTCACCGACAGCTCGCTCGACTGGGGTCAGGATTTGCCGGCGTTGCGCGACTGGATCGACGCCAATCGCAGGCCCGGCGAAAAGTTTTATCTCTCCTATTTCGGCAGCGCGTGGCCGCCGCATTATGGTGTTCGTCCCACCATCTTCCTTCCGGCGATCAACATCGCCCGGCCGCCGTTTCATCCGTACACGTTCGAGCCCGGGATCTACGCCGTCAGCGCGACCTCGCTGTCGGAGGTCTATTCCGGCTACAGCGGCCCGTGGACGCCGGCCCTGCAGGCGCGGTACGAAAAACTCCCCGCCGACAGCGAAGGCTTTGACCGGCTCAGGTTCTCCCGCCTCTGCAAATATCTCCAGCATCGGCGACCCGACGCGGAACCCGGATACTCGATTCTGGTATTTCGGCTGACGGCTCCGGAGATCGACGAGGCCCTGCATGGTCCGGCGGGAGGATGGCATGCGCCGGAAATCGGACGGTGAGGCGGGAATGAGCCGCCGCCCAAGACAATTATCATCCGTGCGCGTCCGTGAAATCAGGGGTTTCAGCCGCTTTTTCGGGATGATGCCTCCCTCTCGGGGAAAACCCGTCCTGCGCACACGCTGTCTCGCCTTCCGATCAAGCCTTCTCCGATGCCGGCCTTGATCCGCGACCTGCTCGTCTTCGTGCTGATCGTCGGCGGTCTCGCGCTTCCGGTGGCCCAGTGGGCGCGCCCGTTTCAACCCCTGGAACGGATGACGATCGGGATCGCGGGGGCGGTGGCGTTCCTCGGTGCGGCGACCTTTGCGTTATACGCAAGCGGGGCTCCGTTCGGCTGCCACTGGATCCTCGCCGCGCTGGCGGCCGCCGGCGGAGCGCTCACCTGGCGGCAGGCGCGACCCTGGCTTCGGACCCGCGAGATCGGCGAGGCCCTGGGCGGGTGGTTGATGCTCGTGCTTTGGTGCACCGGCGGACTCCTGTTGATTTTCTCGTATTCGGGCGGCGGCTGGTCGGGCGATTGGGACGAACACTACCAGCGCGCGCTGTTCTTTCTCTATCGCTGGCCCCTCGAATACCGGTTCATCGGCATGTATCTGCTGCCCGCGCGACCACCGCTCGCCAACCTGGCCACGACGGGCCTGATGGCCCTCACGAGCGATCGCTACGTGCAGTTCCAGGTCTTCACGATGCTGCTCAACTCGCTCGTGTTTTTTCCGGTGCTGCTTTTCGCCCGCCGCTGGAATGCCGGATCGCGCGCGACGGCGCTGGTCGCACTGGGCCTGATGCTGAATCCGAGTGTGATGGAGAACGCGACCTTTGCTTGGACCAAGCTGATCGCGGCCTTTTTCACGCTCACCGCCGCCTATTTCCTGGTGCGCGACATCCGCTCACCGGAGCGCATTTCGGTCCTCGTGGCCGCCGGAGCCATCGCGGCCGGCGTCCTGGCGCACTATTCGACGGTTCCGTGGCTGCTCGCGTTCGGCATGGCCTGGATATTCGCACGCGGGAATCCCTGGAGCCATTCGGAATTCCGCGGAACGGTGCTGCGCGCCGCGTTCGTCTTCGGAATTCCCCTTCTCGGGTGGGTGAGCTGGTCGGTGGCGCACTACGGCTGGAATGGCACCCTCGCCTCGAACACCAGCATCGCCGCGCTCGAACCGGCTTCGGGCCACGTTTTCGGCTCCTTCCCCGCCAATCTCTGGTCCTCGATTGTCCCCTACCCCCTGCGCGCGCCGGATCTTTCGTTTCTCGCCCAGGCCAATCGACTCGGCTGGCTGCGCGACTACGCCTTCAGTTTCTACCAGGTGAACCTCTTCGGATTGGTCGGACTAACCGGACTTCTGCTGTTGTCTCGCGCCTGGCGGGGTCCGCGCCGTGAAGGACCGGTGCGACTTTCCGCCGCCGAACGGACCTTTTGGATGATCGGAATCCTGGCCGTTATTCCGCTCGGCATTGGCGTCAACGGCGCGGTCGACGCGGTCGGTGTGGCCCACATCTGCCTGCAACCCCTCACGCTGCTCGCCCTCGCGTGCGGACTGGCCTGGCTGGGACGGGAACTGTCCGCCGGCCTGTCGCGGCTGGCAGTCGCGCTCCTCGCCGCGGCCGTGCTGGCCGATCTCACACTGGGCATCGGCCTGCAATTCGCCGGCGAGGCGGGCCTCCTCCAACGATCGGACTTCCCCACGCCTGCCGCCTATGTCTCGAGTCTCACGTTTGCCGCCCAGGCCAACTACGCGGGGAAACTGCGGCTCAACCAGCCATTCCTTCACGACCTCGCCGGGCTTCCTCCCGTGGCGGTTATGGCCGGAATGGCGGGGCTGCTGGCCGCCGGCGTCGTCCTCGCTTGGCGCCTCCGGGCACCCGGAACCACCGGCCGGTGACTTCACACTCGACACCCCGGCGCACCCGCGGAGAAGCTTGAGTCAGCCATATGAGCAGCACCCCCTCGACCGTGCGCGTCGGCGTGATCGGGTTCGGCCAGTGGGGCCCGAACCATGTGCGCAATTTCAGCCAGCAGGACGGCTGTGAAGTCGTTCGCGTCTGCGATGCCAACGAAGCGCGCCTGCAGGCCGCCGCGAAGTTCCTCCGCGGCGTCGGCCTGACGAAGGACGCGGCCGACATCGTTCAGGCCAAGGACATCGACGCCGTGGTGGTGGCGACGCCGACCGTTTCGCACCATGCGCTGGTGAAGGCGGCGCTCGAGGCCGGCAAGGACGTGCTGTGCGAGAAACCGCTCGCGCGCACCGCCGCCGAGTGCCGCGAACTGGCGGACATCGCCACGGCCAAGGGCCGCATCCTGATGGTCGGGCACGTGTTTCTCTACAACTCCGGTGTCCTGCACCTGAAGACCGACCTCGATCGGGGTGAACTGGGGCGGATCTACTACATCGACGCCGTGCGCACCAACCTTGGGCCGGTGCGCCAGGACGTTGGCGCGATCTACGACCTGGCGAGTCACGACATCTCGATCTTCAACTTTCTCCTCGGCGCCCAACCGCTCGAAGTCTCGGCCACCGGCAACTGCGTCCTGCAAAAGGACGTCGAGGATGTCGGATTCATCACGCTTTATTATCCGTCGAACATCGTCTGCCACATTCACGTCTCGTGGTTGAATCCCCGCAAGGTGCGCCAGTTCACGATCGTCGGGGCGCACAAGATGGCTGTCTGGGACGACATGAACAACCTCGAGCCCATCCGGTACTACGACAAGGGAGTGACGGCGGATCATTACTCGTCCTTTGGCGAATTTCACATGATCCTGCGCGACGGTCAGATCCTGATCCCGAAGGTTCGGATGTTCGAACCGCTGCAGAAGCAGGACAGCGAGTTCATCGCCTCCATCCGCTCCCGCCGGCCTCCGCTGTCCGATGCGCGCTTCGGGCTCACGGTCGTGCAGGCGATGGAGGCCGCGATGGAGTCGCTGAAGAATCACGGCCGGGCCGCGAAGGTGCAGCCGGCATGAGCGAATCATTGGCGACTTGTCGCGCCGGCGAACACCGGTCGAGAATCCGCGGTTAAACGGCGTGGGTCCGGTAACGATGACTCAGCCGGGATCATTTGGTACGCCAAGGTGGAACCGGACCTCAGGGCCGGTTTTCCCTCTGAAAGCATCCCGAACCCGCCCGGAGGTCGGGTTCCACCATTCCGTGCGCGCACCAGAGCCCGAAAGGGCGATCTCAACCGCATGAATCCAGCTCAGAACCCGCTCGCGCTGAGCGTCATCCTGCCCGCGTACAACGAGGAAATCCTCCTCGACGGCTGCGTGCGCCGGCTCCACGGCGCGCTGCGGACGCTGGGCATCGCCGCCGAGATCATCCTCGTCGACGACGGCAGTCGCGACCGCACGCCGCAGATCGCAGATGCGCTCGCGCTCGAGTTACCGGGAGTCGTGGTCTGTCATCAGGCAAACCAGGGCATCGGGGGCGCCTTCCGCACGGGAGTGGCAAGGGCGGCGGGCGACTATCTCATTCTCTGGCCGGCGGACATGCCGGCGGAGCCCTCCGATCTGCAGCCCTACGCGGCGCAGTTCGGGAAGGCGGACGTGATCGTCGGCGTCCGGCGCGCGCGGCTCGGCTACAATCCGCTGATGCGGCTGAACGCGTGGCTCTACCCGCGGCTGGCGCGTTTTCTGTTCGGACTCCGCCTGCGCGACGTCAACTGGATCCACGCCTACCGACGGGAGAAATTCATCCGGATCACGCTCACGCAGCGCGGCATCCCGATGCTGGTCGAGGCGCTCGTCCGGCTCCGCGACCTCGGCGCGACTTTTGCGGAGGTGGACGTCGAAATGAAGGCGCGTCTGGGCGGCGTGCCGTCGGCGTCGCGCCTCAAGGTCATGTGGCGCACGCTGCGCGGCCTCCTTCAACTCTGGCGGCAATGGCGCCAGGAGCGGCGTTCGGCGGCCTGAATGGAATTCCCGGCAGGGTTTCCGATGGCAGAACCGACTCCCCCAAGCCGGAACGCTGCAGTGGGTGGGCGTCGGTTTCGATACCGACGTCTCTGTCGCCGATGTGGAAATCGGCGACCACCAAAGGACCGGTCGATCCCGGAGTAAAGCCAGCCTCCATTGCATCGTTACCGCCAAGTTCGCGGCGGGCCCGTCCCACCCCCGGCTTCGCGATCGGAGTCCGGACCCCGTACTCCCGGCTCCAGAATTCCTGGCTCGGCCGAACCATTCCCGGCTCGACCCGGCGCGGCGAAGCGACGACCCTGCAGCCATCGTGGGCACTGATTTTCGCGTTCCGTTCCAGGACCTTCCGCTGCAAACCAGGATGCTGCGCACCGAGCTCGACGCCGCCATCGGCGAGGTGCTCGAGCAATGCAACTTCATCCTCGGCGCCCCGTGCGGCGAGTTTGAAAAGGAGTTCGCCACCGCGATGGGCGCGAAGCATGCCGTCGGACTCGGCTCCGGCACCGACGCCCTGCAGTTCATCCTGCGCGGGCTGGGCATCGGCGCGTGTGACGAGGTCATCACCGTCGCCAACAGCTTCATCGCCTCGGCCGAGGCGGTCTCGTACACGGGAGCCAGGCCCGTCCTCGTGGATTGCCGGCTGGAGGACTACCTCATCGATCCCGACGCGATTGCCGCCGCGATCACGCCGCGGACCAGGGCGATCCTGCCCGTTCACCTTTATGGCCAGCCGGCGAACATCGACGCGATCGCCCCCCTCTGCCGCAAACACGGTTTGCATCTCGTCGAGGATGCCGCGCAGGCCCATGGCGCCATGCTCGCCGACGGACGCCGCTGCGGCACTCTCGGGATCGGGGCGGGCTTCAGTTTCTATCCGGGAAAAAACCTGGGGGCGTTCGGTGACGCCGGGGCGATGACGACCGACGACGACGCCCTCGCCCAGAAGGTCCGCCTGCTGCGCAACTGGGGTTCCGTGGTGAAGTACCAGCACGACATCCAGGGCTACAACTCGCGGCTCGACACCATCCAGGCGGCCGTCCTGCGGATCAAGCTCCGGCATCTTGCGCAGTGGAACGAGCGGCGGGCCGGAGTCGCGGGCTGGTACCGCGAGAACCTTCGCGACTGCGCCGAGGTCATTCTCCCCGGCGAGATGCCATGGTGCGGCCGCCATGTTTATCATCTCTATGTCGTGCGTTTTCCCGGGCACGATCGCGACGCGGTTTCCGCCCGGCTCGCCGGGGCCGGGATCCAGACTGTCATCCACTACCCGATCCCGATCCACCGGCAGAAAGCCTACGCGAGCCTTGGGCATGCCGCGGGGGCGTTCCCCTGCGCCGAACAGGCGGCGCGCTCGATTCTCTCGCTGCCGATGTTTCCCGAGATGACGCGCGAGCAATGCGACCATGTGTGCGAGAACCTGCGGTTGGCGCTGCGCTGAACGCGTTTGCCGTGGGCGATGAGCGCGTGAGCACGGGCCCTGCATTGACGCCATCGCGCCCGCGCTGGCTGGTTCCCGCGGTGACGGCGCTGCTCGCGATTCACGTGGTCCTGGCGCTCTGGGCGGCGTCGCGCGAGAGCGTGACGCACGACGAGCTGCTGCACCTCACGGGCGGATATTTCTACGACAAGTTCGAGGACTTCCGCATCCAGCCCGAGAACGGCAACCTCCCCCAGCGTCTGGCCGCGCTGCCGGCGGTCCTGATGGGCGCACCGTCTCCCCAATTGGCGGGCAACCGCTACTGGGCCACCTCCGATGCCAGCGTGATGGGTCACCAGTTTTTTTATGAGACGGGCCACGACCACTGGCCGATGCTGATGGCCGGGCGTTCGCTCATGATGGTGTTCTCGCTCGGCACGGCGCTGCTTATCTTCACCTGGGCGCGAACGCTGTTCGGCCCCGTTGCCGGGTTGCTGGCGCTGACGCTCTACGTTCTCGACCCCAACGTCCTGGCGAATGCGCCGCTCGCGACGTCGGACAGCGCGGCGGTCTTCCTTCTCCTCGCGAGCTGCAGCACATTCTGGTGGTTCCTCGGCGAGCCCACGCCGCGGCGGGCAATGTTGAGCGGCCTGGTGTTCGGTCTCGCGTGCGTGGCGAAATACTCGGCCGTGATGCTGCTTCCGATGTTCGCCCTGCTGGTCATCTGGCGATTCTTCCGGGTGGCGTCCGGTGGCCGACTCGCCTGGACGACGCGAACGGTGATGGGAATCGCCGCCCATGTGGCGCTGGGACTGTTCGTCATCTGGGCATTCTTTGATTTTCGCTACAGCGGCTTCGGCCCGAACGTGCCGCCGGCCGACCACTACATCGCACCGTGGGAGGCCGTGCTGCCGCACATCGGCTTCCAGGGCCGGGTGGTTGATCTCTGCCGCCAGTGGCATCTCCTGCCGGAGGCCTTCCTCTATGGCTACAGTTGGGTGATCCAGTCGGCCCAGGCGCGCGCGTCGTTCCTGCATGGGGAATACAGCATCTTCGGCTGGCCGAGCTTTTTCCCGCTCGCCTTCCTGTGGAAGACGCCGGTCGCGCTGCTCCTGGCGATCGTCGCCGGCCTGGCGGTGATGATCCGGCGGAAACCGTCGGGGCCGGGCGGCTGGGAGGCCGACCTCGAACGCGTGGCCCCGCTGCTCGTCCTGTTCGCGGTCTATTGGGTGTTCTCGCTCACCAGCAAGCTGAACATCGGCCAGCGGCACATCCTGCCAACCTATCCCACCCTGTTCATCCTCGTGAGCGGCCTGCTGGCGCCGGGCGTGTTGTCCGGATGGCGCCGCCGGTTCGCGGGGCTGGCGCTGGCGGGCGGCACGTTGCTGGCCAATGTCTGCGTCGCACCGCATTATCTCGCGTTTTTCAACCTGCTGGCCGGCGGGCCGTCGAACGGCTACCGTCTGCTCGCGGATAGCTCCCTCGACTGGGGTCAGGATCTCCCGGGACTGGCGTCCTGGCTGAAGGACCACAACTCCGGCGATCACCCGGTGCCCGTGTTCATTTCCTATTTCGGCACAGGCGAGCCCGACTATTATCACATCGAGGCCGTGCGCCTGCCGTTCGTGAACGGATTCAAGATCCGGCCGAAGTGGAGCGAGCCCACCGGCGGATTGTACTGCATCAGCGCGACGATGCTGGACGAGGTTTACAGCCCCGTGCGCGGCGGTTTCACGCCGGAACTCGAGCACGAATACCAGGACCGCCGCAAGGCACTGCCGGTGTTCCGGGACTACTTCAACAATCCCGCCGCGCGCGCCGAGCTGCTCAAACACTACCAGGAAAAGGATCTCGAATCCGCCTGGGTGCGTCTCGACCTCGTGCGCTTTGCCCGGCTGGCCGCGTACCTGCGCGCGCGCCGGCCCGATGCCACCATCGGCCATTCGATCCTGATCTTTCGACTTACGGATGACGAAGTCGACCGCGTGCTCAACCGCCGATACAGCGAGTGGGAAACGGCGGTCGAGCAAGCCGGACGACGCTAGGGAGCCGCGTTTGGGTCTGTTTTGGGTGGGCGCCGATCGCCGTACCGACGCTGAAAAAATCGCCGATGGGGACCTCGGCGACCACCCGGTCGGACGCTACCGGGGCGATACCGCATCCTCGCGCCAGGCGCGCCAGCCCGCGAACACGGCGTCCCACAGCCAGCCGGCCAGCAGACCCACCAGCAGCCAGTGCAATGGCTGCGTCGCCAGGCGCCAGAGTTTCTCGACATGGTCGACGGCGGGCACCGGCTGGGGCGTCCAGAACAGATTGAGGCCAAGGCAAAGCAGTCCGTCGCCCCAGCACACGAGCACCAGCAGACCCAAGGCCAGCCCCACGGCGCGGCGCGCGGCGGTCGTCGAACCGGCCCGACTCCATTCGGACCGCAGCCAGGGAACCAGCAGAAGGGCGAAGATCCAGCGGTAGCCGTGGCTGATGCCGGCGACAAAACAGGCCGCAAGCAGAACGGCCCCGAGCAAAAATGCCCCGCGCGCGCCCGGATCGGAATCGTCGCGGGCGAGTCCCGTCGTCCAGCGCCGGCGGGCCGCCGCCAGTCCAAAGGTGGCGATGACGGCTGCCCCGAGGGCCTGGACGCCGCGACCGGCGAGCCCGAGATCCGAAAGCAGGATCGGCAGGCCGGTCTTGTGCACGTCGATCGGAATCCCGAATTCGCCCCGTCCGATCGTGGACCAGACGTTCCAGACCACGAGCCCGAGCACGATCGCCAGGGCGATGGCGCACTTCAGCATCCGCCGTCCCGGACGCACGAGGATGACATGGAGGCCGGCGACCACGGGATAAAATTTCAGGCCGGTCGCCAGCGCCACCATCGCTCCCGCGCCGGCGAGCCGCGCTGGCCGGCCGGACCGCAGAAAAAGCGCGGCGGCGGCGATCAAGCTGAAGATGACGAGATCATTGTTGGCGCGGAAGACTCCGAGCACGACAACCGGCGACGCCAGGAACACCAGCCCAAGCAGGGCCTCGCGGTAGGTGCGGACGCGGAGCACCAGCACGGCCAGGACGAGAAAAACGGCGACCCAGGTCAGGCCCACCGCGAAGTTGTCCGCCCGGGTCAGTCCCAGTTTCTCAAGGAGGAACCACCAGTCGGAATAACTGTGGGGCCGGTGCAGGATGTCGAGCGGATTGGGCCGCTCGGGATTGATTCCCGCCCGCACCGCATCGCCGGAGGCGAGGATGGCATAGGAATCGAGAAACCATTTGTCCGGGAATTCGAAGCCAATGAGCGTGACGATGCGGGGAAGCAATGCCGGCACCAGCCACACCGCCAGGGCGGCGGCGCCGAGGAGAAAGGCGGGCGCCTGCGTGGACGCCGGGCGACCTTGGGCGGACATCAGGGTTGGGCCGCCTTCGCCTCCGGGGCGAGATAGCGGAGGGCGAACTGGCTTTGCACGGGATCCGGATACACCACGAGCGCGCCGTGAGGAATATCTTTCTGCACGCTGGCACGCGGCGCCTCGAGCCCGGCCCGCGCCAGACACAGCAGCGCGTCGTCGAAGGGATAGATGCGGCCGTCGGTGATCAGCGTCAGCAACGGATTCCAGGGCAGATAAAGCCGGCCCGGATGCAGGCGGGCGTAAGCCAGATCGTCGGATTGGACGGTGCTGGGCGTCCACCGCAGGTCCGCCACCGTCGCGGCCAGCAGGGCCGCCACCGCCGGACCGGCGAGCGCCAGCAGGACAGGCCGGCGGCGGGAGGCGTCGTTCCAGGCGGCGGACACAACGCGTCCCAGGAAAATCGCCAGCACCAGCACGCCGAGCGAGAGGCTGTGCAGGGAATTCCATCCACCCGCGACCTTCATCGCCGCGATCAGGCCAAGCGGAGCGCAGCCGACGGCGAGCCAGAGCAGAAGCCGCTCGACGTCGCTCCACACGATGCGTTCGCGAGCGGCGCGGGATCGGAGCCAGAAAATGGCGACGCCGGCCGCCAGCCAGCCGACCGTCGACCGGGGCAGCGCGAGAAAAAATGCGGCCCAGTCATCGCGCCAGGGATTGTGCCGGTGGAACTCGATCAGGTTGAACGCGAGCGGCTCGGCGCCGAACCAGGACACAAAGACCAGGCCCAGCAGCGCGGTCCAGGCCGCCGCGCCAAGGAGAAGCCAGACCGCCTCCCGTTTCCGCCCTTCGAACCAAAGCGCAAGCGTGAGCGCCGCCGGCGCCGCCACCGCCGACTGCTTGGTCCAGATGGCCAGGGCTGTGGTCAGCGCGGCCAGCAGAATCCAGGGGAGAGGATTCCCTGATCGCAACCCGCGAACAAGCAACGCCACGGAGCCGATGAGCCAGCCGAGGCAGAGCAGATCGACGTGCAGGAACGCGAGCGGCAGCAGTGTCATCTCGCCCGAGAGCGCGAGCGAGCACCAGAACAACAGCGCGAGTCCCCGCGCGCGCCCCGGGGGAAGCGCGAGGGCAATCGCGAACCAGGCGGGGAGGAGAAAGGCCGCGACATTGAGCGCAAAGGCGACCGCGTAAGCCAGGGTGAGGTTCGGCGCCCAGGCCGCCGGCAGGAGGAACAGCGGGCTGACCGGCCCATAAGTCCATCCCAGATAGGGACCATGTTCCCTCGTGCCATAAATCGTCAGTCCGCGGGCGAGCGCAAAGCAGGGCGTCAGCCGGGGCGCATTCCACTGGATCTGCTGCAGCGTGCAGAACGACCGCCACCCCACCACGAGCAGAGACGCGACCACCCCGGCCACGACGAGGCGGAGCGGCCCGCGGCGGGAATCGGCCGGAAGTCCGTTCATGCCTCTGCCTCCCGGCCGGGAGCCTCTCTCATCGATGGAATTTCAACCGCCAGAGTGCAAACCAGGTCATGCGCAGCAGCAGCCACCCGTGACTGAAGCGCGAAATGTTCGTGGTGCCGTAGGTGCGATCCTTGTAGCGCACCGGAAGGTCGCGAATCTTCAAGTTGAGCAGCGCCGCCCCGAAAAGGAGATTGAAGTCGCCAAACGGATCGAAGTCACCGAGGACCGCGATCCGGCGCAAAAGCCGTTCGTAGTCCGAGCGCCGGATCATCTTGGTCCCGCAAAGGCTGTCCTTGACCGGCTGGCCCAGCACATAGCTGAGCGCGAGGGCGAAGAATTTGTTCCCGAGGAGATTCAGGAACCGCATCGCCTTCGCCTCCATCGGATAGACCAGGCGGCTGCCGTTGACGAACTCCGCCGCGCCGGCCGCGAGGGCCTCGTAGAATTTCGCCAGGTCCTCCGGCGGCGCCGTCAGGTCGGCGTCCTGGATCACCAGCACGTCTCCGCGCGCGATGGCAAAGCCGCTCGACACGGCGTCCCATTTCCCCCGGCCCGGCTGCTGGATCGCGCGCACCACGTGCGGTCCCTGATAGGCGGCGACCTCGCGCTGGATCACCTCCCAGGTGTCGTCCCGGCTGTTGCCTTCGACGAAAATGACCTCGGTCTGCCGGCCGAGAACGGGAATCCGCTCGAGGGCGGGCCGGATGTTGCCCGACTCGTTGCGCGCGGGGACGACGACGGAGCAGGCGATCCCGCCTTCGACCGGCATGCGGCGCCGCGGGCGGGCCGTGATCCACAGGGTGATGCCCAGGACGCGCAGGCCGGGGAGGCGCACGGCGATGTTGTTCAGGAATGGCGCCACGAGGGGCCAGTCGAAGGGAAAGAGCTGGATGCGCTCGAAGGTCACGACCTCCCACCCCGAAAGCTCGAGCAGGTTGAAAAGATCGTGATGCGAAAGCCAGTTGCTGGGGGCCTGCGGCATCACGGCGCCGAGACCGACGGCCGTCTTGAGCGGCAGCAGCCACAACGTGTTGAGTGTCGTGATGTGCAGGCGCGTCCGTTCGTGGGCGGCGGCGTGGAGATTCTGCAGCGTCGCCTGGATGTCGCCGAGATAGCCGGTCAGATAATCGAGGACGATGTGGTCGAATTTCTCGGTTCCGGGTTCCTGCATCGCGTCCTGCTCGCGGAATTCGAGTCCCGCCTTCGCGCCGTGGCGGGCCCGGGCCTTCGCCACCATGTGCGGACTGAAATCGATGCCCAGGCCCCGCGAGGGCCGCAGGCCCGCGAGCAGGTCGCCCGCGCCGCAGCCGCACTCGAGCACGCGGCTGCCCTCCGGAATGTGGTGGCGGTACTGGCGGAGCAGTTGCGCGTGAAAGCCGCGCTGGGCGCGACGCGGCCCGGTGTCGTTCTCCGCCACCCAGTCAAAATGCTCGCGCGAGTCGGACGGCGGCGGAGTGCTCATTGCATGATGGCGCGCACCTTTGGCGGCGGCGCCTTCGGGCTGGGCAGGACGGAATCGTCGATGGAAATCAGGCGGCTGATCCGGACGAGCTTGGAGCCGAAGCGCCGCTCGGCGAGGAGTTCCAGATGAAATCCGGGCAGGCGCTCGGCGGGCAGGACCTGATAGTCGCCGTCCACCGTCGTCGGAGGGAGCGACTGGGTCACGAGGATTTCCCGGAAATTCGAATCGCGCAACTGGTGCTGCAGGCGATCGGCGACCAGGCGGGCGCGATCGATCAGGATGGACGGCGTTTTCTCGACCAGCCATGGAAGGGTCGAGCGGTTGGTGATGACGAGGCGCGGTCCCGGGCGCGCGTCGACGAAACGCCGCTGCCACTCGATCTCGTCGATGCCGATGTGCGAATAGTGGTGCCCCGCGAAGCGGGCCGTGCTCACGCCGGCGGCAAACAGCACGGTCGCCAGGACGAGGATCCGGGTCGCGGGCCAGCGCCGGTCGAGTTCCGCCGCGAGCATCACAATGAGGAAGACCAGCAGCAGGCAGAGCGGCAGGCTGAAGCGCGCGGCCATGGCATCGGAGAAGCTCGACCAGTAGTAGCAGAAAACCAGCAGCGTGTTCGCGATGATGGCGAGGCCGAATGCCGCGAACGAGATCCGCGCCGGGTCGCCCTGCACCAGGCGCCGGCCGGCCCGCGCCAAGCGCCAGAGAGCCCACAGGATGGCGACCGGGGCGAGCACCGAGAGCAGGAGCGAGTTTGCCATCTCCTCGCTGGTGTTGAAGAAGAACCCGTAGGCCCCGCGCAGGTTGCCCGCCACATACGAGAGACTGAACCGGGTGTTGGCCTGCTCGGTGAGTTCCCACAGAATCGGCGAATTCGACAGGACCTTGTTCTGCAGCGCGACGGGGACGAGCAGCCATGGCAGCAGCTCGGCCTGCCACGGCAGGATGATGCGGCGCGAACGCCACCATCCCAGGCCGGCGACGAGTGCGGCCGGGCCCACGTAGAGCGCCGACTCATAGCGCGCCTGGGCCAGCAGCACGGACCCCAGGAGCAGCGGGGCCAGCGTGTCCTCGTCCGGCCGCCGCAGGTAGCCGGCCCCCAGAAGAATCACGGCGAGAATCATCACAACGTTCAGAAGTTCCATCCCCGAGCCGGTGGCGTTCTGACCCAGCAGCGGCAGCGAGCCAAGGAGCAGGACCGCCAGCATGCCGCCCGCCCACCCCGCGAGCCGGCGGCCGAGCGCGAAGACCAGGCCGAGCGAAACCGGCATGAGCGCGGCGTTCAGCAGGTACGCGTTCAGCGGGCGATAGCCGGTGAAATCGTGCACGAGCGAGACCACGAACGGATAAAAATACGGTCGTTTGTCGAGGTAGTTGTCCGTGGAAAGGAAGACGCCCTGGATGTCGTAGCCGCGGACCATCGTGGCGACGTCGCGGAAGAAGTGCATGTTGAACGCCGTCGACTGCAGGACGAACTCGTCGAAGAGGATCTTGCTCTGAAACCGGTCGCTCGCGATGGCGAGGAGCGAGAAGACCGCGATCGCCGCGAGGGCGAGGACTCGCTGGCGCCGGGTCAGCGGCGGGTCGGCCCCCGGCGCGCCCGACCGGTGCAGGCGCCAGAGGGCGTGCAGGAAGAGCGCGAAGGCCGCGAGCATCACATAGTAGCCGCCGCGTTTCACGACTGCCTCTGCGTGGGCGACGCTCAGGCCCAGAAACCCGACGTAGGCGGACGCGACGCCCGACAGGCCGAACAGCGCCAGGCGCGTCTCCGTGCGCGCCCACAGGCTGGAGAGACTGGGCGCAGGAGCGTTCAAGGAAGCTGCTGGATGAATTTCGCGAAGTATTCCTGGCGGACCTTCTCGAGCTGGTCGGGGGAAAGCTTGTCGATGGGACTCGGAGCCGGCCGCGGCATCGTCACGGGTCCGTCCCGCACCGAGACGACCCGGCTGATCCGCGCGATGGTGGGATAGGCGAAGCGCCGTTCCTCCACCGTTTCGAGCTGATAATCGGGACCGAGGTCGTCGGCCGCGTTGATCACCTCGCGCCCGGTGGCGTCGTCGACCACGAAATTCTGGAAGACATATATCGCCGTGAACGAGTGGTTCCGGAAATTGAAGACGATGTTCTCCTTGTGCTCGAGGGCCTGGCGCACCGGCGTCGACGAGACGAGATGGGTGATCCACGTGATCGAGCTGTTGTCGATGACGAGGTAGTCGCGTTCCGGATGCGCCGCGATGAAGTCGCGCCTCCACTGGGTTTCGCGGCCCGGATAGTACACCATGGAGTAGTCGTGCCGCGCCATGTTGGGCAGCGAGTAGGCAAAGAGGCCGCCCACCGCGGCGACGAGGAGGGCCTGCCAGGGCCAGCGCCGGCCGCGCCCGAGTTCGCCGACGACGACCACGATGGAAAGAGCGAGCCAGAGATTCAGCGGGAGGCTGAGGCGGCGGATGACCGGATCGTCGAATTTTCCCCAGAAATACACCATCATCAGGACGGTGTGGGCGAGGAAACCGAAACCGAAGATCGCAGTCGCGACGCGCACCGGCGTGGCGGCGCGCCCCTCGCGGAGGACATTGGCGGCCCAGAGCAGAAAGAACGGAAGCGTCAGGAATCCCAGCACCGACAGCACGATCGAATTCGACTGTTCGCCGGTGGTGTTGAAGAAGAAATTGAGCGCGTGCTGGAAGTTGTCGGGGATGTACGACAGGGCGAATGGTTTGTCGTACCCCGGCTGGCTGGCCATTTCCCAGGAGGACTGGCGCAGGCTGAACACTTTGTTGTGCAGGGCGTAGGGCAGCAGATAGAGCGGCGCGAAGACGAACATCCAACTGAGAACGGGCCGCTGGTCCGCCCACCAGACCCACAGGATGAGGGCCGCCACGGGCAGCAGGAAAAGCACGGACTCGTAGCGTGTCTGCGCCAGCAGGATGCCGGACAGTGCAAACGCCTGAAGCGAGTCGCCGTCGCGATCTCGCGCAAAACGCATGCCCAGCAGGACGGTCGACAGGATCATGACCAGGTTGAGGATCTCGAACCCCCCGCCGGTCGCGTTCTGGGCGAGAAGCGGGAGGCCGGTGAGAAGCAGGACGCCGGCGGCGCCGGCGAGCCGGCCGGCGATGCGATTGCCGAGGCGAAACGCGAGAGCCAGCAGGACAAAGGTCAGGACCGTGTTGAGAACAAAGACATTTTCCGGGCGGTAGCCCGTGAGGTCGTGGATGAGCGAGACGAGGAACGGCTGGAACAGCGGGCGTTTGTCGAGCTGCCCGGCGACGATCTGAAAGGCGCCCTGGATGTCGTTGGCCCGCATGGGCACCAGCGCCACTTTCTGGAAGTGCATGCTCATCGAGGTGCCGAGGAGCATCACCTCATCCATCAGGATCTTGAAGCCGTAGGCCTCGTGGACAAGGAGCACGAGGCCGCAAACCAGGATCAAAACGAGGGGCCAGCGCGGGGCTGATCGCCACGCGGACCAGCCGGAAAAGGACTTGCGCGCGAGGCGCAGGAGCGACCATCCGAACAGGACGGTGAGAATGAGCATCGCCCAGTATCCGCCGTGAATGACGGCGTTGAGCGATTGATCCGGGGTGAAGGTGAAAAAGCCCAGAACGAGGGCTGCAATCCCGTTCAGGACCAGCAAGGTCATCCGGCGGTCCGCCCGGAAAAATCCAAAAATGGTCATAAAAAAGCCGTCCATCGACGATGGACGGCTTGGCTGAAAAACAAAAGCTTTCGATTACGGGGCGTAGGTGACCGTGCGGGCACCGGCGACACCACCGATCGTGATCGTGATACCCTGGGTGTAGCCCGTCGGGTAGGTCTCGTTCGCGACAGTGTTGACGGCCTTCACGTAGTTCGAGGAACCAACGAGCATCGCCAGGCTGACGGTTGAGACACCGTTCTCCAGGAAGTACTGATCAGCCGCGGCGGACAGCTGGCGCGCGTTGTTCAACACGGCCTTGTCCTGCGAGGACTGACGAACCTTCTGGAACGCGGGAATCGCCATGGCGGCCAGGAGGCCGATGATGACGACGACGATCATGATTTCAACAAGGGTGAAGCCCTTGGTCGATTTGATATTTTTATTCATGGGTATTGTGTTTTGGTTATTATTAAACTGCTCGAATGAGCAGTCGCATTAGGCGTTGGCCGGTTCCGTCAGGCAAGGGTGGAGTTTTTTAGAAATCGTAAAAAAAGCAACCCCAATGCTTGTATCCGGAACCAGCAATACACCCCATCTCTTATATAGATGCTCAGGGAGCGTAGGTGACCGTGCGGGCACCAGCGACGCCAGCGATCGTGATCGTGATTCCCTGGGTGTAGCCGGCTGGGTAAGTTTCCTTGGCAACGGTATTTACGGCTTTCACGTAATTCGATGAGCCAACAAGCATCGCCAGGCTGACGGTCGAGACACCGTTTTCCAGGAAGTATTGGTCCGCGGCGGCCGAAAGCTGGCGGGCGTTGTTCAATACCGCCTTGTCCTGCGAGGACTGACGAACCTTCTGGAACGCGGGAATCGCCATGGCGGCCAAGAGGCCGATGATGACGACGACGATCATGATTTCAACGAGGGTGAAACCTTGCGACTTGTTTTGGGGTTTGGTTTTCATTGGGTTGTGCATTTATTATTTATTATATAGCAATCAGTTGTGATTGTATGTCGACTGTAAGGCACATGCCTATCCAGTCGTAAGCGCATACCCTACGACTTTTCTCGCGACTCGTCGAGAGTTTTTATCGTAATCCCCTCCCAACAAGTATTTTACAAAGCTTACGATCCCGACAGGAGAGAGGCGACGGGGATTTCGTCCGCGTCCTTCCAAAGACTCTCCAGCCCGTACTTTTCCCGGTTTTCGTCGGTGAAAACGTGGACCATGACATCGAAAGCATCGACCACGGTCCACCCGCTCTGCCGCCCGGTGTCGATGCCGATGATCCGGGCCCCATTGCCGTCGAGCACCTTTTCCAATTCCACCCGCAGCGCGCGCTGGTGCGGCTCGGAGGTCGCCGTCGCCACGATCAGGTAATCGGTGATGCTCGACAGCCGGGCAACGTGCAGCACGCGGATATGACCCCCCTTTTTCTCGTCGAGAGCCCTGACCACCAGGCGGACCAGCGGATTGACCGCCGGGGACGTGGCACGGCTCTTCGCGGGCGCGCGCTTCGTGCGGGTGGGGGCCTTGGAGGACGGAGCTTTCTTCATGTGTTCAGGGGAGATGGCGGGGAGCGAAGTTGAGAGACTGATCAGCGGACGAACGACGAACCTCCCTCGAAGGAGATTCCAGCCGGCCATCGTCTGCGGCGACGCGGTGAATTGCGACTTTCATCTTTCGACCGTCAACGGCAGGCCTCGCTCAGCGATAGAGCCGCTGCTGCTCGATGTAGGCGATTACTTTTTGGGGGCAAAAATAGTTCAGGGACTTGCGTTCCTGCACCCGCCGGCGCAGTTCGCTCGAGCTGATTTCGATCAGGTGTCCATCGCAACGATGCAGGGTCAGCCCGGGAATCTCGGGATGCTGGCGGGTCGGGTGTTTCGGCCGTTCGAGGAAGATGAATTCGATCATGCGGGCCAGCTCATCGATGTCCTTCCAACGCTGCAGCAGGGGAAGCTGGTCGCCGCCGATGATCCAGAACAACTGGTCGGTCGGGAACCGATCGCGGAAGTGCCGGACCGAATCGATCGTGTAGCTGACGCCGCCCCGGCCCAATTCGTAATCGGAAATCTCGAGGCGCCGGTCCCATTCCGTGGCCGCATGGAGCATCGCCATGCGGTCTTCCGCACCCGACTGCACGTCATTCGGCTTCAAGGGCGCCTGCGCGGCAGGCACGAGGAACAGGCGTTCGAGTTGAAACTGTTCGAGGGCGTCCTGGGCCGCAATCAAATGCCCGAAGTGCACGGGATCGAAGCTGCCGCCCATCAAGCCGATTTTCATGCGCCAAACGTCTGCGGGGCGCCCGCCGATGGCGCAAGGCCATTCCCGGCCGGGCCCGGGCTCAGGGCGGCGTGTTTCGAAAAGTGCTCGCCATCCGGGAAACGTTGGCAAAATTTGTCCTTCCTTCCCCTCGCGTGCCGCTCCGGACGCGCCATCCCATCCCGAACATGAAATCACCCGTCGTTCTGATTTGCGGACTCGTCGCGCTCACCTCCCCCGCCCTGCGCGCCGAACCTGATGCCCACTGGATCGATCACGATCGCGAACGTCCGATGGCCACGCCGGTCGACCCGGGCACGGCCAGCACCCAGGAGCAGCCCGGCCGGCCGCCGGCCGATGCCACCGTGCTCTTCGACGGCAAGGACATGTCCCAATGGGTGGCGATGGACGGCAGCCCGACGAAATGGATTGTGCACGACGGCGCTCTCGAGTGCGTGCCGGGCAGCGGCTTCGCCCGCACGCTGCAGTCCTTCGGCGACTGCCAGCTCCACGTCGAATGGATGGCTCCCAACCCGCCGCACGGCGAAAGCCAGGATCGCGGCAACAGCGGTGTTTTTCTCGGCTATGATCGCTATGAGATCCAGGTGCTCGATTCCTACCAGGCGAAGACCTATGCGGACGGCGCGGCCGGCTCCGTGTATGGCCAGTATCCCCCGCTGGTGAACGCGACGCGGCCTCCCGGCCAATGGCAGATCTACGACATCATCTGGACCGCCCCGCGTTTCGACGCGGACGGCAAGGTGGTGGCCAGGGCGCATGTCACTGTTTTCCACAATGGAGTCCTCATCCAGAATAATGTCGAGCTCACCGGCCCGACCGGCTGGATCAATCGCCTGCCGTACCAGGCGCATCCCGAACGGCTCCCGATTGCCTTCCAGGACCACGGGCACCCGGTCCGTTACCGCAACGTCTGGGTGCGCGAGCTCGGACATCCCCGCCACAAGGAGTTCATGCTGGCCGACGCAACGCTCGACAGCTACGCCGGCTCCTATGGCACGGGCCAGTGGAATTCCGTCAAGGTCCGCCGCCTTCCCAATGGTCTCCTTTCGATGACCTTGTCCGGCCAGGAATTGGTCATGCATGCCGAATCAACCACGAAGTTCTTTGCGCTCAGCACGGACGCGCAATGCGAGTTCGATGTCGGCGGCGCGACCAAACGCCTGACGGTATCCGTGGGCGACAGCGACCACGCGATGAAGCTGGAGCGCATCGGTCCCTGATCGGCACGCCGCGCTTCTCCGATGAATCGCGCTGCGCTCGTCTCCCTGGTCCTGCCGCTCACGGCCGGAACGCTTCGGGCCGGCACCCCGCCGGTCGCTGCGCCGTGCTTCGATGTCCGGGCCTTTGGGGCCACCGGCGACGGCCACACGCTGGACACGGCCGCGATCAACCGTGCGATCGAGGCGGCAGCCGCGCGCGGAGGTGGCGTCGTGTGCTTGCCTCCGGGCACCTATCTGTCAGGCTCGATTCACCTGCGCAGCAACCTGACCCTCGCCCTTGAGGCCGGCGCCACGCTTGAGGCCGCGCCGCCGGCCGAGGGCGTCTATGACGAACCGGAGCCGAACGAGTGGACCGACAAGTTTCACTATCAGGATTTCGGTCATGGCCACTGGCACAACAGCCTGCTCTGGGGCGAAGGCCTGCATGACGTCGCGATTCTCGGTCCGGGCCTGATCCACGGCACCGGTCTCGATGCCGAGGTGAACCGTTTCGCCGACCCGGCCAAGGGCGAGAGCCAGTACCATCCCAATCCGCCCCACAGCGGCAACAAGTCGATCGCGCTCCGGGACTGCCACAATGTCGTCCTCCGCGACTTATCGATCCTCCATGGCGGATGGTTTGCCATCCTCGCCACCGGCGTGAACAACCTTGTGGTCGATCACCTGATGATCGACACCAACCGTGACGGCATGGACATCGACGGCTGCCAGAATGTCCGCGTCATGCGCTGCAGCGTCAATTCACCGTGGGACGACGGCATCTGCCTGAAGGCCTCCTACGGGCTCGGCTCGCTCCATCACTGCGAGAACATCACGATTTCCGACTGCCTTGTCTGCGGCAGCTACGACGAAGGTTCCCTGATCGACGGAAGCTTCAAGGTGAGCACCCCGGACTATCGCTCGTGGGCGACCGGGCGCATCAAGCTGGGCACCGAGTCGAACGGCGATTTCAAGAACATCGCCATCACGAACTGCGTGTTCGACCGCTGCCGCGGTCTCGCGATCGAAAGCGTCGACGGTGCGCACATCGAGGACGTCGTCATCTCCAATATCACGATGCGCCACGTGCATCAGGCTCCCGTGTTCATCCGGCTCGGAGCGCGGTTGCGCGGTCCGCCCGGCACAAGGGTCGGCTCCATCCGGCGCGTCTCGATCAGCCACCTCGTCGTTTCCGATGCCGACTGGAACCTCGGCTGCGTCATCAGCGGCATCCCGGGCCATCCGGTCGAGGACATCCATTTCAGCGACCTCACGCTCGTGCAGCAGGGCGGCAGCGGCGAAAAGCTCCGCGAGCGGGAGCCGCCCGAGGAGGAGAAATCGTATCCCGAGCCGTCGATGTTCGGCGACATGCCGTCGTTCGGATTTTTCCTGCGTCACGTCCAGGGCGTGACGATGCATCATGTGCAGATCACGACCGACCAGCCGGACGCGCGGCCGGCCATGGTGCTCGACGATGTAACCGGTGCCTGGTTCGACCACCTCAATTTCCAACGAGGAACCGTGACGCCGGGCATGTTCGACCTCCGGCATGTCACCGATTTCTCGGTCACCGCGACCCGGGGCATCGCCGACACCGTTCGTCCGGCGCTGGTCGAGCGCGAGCAGTTTTGACCGACGTCCGCAGGATCAACGAACTGACCATTCGTCTCTCCAATTCCTCAATCCCTGAATTTTGACAGGAGCACGCAGAGGTCGCGAAGCAGAACACCGGGATTTTCACAGAAGGAAACGGAGCTAACGGAGAACTGTTCATCTCTGTTTCCTCCGTTCACTCCTGTAAAATTAATGGGACTGTTTTCACTTCAAACATCGACCCGGGAGGTTTGGGGATTGGTCTCCGCGACCTCGGCGGTCTCCTGTAGAATCCAGTTCCTCAATCCCTGAATTTTAACAGGAGCGCGCAGAGGTCGCTGAGCGGACCACTGAAGTTTTAACAGGAGGAAGCAGAGTTAACGGAGGATTTTTCGTCTCCGTTTTTCCTGTAAAAGTGCCTGGCCCATGGTCGAGGCCTTGATCCGTGCCGATCCGTGAAATCGGTGGTTTCAGTCGCTTCGATGTAGCCGGGTCCACAGGGCCCGGTTCATGAGCATTCGACCGGGGTCACCGCCCCCGGCTACACCACGCAAACTCGCTCAATTGCAGCCGCGGCCACAGGGTTGTGGCACGCCGTGGTGGTCGCCGATGTCCCTCTCGGCGATCGATGTAGCCGGGTTCACAGGGCCCGGTTCATGAGCATTCGACCGGGGTCACCGCCCCCGGCTACACCAAGCAAACTCGCCGCATTGAAACATCCGGCCCCCGACATTCGAATCAGCGGTAGCGGTAGAGCTTGATGCGTTGCAGCGTGAAATGGCCCGGCTCCAGGCGGAGATGGCGGCCCTGGTGCGTTTGATCTCCACTCAACCAGCGCAGATGCTGCCAATGTCCGTCGACATAGCGGCCTTCCTCGCACTCAAGAATTCCGATGATCGGATCTCCCGGCGTCGGGGATGCAAACGTCACCGTCACCCCGATGCCGCCGAAGAGAAATTCGTCCGGCCCCAATCGGATCACGATCGCACCGGACGGAAGGACGGCGCGGCTCGCCGCCTTGTCGCCCGACTCATTGATGACACCATCCGCCAGGCCAGGCGCTTCGAGGCGTTCGTAGGAAACGCCGAGATTCACGCCGCCGAATGCGACTACCTGCGGGACCCTCTGCTCCGCTGGAGGAGCGAGCAGGGCGGTCATGGTGCCGCGGCCCTGCGCGGCCAGGATCAGCGGCTCAAGCTGGCGGATGAGGTCGTTGCTCGCCTTCAAATACGTGGCCGCCGGTTCCTGAATGGACTCGATTCCGAAAGGGGAGAAGCCGATCGCGTCATCACCCCCGAAGGCATAAAGTTCGTCGGCCGCCGCAATGCCGCTGCGCAGCGCCTCGGGAATGAACAGCGGATTGCCGCTCTTCGTGTAGCGGTCGGCCCATTCCGCGAAGTTCGGAAAATAGATGTCGGGACTGATGAAATCGAGCGTGGGCGCGGAGGCGCGCCAGACATCGATCAGGTGCGGCAACGGGCCGGCGCTCGGATATTGTCCCGGCTGGTAGTCCGGCCGGATGAGCGCGGCGTTGACGTAAAGCGGCAGCGCATATTCGGCCCGACCGGCTGCCGCCACGGTTTCCACGTAGCGGCCAAACGTCCAGGCCATGAAGATTTCATTCGTCGCGACCCCGTTGCCAAACACCTCCACCCAGGTGCCCGAGGTGCGCGTGCCCTGCGCCTCCCACCGCTCGCGCAAGGCGGGCGCCAGGGTTTCACGATGCGTCTTGAGATAATTGACCAGCTCCGGGGGCACCGCCCCGGCGAAGGCCGCATCGGCCGCCGGCGTCCGGTCGCGCGCCTCGGGAATCATGCCGATCTCGTTTTCAACCTGCACCAGCACCACGGTGTGCTTTTGCCCGTCAACTTCGCGCAGGTGACGCAGCAGCGCGGCAAATGCGTGCGCATCAGCGTCGCGACAAGCCGTGGAAAACGGCGTCACGATTTCCAGCGCCTGTCCGGTCGACGTCCGCGCGCGGGGGAAGCGCTGCAGATCCGTCTTCACCCACGACGGGGCATAACACGACATGCTGTTCTTCCAGGTGCCGAACCACAGAAGCACCAGATGAAAATCCACGGACCGGGCGTCGGCCAGGAGTCCGTCGACGGTTGAGAAATCGAAATGTCCCTCCTGCGGCTCGATCACATCCCAATACACCGGGATCACCGCGGAATTGAGGTTCATTGCCTTGAGGCGCGACCACGATGCATGCAGGTACTCCGGTTCTCCGTCTGAGTTGCTGACCTCGCCGCCGCGCAGCAGGATCGGATTGCCGTCCACGATCAACTGCGTGGCGGTGCCCTGTTTTTGCAGGTGCGGCGGGTCGAAGGGCGCGGCCCCGGAGAGCGGGAGGACGAGCGTCGATGCGGCCAGAAGAAAAATGCCGGTTTTCATGGTTCGAAAAGTTTCAGGTCAATGGCGGCCGCCATCTGTCGATATCCCTCGGCCGAAAGGTGCAGGTGATCGCCGGAGTCAAACGCCGGAGCCAGCCGCGCGGAGTTCGCGGGATCGCGGACGGCCGCGTCGAAATCGATGACCGCGTCGAAATCGGCCGTGGTCCTGATCCATTGGTTCACGCTCTGGCGATCCGTCTCGCTCTGCGGGGTGTAATACATGGTGAATCCCTCGAAGGGCGTGATCGTCGCCCCATAAGCCCGAAGGCCGTGGGAACGGGCGCGCTCCGCAATCTGGTGCAACGCGGCGATGAGATCGGCGGAGTTGGCGGCGGGGCGGTGGTGGGCGCGGGCTCCCGCCGCGCCACCGATATCGTTGATGCCTTCGAAGACCACCAGCCAGCGGACGCCGCAGGGACCCAGGACGTCGCGATCGAACCGGGAGAGCGCGGACGGGCCGAGGCCGTCATGCCGCAGGTTGTTGCCGCCGATACCCTGGTTGAGGACGGCAATGGATCCCGTGGCGGTCTCCGCGCCCAGGCGTCGCGCCAGGTTGTCGGGCCACCGGTTGTTGGCGTTCGTGGTGGAACCGCGGCCATCGGTGATGGAGTCGCCGAGCACCACGATGGCGGAGGCTGGCTTCTCAGTCCACACGTCGACTTCGCTGAGCAGATACCAATGGTCCGTCGTCCGCGCGGCGACCAGGGTGGTCGCCGTGACCGCATCGCCCGATTGAATGTACGAGGTCGTGCGTGATCCCGGATGTCCGGTCAGCGCCGCGGGGGCGGACGTGATGTTCAGCGTGACCGTGAGATTCTGCTGGGCCATTACTTCGTATGCCAGCGGGTCGGAGACCATCGAAACCCCGGCCGGGATGGTGATCGCCGCGAGTCCACCGAAGGTCACCGGAGCATCCGAACCCGGCTCGATCGCGGAGCCGCCCGCCGAGCGGGCGACATGAATGGCACCCAGCGCGAGCGGTCCGTCGCCGAAGACATTCGAGAGGACCAAACGCAGGTGCGGACCGGATAGCGTCGGATGGATCACCTGGCGCAAGGTGCTTCCGGTCAGGCCGGGAGCGGGCGGCATGTTGGAGGGTTCGGTCAATTGTTGCGCGGTCACCCACGTGCCGACCCAGGCTCCGAAAGCGCACGGTGGGACGGCGAGGAGAATGCCGGCAATTACCGGCAGCAGGCAGCGATTAGTATTCATTCGGCGGACCAGTTTACCGGATCAGACGCGTCAGAGAGAGACAGAGTAATGCGGGACGATTAGGAAGGAAGGGGAAAGCCCGGGGGCGACATCTTTTGGCAAAAGGAGTACTCAAAGAAAAAGGCCTGCCGCCTTGAGGGCGACAGGCCTGAATTATTTCTCGAGCAGAGAATGGATCAGAACGTGAACGTATTGGTCACGAACCATTCCTGAACCGGGGCGATGCGGGCGGTGGCCCACGTCTGACCATCGGGTTCAACCGAAACCGGGATCAGGCTGTCCTTCTTGCCCACGTTGGTGACGTTGGCCTGGATCCTCCAGTTGATCTTGTTCGTCACTTTGTGCTCATAGCTGACCCATAGGTCGATCTGGCCTTCCGACGGACCATAGTAGGGCTTGCTGAGGTCGAAGCTGGCCTGGCCGTTGGCGCCCGGGATGACGGGATAGCCGATGACCACCTTGTCCTGCCAGCGGTAACCACCGCCCACGCCCACGTTCTTCAGCACACCCGTGTCGAATGTATAGTTGGTGATGAAGTTGAAGCGCCACTTACGGAGCTCGGCCACGTCGGCGCCTTCCTGGAGCTTCAGCAGCGTGTAGCCGCCGCGCCAGTTGGCGTAGTTTTGCCGAACTTCGTTTCCGGCCACGTAGGTGCCGTTGAACTGCCGCATGTCGCCCGCCACGCCGGCCATCGCCTGGTCCATGTAGGCAACAAAAGCGTCCAACTGTCCTCCGCCGACGTTATCCTCGACCGCCGTCGTCTCGGCGGCATTGAACGCAATGCGCCAGTTCGGGAGCGGATTCGCCGTGAGTTCGTATTCATAGCCCTTGGATTTCGTGTCGGCCGTAACGGTGAGACCGGTCGGAGACGTGGGGCCGTAGCTGGCAAGCGATGCAATGTCCGGGATCAAGGCCGCATTATTTTGCACGGGCACCTGACGGGCGTTTCCGGGCGCCGCGGGCTCGAGGTTCGGCCCGAGGGTCTGCATGTATGTGGCGCGATCCGTCAGGGCCGAGAGCGTGGTGGGAACAAAATTCCACGCCCCGAAAAATCCGGTCGCGGAGAGGTATTTCTGGATGTCGTTCCAGGCGTCGATCGAGGCATCGCGGTGGGCGTCGGCCTGCGCTTGGGTTTCGAGGGTCGCGCCTGCGGTGCTGCCACCAGCGCCAGTCAGGTCGGCCACCGGCCGGCCGGCCGAGTTGATGTAGGCCGGAGTCCAGAAGTGACGGTTGCCCACACCCACGTTGATGCTGTTGGTCGCAGCGACGTATCCGTCCTCGCGCGTGTCCCAGGTGTATCCGGACATCTGGTAGAGGAAGATGTTACGGAACTTGAGGCCCTGTGCGATCGTGCCGGCGAGCCCGGTAAGGTCGACCGAGGCGCTGCCGCCCGCGATGCTGGTGTCGTATTTCACCGCACGGAATGAATATTTGCCGTCCTTGGTCGAAAGCAAGACGCTGTATTCCTTCGTCTGGCCGGTCGGATTGCCGAGGACAGTGCCGAAGAAGTCACGCCGGGTGTCGGTGACCTGAAAATTGTTCGATTTGTCGTAAGAAAGGCTGATGTTAATCGGCAGAAAATCGCTGCCTTCCACACCGTCCTTCTCGAAGAACTTGTTCAGGTGAACCACCACGCCACCTGAGGTGGAGTGATTCTTGAAGAGTGAGTAGCTTTGGTTCGCATTGAGACCCGTGGGCCCATTGGGCAAGGCATAGGGCTTGGTGCTGGCAGCGCCGTTCGGGTTGAGATTCAGCTCTCCGCGATTGGCGACGACCGGGACCGCGGTCGCCGCTTCGCTTTCGACTTCGTCATAGCGCCAGCCGAGTGTCGGGACAATGGCCGCGTTCCAAAGGTACCCCTGCCACGATCCGGCATAGGACTTGGTCTCGCGGAATGTTTTCTGCGCCGTTGTCGTCAGGGCGGGATTCGTGTCCATATTGTCCACGATAAGGTTATCCGCCACGTTCGCGTTCCAGCCGACGTAGTTGGCCGGGTTCGACGCTTGGGTATAACCGCCCGCTGGCGGCGTCGCCGCGGGGAAGATCACGCTGTTGGCGGCGGGAGTCCAGGCGGCCGCCGGCGTGACACCGGGGAGATTTTTCCACAGGCTGTTGAACTGATAAACATTCCCGCTGGCATAATTCACCGGAGCGGTAATGCCCGGGATGTTCGCCCCAGCAGCCGAATTCATGCCGGCGATGGACGGCCCCAGATAGATGACCATGCTGGGCGCACGATTGTTGATGTTGTTGGTGCTTCCATCGTTCGCGTTCCAGTAGCCGTCCCAGTCCCGGCTGTTGGCGAATTCCTGCCAGTTGTGGTTCTCGACGGCGTATTTCTCATCACTGTAGACACCGTTGAAGCGATGCTTGCCGAGTAATTTCTCTAGGAAACTGCCCTTCGCGAGCCAGTCGGAAGCGCGGACTTCGCCGAAAAGGGAGCCGCGCAGGTACTTCCGGTCGCTTTGGTAGGAGTTGCCCGAACCCGCTCCAGCCAACACATAGGGTCGGCCGACATTGGGATTGGCGGTCAAATCCTGGAAGTTCTGGAGGATGTCGATGCTCAGGGTCGGATTATTCATCAGGGCCTGGCCACCGCGCTTGTACCTCTGGCGGTCATAGCTCAGGTCGATTCCGAGCCGGTCGTCGAAGGCCGTCTGGCTGATATCGAGATTGAAGGCATTCCACTTCTCGAACTGCGAGGCGGTGGGTCCGTCGATAAGGTT
The DNA here is from genome assembly GCA_036499305.1 of Candidatus Didemnitutus sp. Classification (GTDB taxonomy): domain Bacteria; phylum Verrucomicrobiota; class Verrucomicrobiia; order Opitutales; family Opitutaceae; genus Didemnitutus. Next base: position 45,348 of record DASYDZ010000106.1, read on the forward strand.
GTCGTAGAAATCGAACACCGACGGATCGAGCAGGGATTGCTGCCGGAACTGTCCATATTGGGCGCCGGGCAGCTTGGCGTTGACCGCGAATAGGTTGTAGCTGGTCAGCCCGTAGAATTGGTCCGAGTACACCTGGCCCAGCGCGCTGTTGCCGACACCACGGAATGAGCCGTCGTTGTTGAGAAAGCCATTGTTGATGTATCCGGCGCTGATCCGATAGACTTCGTTGGACGTGCCATCGACGGTCCAGAGCGGCTGCTGCTGGTTGGCGATGGAGCCCGCCGTAAGCCAAGGATTAAGGGTCTGCGGCTGCGCCGTCACTCCATAGGCACTATTGATCAGGAGTTTGCCCACGCCGCCGGTCAGGCTGGTGTTGTTGACCGCATTGAACCACGGCGAAAGGCTGTCCGCAGGCGGAAGCGTGCGCGGACGGTCGGCCTTGATGTCGCCGTTTTCAAACTTCGCCTTGATGCTGGTATGGAACGACGGATCCTTGAACAGTTGCGGGTCGAAGCGGATCATGCCGGAGAACCTCTTGTCGTTCTGCCAGGCCTGCTTCTGCTCGTATTTCTGATTGTTCCACAAGCCGTCGATGCGGATGGCGAGGACGTTGTCGATGATCTGCTGGTTGACGTCAAGTGACGTCCGGGTGCTGCCGTATGAGCCGGTGCGGAACTCCACATCACCCGTGTCGCGAAACTCCGCATTATGAATCGAGGCATTGACGATGCCGGCCGGACTGCCGAGGCCGAAAAGGATCGCATTCGGTCCGCGCTGGATGTCGATGCGATCGACGTTGTAGGAATCCCACGGGATGTCCGTGACGAAATAGTCGCGGGTGTTGTCGGCCGCCGCGAGGCCACGGACGCGCTGGACGGATTCCGGATTGCGGAGATTGTTGGTCTCGGTCGGAGTCGTGCCGTTGCCAACCCCCGCGTAGGTGCCGCGGGTGCCGGCCACTTCGGCGTTGGTGGTGTACTGCAGGAGGGTGCCGTTGTCGGTGGCTCCGACGTCCTGCATGAATTCCTTCGTGATGACCTGGATCGCCGAAGCGACGTCGCCCAGGTTGGTGCGGATGCGGGTTCCAGCCAGGGTTTCGTTCGCCTGGTAGCCGACGTCCTTGCTCGACGTGACTTCAAAGGGGCTGAGCACGATGACATCCTTGCTGGCATCGGTGGAGGCTCCGCCGGCCGCATCGGCCGCGAGCAGATTAATCTTGGCCGGGCTGGTGGCGGGATCGCCGGTCGGGGCGACCTGCGCGTTCGCCCAGACAAGACTGAGCAGGGCGGCGCTGGAAACCATCACGGTGCGCGCCCGTCGGTTCAATGTGTTCATCAGGGTATTAGGGTTGGTGCTTGGACGACAACGTCGACGCCGTGGCGGACGAGCGGATGCGCGCGCGCAACGGGGGTGGGGTTGCCATTAGTTCGCGGACCGGCCTAGGGGATACGGGGAACCGGTCTTGGCGGCAGGCAACCGTAGCGTCCCGGGGAAATCAAAAGCCTCCTTGGTCTAACTATAGCGCATGCGCCGCGCCGAAACCGGGTGCGCGCTGCTCCCGCCCGGCCGTCTCATTGGCCGGCCGAATCGCGCCGGCCGGCGGAGAAAATTCTTCGCCTCATCGCGGGCAGTTGGCGCCGGGCCATGCCTTCCCCGCGAAGAAGAACCCCGATCGCCTTGGTGCGCATCGGAACCTGCCTTTCCAGCCCCGACAGCAGCCGGGCCATCTCGTCGAGAAGCACGGTGTCACTGAAATGCCTCTCCCACACCGTTCGGGCCGAGGTCGCCATCCGCTCCCAGTTGGACTCGTGGCGACGAAGAATCTCCGGAAGCATGCGATAATCGCGCTCGCGAACGAGGACGGCGCATTCGCGCCAATCGACGCCCTCGGGAAGCACATATCGATCGCTGAGCACAACCGGCACCCGCTGCGCCTCCATCGCCTCAAACATCCGGATGCTTCCGACGCCATTGCCCCGGGGGCAAACAATGAACTTGGCGTTGCGGAGACTCTCGGCGAAATCCACCTTCACCGCGATCCGCGAGCGGTCGAACATGCTGGTCCAAGGCCCGGCCTGGACGCGGAATTCGCCGACTCCCGGATCGAGCTTCCTCTGAAAAAATCCGGCCATCCGGCCGCGCAGGCCCGACGAGATGCCGCCCACGAACGAAAACAGCCGCCGGGCGTCCGCCAGCTCGAACTTCTGCACGCATTCGTTGTATCGGACCGGGTACCCAAAGGTGCGGTGGACGCGCCTCGAGTGGAGAGGCGCCGGAAGCGAGCAGTAAAGCCCCGGATTCAATCCCGCCGGGAAATCACCCGCATCCCAGACGAATTCAGCATCTCTCCGGGCGCGAAGCAGTGTCGCGATCGGTTGACGGGTATCAACCCCTCCAAACGAAATCGAGAAATCCGCCTCGGCCCGGGAGGCCGCCCGCTGTGCGATCGTCGCACCGATCGCCCCTCTCGCCAGCCGGTCTTCGATCTCCTGCCGGTGCCATCGTTCAACTCCGTCCAAATTGAAGAAGATCCTCAGCATGCCTTGAAACAGCCATGCTGCGCCATCGCTGCCGACGCACAAACAATATCAGCGATCGAACACGGCGCGGCCAGGCCGGCCGAATCCCCGCCGCGAAACTAGCCGGCCAATTCGAGGCCGACGACACGATCGTATTGGTGCACGATGGCAAAAGGCCGTCCGTCGGCGGACAGCAGGCGCCCGTTTTTCACCGTGAGGGACGCCAGCGACATCGCGTTAAGGTTGATCGCCGGACCCTGGCCGAAGGCGTGGATGGTGGCGGGAACCAGTCCGCGATGAACCATGTAATTGTGCACCGCCTGGTCGATATCGTTCACGGCCGCGATCTTCAGCGACTCGGCGCAATTGCACTCCAGATAGGCCCGGATCGAATCGCCGTCCCCGAGCGTCACCCCCGCGCACAGGAGTGGAAAGGAGCCCAACCGGCGAAATGTCCGATTCCCATACGAAAGCTGAAACCATCGCCGGGCAAAATGACTTTGGGCAATCGTTTCGTTCTCGGCAAAAACATGAAGCCCCACGGAGGGAAACGGGGACACCTGGAAAAGCGTGTCGCGAATATCGACCAGCAGAACGTCGGAATATTTCCAGCCGAATTGGGCGAGAAACCGGCGATAACAAAAAAACCTTTGCGCATACAGATGGAATGCGGCCTCCGAAATCCCCTCGTGCCACGAATCGGCATGGGCGCCGAGGCCGAGGCGGCCCCGGATGACCCCCAGAAGCCGCAGCCATCCGCCCGCGCCCAGGCGGAGCCACGCTTTCCGCCAGCCAGTCGGATTGCCCAGGTTGAACCTGGCGGGGATGACCCGGACACCGGCGTCCTCCAGGTATTGGGCGGCCTCAGTCGGCAAACGGTCCGCGAACACGACCAATTCCGCCTCGGCGACATGCCTTTTCCAGCTTTCGACAAACGGTCTCAATTGCGCCGATCCATACCGGGAGGCCACGCTCATGATCAGTGGTCTTTTGTCGGGCATGCGGGATGGCGGTGGCGCCTCGGAAGCACCCCGGGGCTCGGGCTTGCCACCAAGGCCACCCATTGAAAACAGGAGGAGCTCCCGTGCTCCAGTGCCAATTTCCCCGGGGAACTCCGAAACGAGATTGCGGCGCACTGGTTCGGAACGAGTTTCTGGCCCGCCAAGCCCGGACCTTCGTGACCACGTCCGAGACCACGGCCTCGGCGACGAGAAGCTCTCCGGTGCATCTATTTATCCAGCGCGGGCACGTCGGCATGCTCTCCGCTAATCGCGTCTTCGCATTCAAACCGACTGTATTGCCCGGGTACGAACCCCATTTTTCGAATTCCGCCCGTCTGTACGCGCAAGCCTTCGCAGCGGCCTATCTATTGAGGCGAATCGACCCGAGGAATTATTGGCATCTCCGATTCAAAGTTGCCGCGCTGACCTGCCCGGCAACAGAGGTCTCGGCGTTGGGCGCGCTTCCAAACTGGGACCAAGACCCGTTCTGGTCGGATCGGGAACTATCAAGGATTGCATCCAAAGCGATTCCTCCGCCTGCGAAAGGGACTCCTTAGGTCTGTAACCTCGCCTCAACTCTCGGTGTTGTAGGCATAATCGAAGTTCGGGCGTCGGAACGCCTGGGCAACTTGGATGGCGTCGTCACGTTTCCCAGTCCTGTCCAGCCAATGATACGCGCCCCGCACCAATCGATAGGTGCCTCGGCCGCCGAGGTACGGCGTGCCGTAGGTCGTCTTTCGCCCGCAATCGTTGAGGAGCTTCGAAAGCGCCGGAACCGACATCGATACCTGTCGCTTGCCGAGTTCCACCGCGACCCAAGCGACAAATCGGAAATTGTTGCGATCACCGTCATTTGAAGGGGCTGACTGCTTTAGCAGCAACTGCACAGCGCCAGATTCCGGCTCCCTATCCATATATTCAGGAAAGGGCACCTCAAGCTTGTGCTGCTGCAAAAGTGCGGTCAGTTGACCGCAGAAAAAATTGGCTCCGTTCTCGAATTTCATTCTTCCCGGGTGCGGTACGTGAAGAACGTCGATACTTTCGCCCTCGTTGTCTACTTTGTAGCGTCGCACCCCATCGACGCCATCAACCGGGCTCCACTGACAGCCCTTGAAATAATTCGATGAGTTCATCCGCTTCCAAAGAACGATCGCGACCCGAGGACGGATCGTTTGGACCAAGTGAGCGAATCCATCGAACCGAGCTCCAGCGCTCCGAACTGCGTTCCACAGATCCTTAGGAATCCCTCGGCTCTTCGCTGAGCTTTCGTAATACTCAATCGAATTCCCGTTAGCCCACGCAAAGCTTTCAAGGGCCTCCCTCAGTTGGTGCCGTTTCAAAATCTGCCAGTCTTTCTCCCCTTCTAGAGCGGCCAGCAACATCATTACGAATCCAAAGAAATGGTGCCGGTTCTTTCCCCATTTCGTGAATTCTAGGGATTGAAACTCGCTCAGCCGTGAGCGCAGACATGCGGCCGAATCAGCCGATCCCGTGCCAACAAACTCATGCAGGCCACCCCATCCCTTTGTGTCCTGCCCAACAATGACCAATCGCATACGAGAAGACTCGTAACGACTGCCGTATAGAGGAAAAAACGGTTCCGGCAATTTGTCGTAGCCCTGAATCGGTAAGTCTTTAATCTCTCGGATAAACTCCTGAATAAGCGGCGAGAAATGATTCAGGTAGGCTTCGTGCATGGTAACTTGAGAAGTTTTCGCAGGATTCTTCTCCACCGAGGAAGCTTCAATTGCCGAAGTGGAATGCGTCCCGCATAACCGTTTCGCATGAACCTGCTCGATCTATCGACTTGGCCCCGGGACGTCTTGGACTGCCTGCGCCAGCATCAGTCGTTGCTGTTGGAGAAGGAACTGCGCGACCAGAGTGATGTTCAGGAAAAACTGGCGTCTTACAAACTGTCCAGGGAAGATCAAATCGTTCGGCAACTCAAGGCCTATGAAAATCAGTTCGACCCGGCTCCTCGCGAAGCTGTATTGGACGACCTTATTCAGATTCTTAGCCGTCATACCCTCCTGGGTTACCACTGCGCGCGGCTTACAGAAAAAGAGATCGCCAATATCCTCGCTGAAGGCATGGGACTGCCACAACCCTCGATGCTGCTGTCGCGAATTCGTGCAGCCAGCGAAGATGGGCTTATCCCGAAAGCTTTAGCCCGCCGCCTTGCGCTCAAACACGACGCCGCAAATCCGAGGCGGAAGGGGAAAATCTGGTTTTGCTTTTATCCGCCCCGTCCGGCGGGTGAGGCCGGGATCGGTTCACTCCTCCGCTACTGGGGCGGCGAAGCCCTTTATAACAGTTGGTTTTCAGACGAGACTATGAGCGCGCTGTTGCAGGGGGTCGGTTTGCCCGCAGTGGTCGAAGCCGATGTCCCTGCAATCGGGCTTTCGAAGAACAGTTTTCTGGGAGATCACCTGGCTCGACAGTATCTACTTCACAAGGGGTACGAAATCACGGAACCCGCGGTGCATGAGGGCTTTTCCGAACGTCCGTTACCAGCTTCGGCTATTCGCCGCATCCACCGGTTTCCTGAGCGAGATTTTCGGCTTCTTACGGGCTGCGAGGCTTGGAGGGCCCCGCTCGATCGAATCAGTCCTCCCATTAACTAGACCCGTCAATTCGGCGCCAGCCGCAATGTGGTTTCACCAAAAACTTTGTTCCCCGGAGTGGAGAGCTTGCTGGTGCCCGGGGCGGGACTCGAACCCACACGGCCTTGCGGCCAGGGGATTTTAAGTCCCCAGTGTCTACCATTCCACCACCCAGGCGGGTCGGCATTGGAAAACAAAATTCCCCCGGAAGAAACGCTTAATCGCGCCCCGGCGCCGTTTCGCCTTCGCCTCGCGCGCCGGGGGCATTTGACTCGCTTCATCAGGACGGTCGCGCAATTTTTCCGCCATCCGCATGTCTCCCGGTGCCATGTTTCGCTCCGCCCTGCAGGCCGGGCGCCCGCTCCAGGTCGTCGGCGCCATCAACGCCTATGCCGCCCTGCTCGCCGAGCGTGCCGGTTTCCGGGCGCTGTACGTTTCGGGCGCCGGCGTTGCCAACCACTCCCATGGCATTCCGGACACCGGCCAGACGACACTCGACGACGTCCTGATCGATGTCCGCCGCATCACCGGCCGTTCCAAGCTGCCCGTGCTGGTCGACATCGATACCGGTTGGGACGATCCCGCGGCCACGGTTCGAGCCATGGCCGCAGCCGGCGCCGCCGCGATCCACATCGAGGACCAGGTGCCGGCGAAGCTCTGCGGCCACCTGCCGGGCAAGCAGCTCGTGCCGACCCCCGAGATGGTTGCGCGGGTCGAAGCGGCGGTCCGCGGCAAGCCCGATTCCGGCTTCGTTGTGATGGCCCGCACGGACGCGGCAGCCGTGGAGGGCCTGGAGGCCGCCATCGCGCGCGCCAACGCCTATGTGGCGGCCGGCGCCGACATGATCTTCGCCGAGGCGCTGGGGTCGCTCGACGACTTCCGCAACTTCTCCGCCGCCGTGAAGGTACCGGTGCTGGCCAACCTCACCGAATTCGGGAAAACCCCGCCGTTCACGCTCAACGAGCTGAGCGCGGCCGGCATCGCGCTGGTCCTTTATCCACTCTCGGCCTCGCGCGCCGCCGCCGCCGCCTCGCTCGACGTCTACCGCACCATCCGGCGCGACGGTTCGGCCGCCGCCGCGCTCGGGAAAATGCAGACGCGGACGGAGCTTTACGACATTCTGGGTTACAACCCGCCGAAGGAATAATGAATGACGGGCAGCGATCGCTCACTTGCAGGAGGGGCTTCATGCCCCGATGGATCGCGGCGTAAAGCCGCTCCTACAGTTCCCCATCCAGCGTCCCTCGTCTCAAGAAAGTTAACTCCCATGACCGCCGAGAACCCCGCTCCCAAAGGCAAGAAATCCGTCGCGTTGTCCGGCGTCGTCGCGGGCAACACCGCCATCTGCACGGTCGGGCACACCGGCAACGATCTTCACTATCGCGGGTACGACATCGCCGAGGTCGCCGCCCACGCCTCGCTCGAGGAGATCGCCCATCTGCTGATTCACGAGCATCTGCCGAACGCCGCCGAGCTCGAAACCTATCGTCGGAAACTGGCCGGACTGCGCGACCTGCCTCCGGCGCTGCGGGAGATTCTCGAGCGCATTCCCGCATCGGCGCATCCGATGGACGTCCTGCGCACGGGCTGCTCCGCGCTCGGCACGCTGGAATCCGAGGCGTTGCCCGAGTCGGGCGCCGGGCCGGCCACGGCGGACTCGGCTCGTGCCATCGCCGACCGGCTCCTGGCCTGTTTTCCATCGATGCTGCTTTACTGGCATCATTTCGCGCATTCCGGGGCGCGCATCGCGCCCGATTCGGGCGAGCCCACGCTGGCCGCACATTTCCTGGCCCTGCTGCATCGGCGGCCGCCGACCCGTTCGCAGGCGCGCGCACTCGACCAGTCGCTCATCCTCTACGCCGAACACGAATTCAACGCCTCGACTTTCACCGCCCGCGTGATCGCGGGCACCGGTTCGGATTTTCACTCCTGCATCACGGGCGCGATCGGGGCCCTGCGCGGCGCCAAACACGGCGGCGCCAACGAGGTCGCCTTCCAGATCCAGCAGCGCTACCGCTCGGCCGACGAAGCCGAGGCCGATCTCCGCGCGCGCCTCGCGCGCCGGGAAATCGTCATCGGGTTCGGGCATCCCGTGTACACCGTCTCCGACCCGCGCAACGCCATCATCAGGGAAATCGCCCGCGCCCTCTGCGGGGAAAACGGGAACATGGTGCTCTTCTCGATCGCCGAACGGCTCGAGCAACTGATGTGGAATGAAAAACGGATGTTTCCGAATCTCGATTGGTACAGTGCGGTCGCGTACCACGAGCTGGGCGTGCCCACCGCCCTGTTCACCCCGCTCTTCGTGATCGCCCGCGTCACGGGCTGGGCGGCCCACGTCGTCGAGCAGCGCGTCGATGGAAAAATCATCCGCCCCGGCGCCCACTACACCGGAGCCGATCCGCGACCGTTTCCACCGCTGGACCAGCGCTAGGCACACGAACCGGGCGCAAGAAAACCCGGCTTCGTGTTCCCGCCGCCTTCGCTCGTCACCCGCCACTCATCACTCGTCACCCCGATGTCCTCCG
>DASYDZ010000107.1:0-20032 GCA_036499305.1 Candidatus Didemnitutus sp.
ATAGAGCGCCTGATAGCCGGCGTTGACGAGGGCGAGGAACCGGTCGGCGCGCTCCTGGATGGCGCTGTTGTCGGCCCCGATGGCCGGCGGGGCAAGCAGCGCGGCGGCGAGGACCAGGGGGAGGGGAATTTTCATGAGGACAAAAATATTTGAGCAGGTAGCGACCTCAACGCCGAAGCGCCGCGCGGTCCGCGGTCATTCGGATCGCAGCGCGACCATCGGGTCCACGCGCGTCGCCCGCCGGGCGGGAAGGAGACAGGCCAGCGATGCGACGGCGGTGAGAAGCAGCGCGATCGCCACGAACGTGAGCGGGTCGCGCGCGCCGACCGAAAAGAGCATCGAGGAGATGAACTGCGTGACGATGAGCGCACCGGCCAGTCCCGCCACGATGCCGGACGCCACCAGCCGCAGGCCATGGCCGAGGATCATGCGCAGCACATCGGAGCGCTGGGCCCCCAGCGCCATCCGGATTCCGATCTCGGAGGTCCGCTGGTTGACCATGTAGGCCATGACGCCGGCGATGCCGACAGTGGCGAGCAGCAGGGCGACGGCGGAAAAGACGGCGAACAGGAACATGGCGAAGCGGCGGCGGGCGACCGACTCGGCGAGCAGCGCCGAAAGCGGACGGACGCTGGCCACGGGCTGATCGCGATCGACGGAGAAGATGGCGGTGCGGGCGAGCGCGTTGACATCGTGGACCGTGCCATCCGTCCGCACGACGAAGGTCATGAAGGTGAACGGCGACTGCGCGAAGGGCTCGTACGTCTGCATCGTGACCGGACTGTCGAGCCGATACTGGCGGGTGTCGCGCACGATGCCGACGATCTCACGCCACGTGAGCGGCCCGTTCGTTACGTTGATGCGCTGGCCGATCGGGTCCTGGTGGGGAAAGAACTTCTTCGCGAGCGTCTCGTTGATGATGGCCACGCGCGGGGCCTTGGCGTCGTCGTGGGCGGTGAAAAACCGGCCGCGCACGAGCGCGATGCCCATGGCGCGCATGTAATCCGGGGTCACCGCATAATAATTGGTGGGTGGCTGGTCGGCCGGGTCGACGGGCGGCCGGTCGGCGATCGAGAAACCAAGCACGTAGTCGCTGCCCGTGAACGGCACGACATGCGAGGCGCCCGCCGCCGTCACTCCGGGGATGGCGGCGAGCGCGTCCGCGGCCTCGCGGGCAAAATTGTCCTGCTGCACGGGGTCCGCGTACTTGTGCTCCGGCAGCGACAGGCCGATCGTGAAGGCATCCTGCGGACGGAATCCCGGATCGACGTCCTGCAGCCGGAGAAAGCTGCGGATGAGCAGGCCGGCTCCCACGAGGAGAATGAGCGCGATCGCGACCTCGGAGATGACCAGCGCGCTGCGCAACCGGTGACGCCGGCCGCCATCGTTCGAACCGCGGCCGCCTTCCTTGAGGGTTTCGTAGAGATTCAGGCGCGTGGCCTGAATGGCAGGGAAGATGCCGAAGCCGATGCCCGTGACGGCCGCGATGGCGGCGGTGAAGGTGAAAACCCGCCAGTCCACCGCCACCTCGGTGGCGCGCGGGAGTGAGTCGGGGGCAAACGAGAGCAGCACGGAGGTGCCCCACTGGGCGAAAAACACACCGAGCACGCCGCCGAGCAGGGCCAGCAGCACGCTTTCGCCGAGCAACTGGCGGATCAGGCGACCCCGGCTCGCTCCGAGGGCGCTCCGCACCGCGATTTCCTTGGCGCGGCCCGTGGCCCGGGCGAGGAGCAGGTTCGCGACGTTGGCGCACGCGATCAGGAGCAGGAATCCGACCGCCCCCAGCAATGAATAGAGCACGGGACGCACGTCGGCCACGGCATATTCCAGCATCGGGGCAACCTTGACGCTCCAGCCCTTGTTGGAATCGGGAAACTGCCGGGCGAGCCGCTGCGCGATGACTTCCATTTCGCTGCGCACCGAAGCGAGCGTGGCCGTGGACTTGAGCCGGCCGGTCACCGAGCAGAAATGTCCGCCGTGATTCTGGTGCTCGTCGGCCGCGAATGCGGTCGGGGTGAAGACATCGGCGCGGTTCGAGCGCTGGAAATCCGCCGAGGTGATCCCGACGATCGTCGTCGGCCGGCCATCCAGCAAAATTGTCTCTCCGAGGATGTCGGGCCTGCCTCCGAATTGGCGGAGCCAGAAGCCATGGCTGAGAATGACAACCGCATCCTTGCCCGGTGCATCCTCGTCGGAGGCAAAATCGCGCCCGAGGGCCGGATGGACGCCGAGCGTGGCGAAATAATTGGCCGAGATCCGCTGCGAGTTCAGGCGCACCGGGTCGCCGTGCCCGGTCAGGTTGTAGTTGCCGCGATAACTGATCGCGAGGCTCTCAAAATTCGTGGCATCGTGCAGCCAGGTGAAATACTGGCCGGGTGCGATCGAGAACTCCGGGAACTCGGGCAGATCCGTCTCGCGGATGATGACGAGGCGGTCGGGTTCGGGATAGGCCAGCGGGCGCAGGAGGATGCTGTTGACGACCGTGAAGATCGCGGTGCACGAGCCGATGCCCAGCGCGAGGGTGAGCAGGGCCACGGCGGTAAAGCCGGGCGACTTCGCGAGCTGGCGCAGGGCGAAGCGGAGATCGCGCATGAATCAGATCCCGCGGGAAATCACCTGGCCGGATCGGCGGCTGGCGGCGGCGCCGGATGCGGGCAAACCTTGGCCGCAGCCTGTTCGTCGGCCTTTTCCACGCGCGGAGCCCGGTCGGCGGCCGGCTTCTCGGACTTGCGCGGGGCCATGGCCAGCAGCGAGGCGCCCAACGCGAACACGGCCAGAAGCCGGACGAACATTTGCAGGAAGACAGGAAGGTCGTCCATGGGGTGCAGGGTTCACTCTATCGTCGCAAGGCATGTGCCAGCCCGACGCGAAACCGGACCATTGTGGATCAATGACTTAAGGATAATGGGTTGCGGACGGTTTTGCCGCGTGACCATTGGTGGCATTCAGGCCTCCCGAAAATGGGAAAATGCGAGACGGGCGTTTATTCGGCACGGAGAGCCTCGAGCGGGTTTACGCGCGTGGCTTTGCGCACCGGGAGCAGGCACGCGAACAGGGCGGCGATCATCAGGACCGCGGGCGCAATCGCCAGGGCGATCGGATCCGTGGGTGCGATGCCATAGAGCATCCGCCCGACGATGCGGCTGAGCGCGAGATAGCCCGCGAGGCCCGCGACCACGCCGCCGAGCACCAGCCAGCTTCCCTGCCGGAGGACCAGGGCCGCGATGTCGCGCGTCGTGGCACCGAGCGCGATGCGCACGCCGAACTCCGAGGTGCGCTGCGCCACTGAGAAGGTCAGGACACCATACACTCCGAGCACGGCCAGGAGCAGGGCAACGGTGCTGAACAGCGCGAGGAGCAGCATCGGCGCGCGCCGCGTTTGGGCGACGTCGTACATGCGTTGCGACATGGTCTTCACGTCGAACACCGGCTGCTCGGAATCGGCGCCATGGACGGCCTCCCGCACCGCCGGGGTGAGCGCCGCCGGGTCGCGGTCCGTCTTTATCACCAGGACGAAATTGTTGTCGGGCTGCTGGGCGTACGGGAAATAGAGAGTCTCCTTCTTCACCGGATCCTCGAGGCTGGCGAACTTGATGGGTGCGACCACGCCGACGACGACGCGGTAGTTCGGCGCATCACCGCCGCGGTCGATCCGTTTGCCCAGGGGATCCTGTCCGGGCCAGAAACGGTCGGCGAGCACGCGGTCAATCACGACGACATGCTGGGATTTTGCCGTGTCGGTCTCATCGAACCACCGGCCCCGCAGGAGCGTGATGCCCATGGCGCGAAAGTAGCCCGGATCGACGTCGCGCACCTGGCCATGAGGCCCCGGGGCACCGGGCGCCTGCACGATGTCAGGGCTCGAATAGGAGCCCTGGCTGTTGTTGCCGGCGAAAGGCAGCACGTCGGTCACGCCGGCGGCGCGGATTCCGGGCTGCAGCCGGAGCCGGCCGAGCACCTCGTCGACGAAAGCCAGGCGCTTCTCGGGCTGGTCATACTTCGCCATCGGGAGCGAGAGCCGCGCCGTGATGACCCCACCGGGATTGAAGCCGGGGGACTCCTGCTGCATCTTCTCGAAGCTGCGCACGAGCAGGCCGGAGGTGGAAAGCAGCATGACCGCGAGGGCGATCTCGCCGATCACGAGTCCGGACCGGACAGAGGCGGTGCGGCGGCCGGCGGTCCCGCGGGCCCCGGCCTCCTTGAGGGCGGCAGCGGCGTCGCCGCGCGATGCGGACCAGGCGGGAAGGGCGCCGAACAATATTCCCGTGGCCAGAGCACAAAGCAGCGTGAAGCCGAACACGACGGGATCAACGTGAACGCTGAAGGCGCGCGGGAGCGTGGAGAAACCGAGGGAGGACAGCGCCGTCACACCCCACTGCGCGGCGAGCAGGCCGAGCAGGCCCCCGGCGACAAAAAGCGCGAGGCTCTCGGTCAGCAGCAGGCGGATCAGCCGGCCCCGTCCGGCCCCGAGGGCGGCGCGGATCGCGAGCTCGCGTTCGCGGGCCACGGCGCGGGCCAGCAGCAGGCTGGCGACATTGGCGCAGCCGATGAGGAGGGCGGCGGCGACGCCGGCCTGGACCAGCCAGAGCATCGAGCGGATTCCGTTCACGTTCTGCTCCAGGAATCCGACCGTGCGCCCGCCGAAGCCGGACTCCTTCCAGAAATCGCGCGATTCGGAAATGCGCTCGGCGTTCCGGGCCTGGATGACATCAAGATCCTTTTGCACCGCGGCGAGTGTCGCGCCGGGCTTCAGCCGCGCGATCATGTTGGAGTATTCGTTGCCGCGTTCCTCGTCCGACTTCTGTTTCGACGTGAAGGCGAACGGCACCCAGGCCTGCGTGGTCGGCGTCGGGAAATAGAACCACTCGGGCATCACGCCGATGACGATGAACGGTTCGGTGTTCAGACGGACCGTTTTGCCGACGATGGCCGGATCGGAACCGAAACGATTCTTCCAGAGGGAGTGGCTCAGCACGACCACCTTGTCGTTGCCGGGCTCGGCCTCGGCTTCCGTGAAAACCCGGCCGAGCGCAGCGGATGACTGCAGGGTGGAGAAGAGGGAAGGCGTGGCGCGAAGGCCGGCGATTTGCTCCGGCTGCCCATCGGCGGCCAGGTTGAGGCTCCGGCTGTTGTACATGGCGGAGTCGGCAAAGCCGCTGACGCCGTTGCGGCGGTCGAGGTAGTCGGGGATGGACGTGCCGGCGTTCGGCAGCCCCATCAGCGGGTACGTATTGTACACATAAACCAGGTTTTCCGAGCCGGGCCACGGGTACGGTTTGAGCAGGATCGAATGGACAACGCTGAAGATTGCGCTGTTGGCGCCGATGCAGAGCGCGAGCGTGAGGATCGTGACCGCCGTGAAGGTGGGCGTCTTGGCGAGCGAGCGAAGGGCCTGGCGGAGGTCGGAGATCATGGCGGCGCTATTGGCTGACCATCATGCCATCGGCGAGTCGCACGATGCGGCCGCCATACGAGGCGTTCTCCTCGGAATGCGTGACCTGGATGATCGTCGTGCCCTCGCTGTTGAGTTTCTTGAAGAGCTTCATGATCTCGCGGCCCTGGTCGGAATGCAGGTTGCCGGTGGGCTCGTCCGCGAGGATGAGGGACGGCTTGGCGATCAGGGCGCGGGCCACGCCGACAAGCTGCTGCTGGCCGCCCGAGAGCTGATTCGGGTAAAGATCCTTTTTGGCCACGATGGCGAACTTGTCGAGAATGTCGCAGACGACGCTTTCGCGCTCCTTTTTCGGGATGTCGCGATAGGAAAGCGGAATCTCCAGGTTTTCATAGACCGTGAGATCGTCGAGCAGGTGGTAGCTCTGGAAGACGAACCCGATGTGCTTTTTCTGCAGCTCGAAACGCTTTTTCTTGTCGAGCTTGTGCACAGGCTCGCCGCGCAGGACATATTCGCCGCCCCAGGCGCTGTCGTGGAGCCCGAGGATGTGCAGCAGCGTGGATTTCCCCGAACCGGACGGACCCATGATCGAGACGAATTCACCCTCGTCGATCTCGAGGTTGATATTGCGCAGCGCATAGAACACGCCGCCCTTGAGTGGATAGACTTTCTCGACCTGGCGAAGGGTGATCATGAAATCAGGATGGGTTGGATGCGAACGAATCAGCCGGCGGGCATCGGCGCAGGAGACCCGTCCAGACAATTGCACTCCATATGCCAGCCCCCCGGCATTTTCCAGCTTTCAAACCATCAAGGGGTTGCAACGAACGGTTGGGGCCGCTGCACTGGGCGCCGCTCCGGAAACGCAAAGTGTTCGTCCCAACATCGGGAAAATGCGGAGGACGGAATCTGGGTGAGCGACCCACAAAACTCACGAATCGGACGCCGGCAAATCGACCCGGGCGAACGCCTGGGAGGTTGAAGATTTTTTGCCCGCGGAACGCACTGAATACACAGAAATACGGCAGGGCCGA
The DNA here is from genome assembly GCA_036499305.1 of Candidatus Didemnitutus sp. Lineage (GTDB taxonomy): Bacteria > Verrucomicrobiota > Verrucomicrobiia > Opitutales > Opitutaceae > Didemnitutus. Next base: position 6,427 of record DASYDZ010000107.1, read on the forward strand.
AGTTTTTGGCGGGCCAACCCACGTCGACCTTTTTCTCGACGCTCCCATTCTGACGCAACCGAGGCTGGGCGCCGACTCGCCATTATAGGCGATGGTTCTTCATTCGCTGTGGGTCCGATACCCCGGAGCTTGCTCCGACTTGGATTGTGGTAGGAGTGGCTTTATGCCGCGATCGAACAGGAAATCGCGGGGTAAACCCGCTCCTACAGCCAAAGAGGGCCTTGGTTGCACGGGCTGACTTGATCAAATGCCCCCGAGCTTGCTCCGGGGTTCCTTACTCGTGGGCAAACGGCATCGCTCCGGCTCAGGTCATTTTCGCTCCGGCGGTGATCTTGTCCCCGTCGCGGCTCCAGCGGTAGAGAAGCGCTCCCTCCGGACGCTTGAGCTGCTTGAAAAGATCGCGGTCGACGCGTTGCGGGAGGATCAATTCCTCAACACCCGCGGCACTGCAATTGAACACGCGGGCGAATCCCTTGTACATCCGCGGCTGCCCGAGGATGCGCGAAACTCCCGGCGTCTGGACGGTGGTCGTGCGGTCGAGGACGAGAAAGCTGTAGGGCAGCGAGCGCAGGTCGATGCCGGCGCGCTGTCCGAATCGAACCCAATCCGAGTTGGCATGGATCCCAGCGGGCGGTGCGGCGAAATGATGGCACCAGTGGCGCTCGTTGCCGGCCGCGAGCAGGCCGCACGGGCCCTCATGAGTGCAGGGCGCCGCGACATTTCCGCCCGCGGCGAGCCAGCGCTCACGCCAATCGACCAGTGCGCGGCTGACCTCGTGCGTGCCCGGCTCGACCCAAACCACCGCTTCGCTGCGGGCGACCAGTGCTTCGAGGTCAGCCCGTCCAATGGCATCGAGCTCGTTGAGCACATGGCTGAGCACGAGCAGTCCGATCCGATCGTCGCCGCGGAGGTCCCGCGGACCGGCCGGCCGGACCGTCCACGAGGGGAATGCATCCTGCGCCGACCGGGTGGCAAAGTCCACTGCCAGGGGCGAGTGGTCGTGCAGGACCAGACTTCCGCCTTTTTCCGGGCCGAGAAAACGGAGCACGCGGCGGGCGGCGACGCCACTGCCGCAGCCCCAGTCGAGAACGTCAATCGGGTGCGCGGACGCCGGCGGACTCCAGCGCCGTCCGGTCAACTCGGAGAGCACGGCATCCCATTTCCATCCGATCCGCTCGCCGAACGTGCAATCGTAGCAGTCGAGGTCGGTGATCGTGTGCCAGTACGGACCCTCGAGGCGGCGTTCGCCCAGAAATGTCTCGCGCAGGCGATCGAGCACGTCCCAATCGAGCGATTCCAGGTTCACGCTGCGCCTCCGGTGTTCACATCGAGCAGCGAACGTGCCGCCGTGCCGCCGCGCAAACCATTTTCCCGTTCGGACCGCAGCAGGTCATCCACGAATGAATGCAAAAAAACGACGAAGTGCCCAATGTCGTGGGAAGGCCGACGGTTGCGTTGTTCGCGTGTTTCGCGGGCACCCGGCGGTCTGGCGTCGGTTTCCATACCGACGCCTCTGTCGCCGAAGTGGAAATCGGCAACCACCAAAGGACCTGTCGATCCCGGAGCAATACCAGCTTCTATTGCATCGCTCCGGCTAAGCCGACCCGAGCGAAAAACCGAGATGGCGGGCGAGCGCCTGTTCGCGGATGCCGTAAAACGCCGCGAAGGCGCGAATCGAATCGGCGGCCGACGAATCGGACCCATCGCCGCGCCGGGTTGCGGTGATCATGGTGTTCTTGGCGGTGTGCTCCGTGGAGATGAATTCGAACACCCGGGTCTCATAGCCGGCCCATTCGAGCAGGAGGGCGCGGAGGGAGTCGGTGACGAACTCGGCCTGACGTTCCTGGAAAATGCCATGCCGCAGCGCGGGGGCGAGCACGGGCGGGGCGGTCAACTGCGGCCGGAGTTCCCTCTGGCAGCAGGGCGCCACCACGATCAACGCCGCGCGGGCCGCGATGCCGTGGGCGAGTGCGTCGTCGGTGGCGGTGTCGCAGGCATGCAGCGCGATAAGCACATCGAGCGGGTCGCGCGGGTTTGGCTCGATCGCACCAGCCTCGAAAGACAAACCGTTCCGGTTGGAGGCGCGGGCGATGCGATTCGACGCGTCGACGAGATTCGGGCGCAGTTCGAAGCCGCGGACACGGACGGGAAGTTTCTCGACGAGCGAAAAATAGTCGTGGGCGGCGAAGGTCAGGTAGCCCTTGCCGCAACCCATGTCGGCCACTTCGAGCGGCCGGTCGGAGACGGAGTCCAGCCCGGCGTCGCGAGTGCGGTGCGCGAGGATCTCCACGAATTTCTGGATCTGCCGGTGCTTGTCGGCCATGCCGGCGGCGACGGACCCGCTGGCCGTGGTGACGCCCAGCGCCTGCAGCCACGCCTGGCTGGCGTCGGGCAGAAGTCGCTCCTTGATCCGGTCATGCGCGCCGTGGCTGGTCGTGGCGTTTGCCGGGCCGGAACGCAGGATCGGCGAGCCCTGCGGATCGATCTCGAACTGGACGCTGCGCCCGGACGTGAAGAGATGGGCGCTCCGAAAAACGTCGCCGACCAGCGACGCGATCTGCTCCAGCGCCTCGGCGGGAGGATGGTTTTTCGTGACGTCGCGGGTGGCGTGGCGCCAGACGAACGACAGATGAACACCGCCCCGAAGCGTCACCGGCCGCACGAAGAGGTTGCGCAGGTCCGCCTCGCGCCCGAGCGGGCGCGCGAGAGTCAGTTTCTGCAGCGACCCGTCGGCCACGCTGCCGCGCACGGCGTCGAGGAACTTGGCGCGAAGGTCGTGGCTCATCTCAGCGCAGGCTGACGGGGCGAATGTAATAGTCGATGGGCGAGCGGCGCCACCAGTTGCCCGTCGCGGCGCGTTCGGCGCGCGACGTCATGGTGTAGTCGTAAAGCACCGCCCGCACATAGCGGGGCGGGGCGGCGGGAAACGGATTGGATCGCAGCAGCCCGAGCACGGCCGGTTCGCCCCGAAGAAGCCGTTCGAGAAAACGCCCGACCCAGGGTTCGCGTTCCGGGTAGCGCAGCGCGGCGAACCAGAGCTGCCAGTCCAGCCTCGGCTGGTGCGGCGCCACGGTCGGAGGGCGGCGCGCGAGCTCACCGGGTTTTGCCTTGAACTCGTACGCCTTCCAGGTGGAGCCGTCGTCGCTTCCTTCCACGATGATCTCGGGCCGCGTGGTCGTCATGACCATGAAGAGCCCGTAATTGTTGAGACTGCGGAACGCGCCGACGTGCGCGAAGGTCTCGCCCATCCAATTCGGCGGCGTCCAGGCGCGAAATAACGTCGGCCACGCCTGGGCGGTCGTGAACACCAGCACGACGGCCAGCACGGCACCGAGCACCGGCCTCGGGAGAAATCCGGCCGGAGGCGGGCGGCGCCGCGCCGCGGGCGCGTAACCGAGCCAGCGCGACCACCAGGCATCGTCGAGAAAAGGCAGGGTGAGCGCGATCGCGAGGAGATTGAAAATCGTGTAGTTGCCGGTCAGCGCAATCGCGACCTGCAGCAGGATCAGCCCGGCCACCCCCAGGTGCCGGAGACGGCGCGGACCGAGCAGGAGGAGCGGAAATCCGAGTTCGATCACGAACATCAGGAGGCACGAGGCGCGCTGAAATCCGGCCGGAGCCTGGTTCGCCCACCAGCCGATCCACGTCGGCAGCGGCTGGGTCCAGTAATGATACTCGAGCGCGGTGAGATTCCGCCAGGTGGCGTCGCCGCTCGCGAGTTTCACGGCCCCGGACAGGATCATGAGGCGGATCAGCAGCCACCAGACCAGCCAGCGCGCCGCGCGCGGGGGCTCCTGGGCGCCGGCGCGGCGCCAGGAAACAACCGCCAAGGCCATCAATCCGGACTCGAGAAGCAGGGTGTCCCATTGGTAACCAAGGAACATCTGGCCCGGGGTGGCGAGGGAGAGCCAGGCGAGCCATGATCCAATGAGGCAGGCCAGACGCGCCCGATTGAGGAACGCGCCGATGGAAAGCAGCACTCCCGTGGCGCACAGGACATGCAGAAATGCGCCGGCTCCGAAGAGCCAGCACAAGGTGGGAAAGTCGTACCAGCGGGCGGCCCCGATTTGTTCCCGGACCGCATCGAGAAACTCCTGGGCCGGCAGGATACCGTGCGGGCCGATCAGGCCGTTCAACTGAACCCAGAAGGAAACAAAGGCGATGCCGTAGCAGATCGCGAGCAGGCGAAGGAAGACCTCGATGCCCCGGCCAAACTGCGGGCGCGTGAGATTGCGTCCCCACAGCAGTCGCGTGGCCGCGGAGAAAATCGGCCGGTTATGGGCGACGCAACGGTACGCCGCATCCGCAACGGCCGCGGCGCCGGGAACGCCTTCATAGATCCGTCCCGCGATGCCGCGACGGCCGAGACCGATCGAGCGGGCGCGCATGACGGCCTCGGCGCCGGCGTAAACCCGGCCATCCCGGTCGATGAGCTGCAGGGCCTCGTCAAAATCCCCGGCCGGGACCTCCGGGAAGCGACTCCGCACAAGCTGTGACGGCACGAGTTCGATGCGGTCGCCCCAGGCCTGGTCCCAGCGTTCCGCCCACAGACGGCAGAAGCCGCACTCGCCGTCGAATACGACCAGCGGGCGTTCGGTGGGAGGCACGGCCACGTGGCGCGTGTCGGTCGGGGGCATGACCTACCAATGCGGCGCCGGCGTTCCGGCGCAAGCGTGTCCGCGGCCGGACGGCGGCAAAACGGGAGCTGGGAAAGACAACGACAGGCCGCCGGTCGCCGATTGATCCCGGAAGAGACAGCTCCCGTGGCGCCGATCCATGTTTGCTCGGGTCCCGAACCTCCGAGGTCAGTGGAGGTTCTTCAACGCGTCGGCGGCCTGGACAAATTTCGGGTCGGCTTTCACCGCGGCCTCGTAGGCTGCGCGGGCGCCGGCCTTGTCGCCCTGTCGCTCGAGAATGTTGCCGATCCGCCATTGCACCGGCGAGAAACCGGGCTGGCGGGCCGGAACAGGCAACTCGAGGCAGCGTCGCAGGCAGGCGAGGCCGCGGGCGGCCTCCGCGCTGCCCAGCGCGGCGAGCCGGCCGATCTGATAGAGCGCCGCGTAGGAATCGGGTTTCGCCTTCAGCGCCGCCTCGAACGCGGCGAGCGCTTCCGGGAATTTCTTGTCGGCCGCGTAGAGATTGCCGAATTCGATTTCGCCCGCCACCGGATCGAGTTTCCGTATCTCCGTGGCTTGTCCGTAGGCGAGATCCATGCCGCCGCCGGCAAACCCCGGCGCCTGACGATAGAATTCGAGGAGACTGCGCCGGTTGGAAACATTCGCGGGATCGAGCTCGACCGCCTTCACATAGGCGGCCTTGCATTTCAGCGCCCAGCCGGTCTTGGAAAAAAAACCCGCCTGCTGCGCGGACAGGCCGTACGCATCGCCCAAATGGCGCTCATAGCCGGCGTTCGCGGGATCAAGGGCGACTGCTTTTTCCATCGGGGGGACGGCGGGCTCCCCCTGGTCGCGGTTGAGATAGGTCTCGCCCAGGCGGGCCCAGGCCTCGGCGTTGCCCGGCTCGCGGGCGACCACGGCGTCGAGCAGATGCTGCGCCTGCGGCCATTGGCCCGCCTTGAACAGCTCCGCGACGGTGCCGCGCCAGTCGGCCCCGAAGGCGACGACGGCGCCCGTGGACGCCAGGAGAAGGATTGCCGCGAATCGCTGCACGCGAGATGGGAGGCCGGCGCCAGAGAAAAGTTCCGGTGGCCGGAGGCAACTGGAAAGCAGATGCCGCGCGATCAGTGTCCGGGAGGCAGGGATTGGCCGCCAAAGAACGCAAAGAAATCGAAGGGGACCGATCCGTGTGATTCGCGCCATCCGTGATCAAGAACAGATTGCCCGCGAAACACGTGAAGGACGCGAAACGGAACGCGATCCGGATTAGCCGCAAAAGAGCGCAAAGCCGACCGGACCATTGGCCCACGGAACACACTGAATACACGGAACGAGTCCCGCTCTCCGTGCCTCCGCGGTTCAATCATCGCCAGTCAAACAAGGCACTCTTGCGCGAGCCCGCAAAGGTCGCGGAGCAACCGCCAAATCCGAACTCTTCCTCTCGGCGGCCTCAGCGACCTCCTGTGAGAATAAATTGAACGCTGCCCTTTCGCCAGCGCTACTCCCCGGAGCAAGCTCCGGGGATTCTACGCGCGGCTTGCATTGCCCTCCAAGCAGGGCAACGCCGGGCAGCGTCCTAACTCGCATGGAAACCCCGCAGCAAGCTGCGGGGAATGTTTCAGTATTCAAGTCAGGACAATGCCGGATCGTCGCTTGCAGCCACCATGAGCGGTCTTCGGAGTTATCCCGACTGAAGCCGTGAAATCTGTCGAATCCGTGGTCATAAATGAAACGCTCCGCGAAACACGCGAACGACGCGAAGCAGGATCACCTGGTGTTTTCTCCGCGATAAACACCAATCCGCCTCCGGGCCAGGTTTTTCGATGTGCGCCGCCGGATGCCAAGATCAGGGGTGATCCGGATCGCGGACGTAAAAGGCGTCATAGCTGGTTTTCCAGGTCGCGCCCCGGTCGCGCGACACCTCGATGGTCTGCCGCACGCGGCCGTCCGGCAGCGGCTGAAGGGTCGTGCGATCGAGAATGGTCCGGTTGCCGCGGAGTGCGATCTCTCCCATGAAGCGCACCGCGCCCGGCGCCGGCGGCTCGATCATTTCCTTTTCCTTGGCTGCGCCCGCCGAGGTGACCCACACCTGGCGCCATTTCCCGTTGGCGGGATTGTAGTAGAACAGGCTCCGGCCTTCGCTGCTGCCGTCCGCCTCGGTCCAGTTTTCGACGACGGCGCAGCCGCGGAGGATTTTCTCGATATGATTGGTGCCTTCGAGCCGGCCGGTCGCGGCGTCGTAAACCTTCCAATGGCCCACCCAGAAGTCGATCCGGTGAAAGGCGGGATCGGCGTCGGGATCGCCGGCCGTCCCGGCGGCGGCGGGGCCTGCCAGGGCGGCGAATCCGATCAGGTACAGGGCGGCCGATCTCATGGCCGCGTTTAATCGGTGCGGAGCGCCACGAGCGGGTCGACGCGCGCCGCCCGCAGCGAAGGAATCAGGCAGGCGAGCAGCGCGACCGCGGAAAACACGATGGCGACGCCCGCAAACACCGCCGGGTCGAGGGCGCTGATGCCGTAGAGCTGCGAGCGGAGAAGCTGCGCGCCGCCTGCCGCCGCGGCCAGTCCGACGAGCAGCCCCAGCGCGACGATGCGCATGCCCTGCGTGAGAATGAGTGTGAGGACCTGCCGGCGATCGGCACCGAGCGCCATGCGCAGGCCGATTTCGCCGGTGCGCTGCGCCACGGCGTAGGCCAGCACACTGTATAAGCCGACGGCCGAGAGGACGAGAGCGACGACCGAGAATCCACCGGTCATCCAGGCCACGATGCGCTGGAAGCCGAGTGATTGCTGGAGCGCGGTGTCCATCGTGGTGAAGGCGGAGATCGCAAGCGTGCGGTCGGCGGAGGCCACCGCGGAGCGGATCACGGCCTGCAGCTTTCCGGGATCGCCCGTCGTCGCGGCCGCGAGCGAGAGGGCGTTGGTGCCGAGCGACTGCCGCACCGGCTGGTAGAGCATGTCGGGCGGCGGCGTGTTCAGGCCATTCGACTTGGTGTCGCCAACGATGCCCACGATCTCCATCTTGATGTCCGCCTTCTGCCCGCGGAGCAGGTGTTGTCCGAGGGCGTTGCCATCGGGAAAGAGCCGCCGGGCAAACGACTCGTTGATGATCACGACGCCGGGGCTGGTCCGCACGTCGGTCCGGCTGAACCGCCGCCCGGATTTCACGGGAATGCCCATGAGCGCAAAATAGTCCTCGCTGATCGCATTGAGGGTGGCGATCGGGCGCTCCGGGACGGGCGGCACGGGACGGCCGTCGACGGCGTAGACGCCGCGGGAATTGAAACCGGAAAGCGGCAGGCCGGAGGTGATGGACGCGTGCGTGACGCGGGGATCGGCCTGCAGGTGTTCCACCATCTGGTAATAGACGTCCGCCTGCTGGTCGTAGGTTGCGTAGCGTTCAATGGGAAGGCCGACGAATGCGCTGGCGATGCCGGTCGTCCTGAAACCGGCCGGCGTGGCCTGCAGGCGGACGAAGCTCACCAGCAGCAGGGTGGAGCCGACCAGCAGCACGACCGAAAGCGCGACCTCGGCGCCGATCAGGATGGTGCGGAAACGTCCGCCGCGAACCCCGCCGGGTGCGCCCCGCGCGGTGTCCTTGAGGGTTTCGGAGAGATTGACGCGGGAGGCCTGCATGGCGGGCACGAGGCCGATCGCCAGCGACGCGAGCGCGCAGAGGCCGATCGAGAACAGCAGCACGCCTCCGCTGAGGGAGAACTCGGTGTCGGGCGGAAGCTGGTCGGCAAGAAACCTCTGCAGTCCGGCCAGCGACCACCACGCGGCGAGAACGCCGAGCGCGGTCGCCGCGAAACAGAAGAGCGCCGATTCGACGAGGAACTGGCGCACCAGTTGGGCGCGCGACGCGCCGATCGAGAGACGGACGGCGATCTCCTTGGTGCGGGCGGACAGGCGACCGAGAAACAGATTCGAGACATTGGCGCACGCGATCAGGAGCACGAGACCGACGGCGGTCAGAAGCAGCACGAAGGTCGGGCGGACCGGGCCGACCTGTTCCTCGATCCATGTCTTGAGCTCGTTGTTGGCGAAGGCGTCGAGCTTGTCCGGGAACGCCTGCTGGTACCGGGCCGCGAGGGTGCGGATCTCGGCGTCGGCCTGCTCAAAACTGACGCCCGGTTTCAGGCGCGCGGTGGCCTGGAGAAAGCCGGCGCCGCCCTGGACCTGTGGCGGCGTCAGTCCGGGAAGCTCAAAGGGTCGGGGAACGCAAAGCTGGATGAAGGCGATGGGCGCGGGAAGATGTTGGGGGAGGATGCCCACCACCGTGGTCGGCACGCCGTTGAGCACGATCGCGGAGCCGACGAGGTCCTCGCGTCCGCCAAACCGGTTTTTCCAGAGATCGTAGCCGAGCAGGCAGGCCGGCGGGCCGTTCAGGGTGTCCTCCTCGGTCGTGAATCCGCGGCCGCGCGCGAGCGCGAGGCCGAGCGTGTGGACAAAGCTGGCGGAGACATTGAGCGAGTTGAGCTGCTCCGGATCGGCGCCGGGCCGGGTCAGGATGTGCGAGTTGAACGAGTTGGTCGTGATGGACTCGAACGACTGCTGGTGGTCGCGAAAGAACTCGTATTTCGGGACCGAGAGAATCGGCGCGACGAGATTGCGGTCGGGATTGTTGGTCCAGATGCGGACGAGACGACCGGCGTCGGGAAGGTCGAGAGGATTCAACACGAGGCGCTGGTAGACGCTGAACAGCGCGGTGTTGGCTCCGATGGTGATGGCGATCGTGAGGACCGCGACGGCGGTGAAGCCGGGGGCCTTGAGCAGGGAGCGGAGGCCGAAGCGGATCGAGTGCACGGGAAAATGGGGACGAGCGCTACTCCGTGCGCAGAGCGACGACAGGATCGACGCGCGTCGCGCGACGCGCCGGAATCCAAGTGGCGACGCCGGCCACCGCAAGAAGCAGGGCCGAGACCCCCGCCAACGCCCAGGGGTCGTTGAGCGGAAGATACGGCAGCGCATGGCCGATGCCGCGGATCACGGCCAGGCCGCCGGCGACGCCAATCACCAGGCCGATGGCGACGAGCGTGAGGCCCGTGCGGCAGATCAGCCAGAACACATCGAACGGCTGCGCCCCGAGGGCCATGCGGATGCCGATCTCCGCCGTGCGGGAAGCGACGAGCCGGGCGATGACACCATAGAGTCCCAGCGTCGAAAGGAATAGACCCAGGGCCGCGAACGCGATCAGGATGCTCGTGACCATGGTGAAACTGCCGAGTGTCGTATGGACAATCGAGTCGACCAGTCCGTATTGCTGCACGGCCAGGTCCGGATCGAGCTGGGCGATCACGCGGCGGACCGGTTCGACGAGGCTGCTGGGCGCGGCGGAGCGGACGGAGACGGTGACATATGTCCAGGGCTCCTGGGCCAGGGGGCACAACATCTGGTACGTCGTCACGGGCGTGACGACATTGACCGCGAACTTGAGGTCGGGAATGACGCCGACGATCTCGAGCTTGCGCTGATCGGTGGGATCGACCGGAAGGAGACGGTGGCCGAGGGGACTTTCGTTCGGGAAGAGGGCGTGCGCCAGGGACTCGTTGATGATGACGACGCGCGGCGCGGTCAGGTTGTCCGCCTCGGTGAAGTTCCGGCCGGCCTGGAGAGAGATGCGAAGATTCGCGAGATAGGAGGGGGTGACGCCATTGACGTCGATCACCGGTTCGTGGCCGGCGGGTGGGGCGGCGCGGCCCTCGACGACGAAGCTGCGATGGGTGAGAAACTGGAAAATCGGAAGCGTCCAGCCGACCGCGACACTCTCGACGCCGGGCAGGGCACCGAGGCGTTCCTGCAGACGCGTATAAAATCCGTAGACCCGGTCGGGGTTGGAATATTTTTTGGCCGGCAGGTTCAGGACGGCCTGGAGCAGCGCGTGCTGGTCCCAGCCGACGTCCATCGCGAGCAGCCGGGAGAAGCCGCGTGCGAAGGCCCCGGCGCCCGCGAGGAGGGTGAGCGCGAGCGCGAGCTGGGCGATGATCAGGATGTGGCGAAGGCGATGATGGGCGCGGTCTCCCGTGACGCTGCGCGATCCGGCCTTGAGCGAGTCGTTCACGCGCACCCGGGTCATCAGCCAGCCCGGAATCAGGCCGAAGAGCACGCCGGTGATCATGGTCAGGCCGAAAGTGAAGGCGAGCACCCGCGCATCGAGCACGATCGTGAACGTCACGTAGCCATTGGCGGAGAGCCGGCTGGAGAGCCAGTCGTTGGCCCAGGACGCGACGAGGAGTCCGAGCAGGCCGCCGACCGAGACGAGAAGGACGTTTTCCCACAGCAGCGAGCGAAGAATACGGGCGCGCGAGGCCCCGAGCGCCGAACGGATGGCGAACTCGTGGCTGCGCGCGAGAGCGCGCGCGAGCTGCATGTTGGCGAGGTTCGCGCAGGCGATGAGCAGAACGAAACCGGAGAGACCGAGCAGGAACCAGGTCAGGCTGCGGGTGCTCGCACTGGTGCCGCTTGATTGCAGGGACACGGAGCGGAGGCCGTCCGTGCGGCGGGCCGGCAGGCGCTGGTCGGCGGTGGCGCGGGCGTATTCGTCAAGGCGACGGTCGAATTGGGCGAGCGTGAGGCCCGAATTGACGCGTGCAACGATGCGGTACTCGGCTGTCTCGCCATCGTTTCGTTCCGTCGGCGAGAGACCAAGTGGGCGAAGGGCGTCGCCTGGTCCCCAAAGGAAGATGGAGCTGAATGCCTGGGGCATCACGCCCACGATCACCGTCGGGGTGCCATCGATGCTGACCGTCCGGCCGACGACGGCGGGATCCCCGCCGAACTGGGCCTGCCAGGTCGCATGGCTGAGGATGATGACGTGGTTGTCCGGGCCTTCCTCATCGGCATTGAAGAAGCGCCCGAGTTCCGGACGGAGGCCGAGCAGAGGAAGGAAGCTGCTCGAGACCCGGACGGCGTTCAGGTTGGTGGCGGCATGGCCGGGCTGGGCGAGCGTGTAGCCCCAGAGGCGGTAGGCCGCGAGGCGCGCGCTCGGCGCCAGATCGCGCTCCATCTGTTGAAAATCGGGCGCGCTGTGATCCGAGGTCGAAGACTGCGGCGTCGTGCGGTAGACGCGGGCGAGCTGGTCGCGATCGGGATAAGGCAGCGGCTGGAGGAGCAGCAGGTTCATCAGGCTGAACATCGAGGTGTTCAGCCCGATTCCGAGGGCGAGGGTCAGCAGGGCCAGGGAAATGAAGCCCGGCGACCGGGCCCATTGACGAAAGGCAAGTTTGAGCGACGTGAGCATGGGAGAAATGATTATTCCGAACGCAAAGCGTTGAGCGGATCGACCCGCGTGGCGCGACGGGCCAGGACCGGCATCGCCGGCGCCTTGGCCAGGGAACGGAGGGCGAACTTCAGGTCGGCGAACACGGCGTGATGGGCCTATTCCGTGCGGAGCGCGACGAGCGGGTCGATCCGCGAGGCGCGGCGGGCCGGGAGCCAGCAGGCGAGGAAGGCGACGGCGAGCAGAATCCCGACCGTGGCCACAACCAGCCAAGGGTCCGCACCCGGCAGCCCCGGAAGCACGCGCGAGAGAATGGCCATGAGGCCGGCGGATCCCGCCACCCCGATGAGGCAGCCGATGGCGGCCAGCCACGCGCTGCTTCCAAGCACGAGGCGAAAGACATCATTCGCCTGGGCCCCGAGCGCAAAGCGGATGCCGAATTCCGACGTGCGCTGCACCACCAGCGTGGAGATGACGCCGTAGAGGCCGAGCGCGGCGAGGAGAAGTCCCAGGAGGGCGAAGCCCGAAAGCAGGAGGTTGGCGGTCTGGAAATTATGCTGACCCTGGTCGACGGCTTCGTGCACCGTGCGCAAATGCGCGATCGGGAGGTCGGGATCGAGCGCGGCCACGGCCTGCCGCATCGGCTGGCGCAGCGCCTCCGGATTTGTCGAACGCAGCGCGATGGAAAGATAACCCCAGGGTTCCTGCGGCAGCGGACGGTAGAGCTGCATCGGGGTGTCGGGGGAACCGAAGCTGGCGACGAAGCCGGCGTCGCGGACCACGCCGACCACCTGCATCCAGCCGCGGTCCTTCGGGTCGGTGCCCCCGATGCGCTTGCCGAGCGCGCTTTCATGCGGCCAATAGGCGCGGGCGAAGGACTCGTTGATGATGGCGACCCGAGTCGAGTCCGCGCGGTCGGCGGCCGTGAAGGCCCGGCCCTCGACCAGGGGCAGCCCGAGGGTGGCAAAATAGTCGGGGGTCGCGACAATGTAGTCGGCGAGCGGCTCCTGGCCCGGCGGCGGGTCGGCCCTTCCCTCGACCACGAAATTGCGGGAGCTATTGTAGTTGAAGATGGGAAGCGCGGACGAGAGCGACGCATGTTCGACCCCGGGGAGCGCCTGCAGTCGTTCCAGCAATTGGTCGTAGAACTTGCGCAGCGTGTCCTCATTCGCATACCGGTCGGTGGGAAGCGTGTTGGGCAGCGTCAGCACGCCGGTGATCAGTCCACCCGTGCGCCAGCCGGGATCGCGGTGCGCGAACCGCTGGAGACCGCGGATAAAGAAGCCGGCGCCGGAAAGGAGGATCAGCGCGAACGCGATCTCGGCGACAATCAGCGCCTGCCGCACGCGATGCCGCGACCGGTCGCCGGTCGATCCGCGCGACTGCGATTTCAGCGCCGTGTTCAGATCGGCGCGGGCGGCGATCCAGGCGGGGATGACGCCGGCCAGGAGGCCGGCGAGCACGGAGACCACCAGGGCGAAGATCAGGACCGGCCAGGAGAGCGGGAAACCCAGTCCGTCGACCCCGGCCTTGCGGCTGAGCAAATCGTTGAGCCAGACCGCAAGCAGGACGCCGGCGCCCCCGCCGGCAAGCCCAAGCACGACGTTTTCCGCCAGCAGTTGCCGCATCAGCCGGCTGCGCGAAGCGCCGAGGGCAGCGCGAACGGCGAAATCCCGGAGGCGGGCGGAGCAGCGGGCGAGCTGCAGGTTGGCGAGGTTGGCGCAGGCGATGAGCAGGACGAAGCCGGAGAGGGCCAGGACCAGCCAGGAAA
>DASYDZ010000108.1:0-8578 GCA_036499305.1 Candidatus Didemnitutus sp.
GATACTTTGCCGCACACACCAAGTGATACATCAGCACCGACACATTGTGCGGCTTGTGGATATACCGACTCTCCATCCCTCATCTTCCCATCCATCCAAGCCGGAGCAAGCTCCGGGGTATGGGACCCACAGTGAATCAAAGAGGGCAGATGTTTTTAGCGGTGCCCACCACCATGTCCGAAACCACCCCGAAATCCGCCGCCATGCCACCCGCCGCCGTGCCAGCCGGAATGCCATCCGCCACCGTGCCAACCCCAACCGAGGCCAACCCCAATCGCGACCGGTGCCCAGAAATCCCAGACCGGATCGTAGTAGGAGGAATAGGCCGGCGGGTAATAAACAGGCGGCGAGGTGTACACGACCGTCGAAGGCTGCGGAGCCACATATGTCGCCGACGATTGTACCGGCATCGGTGCAGGCTGCGAGGAAGTCGACAATGCCATCGGCTCCTGTGCGCCAATCGACGAAAGCAACGTGTAGGCAAATGTCACCGAGCGCCCATTCGCGTAACTGTAGGTGACCACCACCCGATCACTCGATTGATCCATGCGGTCGATCTTCGCATTCTGGGCCGTGGCTCCCTGGACGAGCTCGGCCGGTGCCGGAAGGTGCGCGAGGTAGATGACATGGTCGACTGCCGGTGCCATCGTGGCAGAGGCAGCCGAAGGATCGGTCGCAGTGGGTTCTGCAGACCAAGCGGTAACCGCGAAGAGCCCCAACGCGGTAATCGCGGCCGGAAGGAATCTCGGGATTTTCATGGTGGGAATGGGTCGGGAATCGGAATGCGACACGGATTCGGAATCAATGTGGCGTGTTATTGTCTACTTTGGACAATAGGTAAGACGCCGCCGGAAGCAAGAAGGTCACACACCGAACCGATGGAAATCCGAACGGCCATTGTAAAGCCGCCGGCCCCCTTTTCTCGGTTCGCCAATCCAGTCCCGCTGGGCGGGTCATTCGTCATCCCAGTCCGACGAATTCGAGCAAAGCTTCACCAGCGCCAGGTTGATCAGGGCAAGGACCGCCAATCCGGCCAGGCCGTTCATGGTGGCATCCAGCAAATGCGACAACGGATCCCGTCCGTCGTGACCCACGGGCGACACCGTTTGTATCGCGATCGCGATTGCTTTGGCGGGAATGTAAGCGATCGGTCCCGCGAGCCAAACACGCGGCCAGAGTCGAACCAGCAAGGAAGCCACCATCACGTACAGGACCAGTTCCAGGCTCATCGGGCCGATCCAGTCGAGCGCCGGCAGGCCGGTCATAACGAGATTCGCCACCGGCATGGCAAGCGCGACGGCCAGCGCCGTGAAGGTCGAACCGAAATATACCGCCACGAAAGCCGTCCAGAAAACCGGCAGCAAGTAAACGCCTGCGGGACGAGACCCCGACCAAGGAATCAGGTGCACCAGAAACGGCACCACAATCGCGGCAACTATCAGCCCGATCGTTTCCAACCAACGAATGCGGACGACCGGTGAATCCCAACGGGCCCGAGAGATCATCGACCGAACGTTACCAAAACCTCCGATTAAAAAAAGGCCAAAAAACATGTCCGCAGACCACTTGCATTAGGGACTGGTCCCGCCCCAGGCCTGCTCGCATCGGGATGGCACGACCGTCTGAGTTCACCTGCGATCGACATGGTCGCCGAGGTCCTCGTCGGCGATTGGCGTCGGTAGGGATACCGACGCCCACCCGCTGCCCTATGCCGTCCGAGGCATACCTAGTCTGTCCCCATGACGTACACAGTCTGTCCCCATTACCGAATGCGCACGTCCGAAAGGTGGTCGCCGATGTCCTCATCGGCGATTGGCGTCGGTCGGGACACTGACGCCCACCCTCTACAGGATGCCCCGTCCAAGGGGTACATAGTCGAGGCGTACACAGCCTGTCCCCATTACCGCTTTCACGCCGTCGGCATATTTCCCGGCGATCGGCGCCCGCGTTGCATTTTCCGACTCGTTTCCAGCCGCCGGAACTGCTCATTCTGACCAATCATGGCGCCTCCCCCGGTTATTGTCCTCATCATGGGAGTGTCCGGCTCCGGCAAATCCACGGTGGGCCGAATGGTGGCCGATAAGCTGGGATGGCCTTATTTCGAAGCCGATGACTTTCATTCGGCCGCCAACAAGTCAAAGATGGCGCGAGGCTTGCCCCTCGACGACGCCGACCGCGCTCCCTGGCTGGCGTCGATCCGAGCCCGGATGGACGAGTGCCGCAAGGCGAGCCAAAGCGCGATTTTTACCTGCTCGGCGCTGAAGGAAAAGTACCGCTCCGTCCTCGGCGGCGACACCATCATCCTGGTTCACCTCACTGGTGACCTCGCCACCATCCTGCAGCGGGTCGGACAGCGCCAGGGCCATTACATGAAGTCCGACCTGGTGCGCAGCCAGTTCGAGGCCCTCGAACCGCCGGCCAACGCCCTGGTCTGCGACATCAGCCATTCGCCCGAGGAAATCGTCGAGACCATCGTCGAGCGTATCCGCTACAGCGTTCCGGGACCGTGGTGAAGACCGCATCCCGGCAAGCACTTCGCGCTAGACTCGCCCGCCCCGATTCCGGTTAATCGCCGCATGGCTTGCACGGTCTTCACCATCGCCAACCAAAAGGGCGGCGTCGGCAAAACCACGACGGCGATCAATCTCGCGGCCGCGCTCGCGGAGAAAAAGATCCACACGCTGGTGATCGATCTCGACCCGCAGGCCAACGCCACCAGCGCGCTGGGCGTCGAGAAACAGGAGGGCAAAAGCCTGTACCGCCCGCTGCACGGCGAAGGCAGCGCCTTCGAGATGCTGACCCCGACGTCGTGGCCGCACCTGGCCCTGATCCCGTCCGAGGAGGACCTGGCCGCGATCGAAATCGAGCTGGCGCAGCAGCAGAACTACCTGCTTCGCCTGCGGTCGGTGATCGAGCCGCTGCGAAGCTCCGGCGGCTACCGCGCCATCATCATCGACTGCCCGCCCGCGCTGGGCCTGCTCTCGATGAATGCGCTCGCCGCCGCCGACCACCTTCTCATCGCCCTGCAGTCCGAATACATGGCGCTCGAGGGACTGGGCCAGATCCTCAAGGTCGTCGAACGCCTGAAGGCCGCCAATGTGAATCCGGCCCTCGATGTCGGCGGCATCGTGATGACCATGTTCGACAGCCGCACCAACCTGGCCAAACAGGTCGTCGACGAGGTCCGGCAGCATCTGCCGGACAAGATCTTCGACACCCTCATCCCCCGCACGGTCCGCCTGAGCGAGGCCCCCAGTTTCGGCAAACCGATTTTTGCCTACGACCCCAATGGACCCGGCTCCACCGCCTACCGTGCGCTGGCAAAGGAAGTCGCCAAGCGGTTCGACCTCCGGGAAGCCACCGGCTGAGCCGCACGGTGTGGTTGGTGGGCAGCGGTGTCTCCGCCGACGCTCTTCGCCGATGGGGACATCGGCGACCACCCTTCGAACCGCACCGTCGAAGGCGAAGCGCACTGGTCCCGGCGAGCGTTTCCGGACGCTTGCGCTTTGGCAGGTATGCTGCTCATTCGACGCCGATTCGGATGCGCGCCGCCTTCGTCAAATACCAGTCGGCCTTCAACGTCGGCCTGCAAAGCAACCTGGTCTACCGGGCCAACTTTGCCGTCCGCGGCTTCTTTTCGTTCTTTCACCTGATTGTCGTCTTCATCCTTTGGGGCGCCGCCTATTCCGGCAACCCGAACATCGGCGGCTTCAGCTTCGGGCAGACGCTCACTTATTTCGTGGCCCTGATCGTCGTCCAGTTCCTGATCGGTGCGTTCAACGAGGATTACCAGATCAGCGAGGAGATCCGCAACGGGCTGATCAACCAGTTCCTGCTCAAGCCGGTGAACTACTTCGCGTACCGCTTCAGCATCTACCTGTCCGCGCGCTGCGTCACCGGCGTGCTCATCCTGGTCCCGCTGGTCGCAACGTATCCGTTTCTCCACCACTACCTCACCCTGCCGCCCGAATGGTGGCGCTACGCCGTGGCGGTGCCCGCGCTCGTGATGTCGGCCCTGATCCAGTTCGGCATCGCCTACTGCTTTGGCATGCTTTCGTTCTGGTTCCTCGAAATCCAGGGCTTCGTCATTCTCTCCATGGCGCTGGAATCCGTCCTCGGCGGCCAGATCTTCCCGCTCGACCTGCTCCCGCGCTGGCTGTTCAGCCTGTCCGCCTACCTCCCGTATTTCTACCAGATGTATTTCCCGGTCGCCCTGATCACCGGCCGCCTCGACAACGATCCGGCCCAGATTTTCGCGATGCTGCGGATCGAACTGTTCTGGACCGTGCTGATCCTCGCCTTCGGGCAGTTCCTCTGGCGCCGCGGATTGAGGCTGCACACCGCGGTGGGAGGATGAGAGGATTTTCAAATTTCGATTTCGGATTTTCGATTTCAGAATAACCCTCAACACCGAGCCCATGCCTTGCTGGAACGCACCCGATGGTCGCCGCGCCATGCTCAACCGGAGGAATCCATCGTCAATGCAGCCCTCCGCCGGGGTTCGGCCGATCATCAGTCGTAAATCGTAATTTCCCCGATGAGTTTCTCGCATTACCTCCGCATCTGGCTCACGTCCGCCCGGTATTCCGTGGCGCGGACCCTGATGTTCCGCGGCGATTTTTTCGTGTGGGCGCTGGTGGAGCTTTTCTGGATGACGGTCAACGTGCTGATGGTCTCGGTCATCTACGAGCACACGAACCAGGTCGCGGGCTGGACGAAATACCAGATGATGCTACTCGTGGGCACCTCGATGCTGATCCAGCGCTTCCTGATGGGCTTCTTCTGGAGCAGTATTTTCGAGATGGGCCGTAACATCCGCACCGGCAATTTCGACTTCTTCCTGGCCCAGCCGGGCAATGTCATGTTCATGGCGACGACCCGGAAACTCGATCTCGACAGCCTGGCCAACTCCCTCGTGGCGCTGTCGGTCGTGGTTTATTCCGCGCATCAGCTCGGGTTGACGCTCACCGTGCTGCACGTCGCGCTCTTCGCCGTGCTGGTCGCGTGCGGCGTCATCATCCATTACAGCATCCTCGTGCTGTGCATCGCCGCCGCCTTCTGGATGACGAGCGCGCAGGGCATCGAGGGCAGCTATTTCACCCTGAGCGAGTTCTCCCGCCTGCCGCGCCAGGCGTTCCGGGGCGTTGCGGAGTTCGCATTCGTGTGGGCGCTGCCGATGGTCCTCGTGAGCAATGTGCCGGCCACCGTTCTCTTCGGTCAGGTCGAAGCCCGGCTGGTCCTGTGGGTGGTGGTTCTCGCGGTCGCGTGGTTCAGCCTGACCGTCTTCGTGTTTCATCGCGGCCTGCGCCGGTACTCGAGCGCGAGCAGTTGAACGCATGGCCGACGACGACGCATTTTCCCAACTGCAAACCCGCCTCGGGCACGTGTTCCGGCGGCCGGAGTTGCTCGCGGAGGCGCTCACCCATGCGTCCTACCTCCAGGACCGACCCGACGCCGGCTCGCACAACCAGCGCCTGGAGTTCCTCGGCGATTCGGTGCTGCAGTTCATCCTCACCGATACCCTCTACCGCGAACTGCCGCTCGAGCGCGAAGGCGGGCTGAGCCGCCGCCGCGCCTGGCTCACGCGCGGTGATTTCCTGACGCAACTGGCCATCGACCTCGGCCTGCAGCCCGCCCTTCGACTCAGCACCAGCGAGGACGCCACCGGCGGGCGGAATCGTGCCTCGATCCTCGAGGACGCGCTCGAGGCGGTCATCGGCGCCGTCTATCTCGACAGCGACCTTGCCACCACGAAAGCCGTGTTGCTGGCCTGGTATGGTCCGCTCGGGCCGCGACTGGCCGCGCTCGATGACGACGAGAATCCCAAGGGGCGTCTGCAGGAGCTGGCGCAGCCCGAGCACGGCAACGGGGCCATTCGCTACGAAACGGTGGCGTCGACCGGCCCGCGGCACGCGCGCCGTTACGAGGTGGCCGTTTTCCTTCACGACCGAAAACTGGGGCTCGGCCACGGGTCGTCGAAGAAAACGGCCGAGGAGGCCGCGGCACGCGTCGCGCTGGCGACGCTGCGGGCCGAGGCGTCTCCGAAGGCGCGGCCGGCCGGAAGCTGAGTTGAACCACGGATGGACACGGATAACCGCGCCCGAAAAACCCTCGCTGAGTATCGCGCGCCTGACCGGCAGGCGACGGCTTGCGGGCGGCCGTCCGCCCACATTCTTCTCCATCCGCGTTATCGGTGCCATCGGTGGTCGATGGAACGACGGAATCCAGGCCGGTAACCCCGCCGGGCGCATCCGCGTTGCGCCGGCCTTCGTTTTGCGCTCCTTTCCGGAATTGCGTCCATGAATCCCGCCGTCCCCCAACAGGTCTCCCGCCGGAAAATCACCGGCGTCTGCCCGGCCGCGCGCGCGTTCGCGGTCGCCCGTCTGGTGCTCGGCCAGCCGGCGCCCGTCTGCGTCGCCGTGATCGATGATCCGCGGGACATCGAATCGCTCGCGGAGGACATCGCGCTTTTTCTCGCGTCTCCCCCGGTCGGCGCCGCCCGCCGCGTGGAGCCGGAAGTCCTCGCGTATCCCGAATCGCAAGCCGACCAGCGCGACATGCGCGAGGCGTTCAATGCCGCCAGCGACCGGCTGACCGTGCTCAGCAAGCTTCGCGCCCGCCGCGGACTGGCCGCCGGGTCGGGCTGGGCGGATCCGCTCATCATCGTGACCACGCCGGCCGCGTTGATGCAGCCCGTCCCGCCGATCGAGGATTTCTCCACCCGCGAAGTCAGCCTCGTCCGCGGCGAAAACCGCGCGTTCCAGTCGGTGCCCGAGCTGCTGCGGTCCTTCGATTACGACGGCGAGGCCGTGTGCGAGGCACCCGGCCAGTATTCCGTCCGCGGCGGCATCATCGATGTCTATCCGATCACGGCCGCGCAGCCGTATCGCCTCGATTTTTTTGGCGACCGGATCGAGGACATCAAGGCTCTCGACCCCGTTTCGCAGCGGTCCGGTGACTCGGTGGAACAGATCGTGCTGACCGCCGCGCCCCGTGTGCACACCGCAGGGGCGTCGGCGTCCTTCGCGTCCTATCTGAATCCCGAATCCCTGGCTGTCCTCGTCGAACCCAAGGCGCTGGAGGAGCTTTTCGATTCACTCGCCCCCGAGGATCCCGTCCTCACCTTGGACAGTCTCGCCGCGGCCTGCGTCCGCTGCGTCGGAATCGCGGACCTCGATCTCGCCAGCGCTCTTTTCGACGGCACCGCGGAGGAGGAGACCTGGGACACGGAATCGCTCTCCCACCACCGCTCGAATCCCGAGATCGGCCTCCTCGCGCACGAGCGGCTGCAGGCCGAGGACGAGGCGCGCCGCCAGTTTCTCCTGCAGATCGCGGACTGGCGCCGCGACGGGTTCGCGGTCGACTTCTTCATCACGAAGGATGGCGAGGAGCAGCGCATCCGCGAACTGCTCGGGGAGGACACCAGACTGCGCGAGATCCGGCCGCGCTTCGTGCGCGGGGCGATCAACGAGGGCTTTCGTGTCACCGACCGCTCGGACCGCGGCCCGACCGGGTATGTCGCGGTCACGGAAACCGAGATCTTCGGCCGGAAGCGGCAGCGCCGGGTGGGTGGCCGCCGGATCGTGGTCACGCCCTCCGCGGTGGACCAGTTGCTCGACTTCTCGGAACTGGTCGAGGGCGACTTCGTCGTCCACCTCCAGCACGGGGTCGCGGTGTATCGCGGGCTGTCGCGGCTCGAAATGGGGGACGGCACGCGCGAGGTCATTTCCCTCGAGTTCGCCGACAAGGTCACGCTCCACGTGCCGCTCCAGGAATCGCACCTGATCAGCCGCTATGTCGGCCTGGCCAAGGCGAAACCGCTGCTCGGACGGGTCGGATCGGGGCGGTGGGAAAAAGTGCGCGCCGCGGCCGAGCGCGCGACCCTCGATCTCGCCGCCGAACTGCTCGAGATCCAGGCGCGGCGCGAGGCGCAGCCGGGACATGCGTTTCCGCCCGACAACACCTGGCAGCAGGAGTTCGAGGCCGCCTTCCCGTTCACCGAGACCAGGGACCAGCTCAAGGCGATCAACGAGGCCAAGGCGGACATGGAAAAGACGCGGCCGATGGACCGGCTGGTCTGCGGCGACGTCGGTTTCGGCAAGACCGAGGTCGCGATTCGCGCCGCCTTCAAGAGCGTGATGGGCGGTCGGCAGGTCGCGGTCCTGGTGCCGACGACCGTCCTCGCGCAGCAGCATCTCAACACGTTTCGCGACCGGATGGCCGGCTATCCGGTCGCCGTCGAGATGATCAGCCGGTTCCGCTCGCGCAAGGAACAGCAGCAGATCCTCGCCGCCACCGCAGCGGGCAAGGTCGACATCCTCATCGGGACGCACCGGCTGGTGCAGGAGGATGTCCGCTTCCACGAGCTCGGACTGGTGGTCATCGACGAGGAGCAGCGCTTCGGCGTGAAGCACAAGGAGGTGTTCAAGCGCTGGCGGGCGACGGTCGACATGCTCTCGATGAGCGCCACGCCGATCCCGCGCACGCTGTACCTCGCGCTCACCGGGGCCCGCGATCTCAGCAACCTCGAGACTCCGCCGGCCAACCGGCTTCCCATCCAGACCGTCGTCAAGACCTA
>DASYDZ010000109.1:0-2691 GCA_036499305.1 Candidatus Didemnitutus sp.
ATCCGGCCGGCGCAAAGGATGTGCCGGGCGCCGATCCTCCGCGAGGCGTTTTCACGCTCCGCGGATCCCTGGCGCCACGGCTGTCTCACGCTCGCACCGGCACGGAGGCGGGTTTCTTCAACCGGGCGATGCCCGACTGCAGGCGCCGCACGAGGACTGGCAACTCCGTCGACGGCACCTCGACGAACATCAAAAGCTCTCCGGTGGCGAGGGTGGCATCGAGGCGGCGGGCTCCCAGGGGCGCACCATCCACCACCAGCACGAGACGCCGGTTCCGGGCGGCGGTGGACAGGCGAAGCAGGTCGGCCGCCGCGGCGGGGCGAAAGCGCACCGCCAGACATTCGCCAAGGTCAACCCGGGCGCGGGAGACGGCGGCGAGGTCGGACTCGATCAGCACCGGAGCGGGTTCGACGGCCAACGCGACCCCGCTGACGGGAAGAGCGACCGGTGTCCCGGTTTCGCCCGGACCGATCTCGAGATAAAATCGCGCGACCGACGCGGCTTCGGGAAGCCGGGCCTGCTCCACGGCGCAGCCGCCGAGCAGCAGGCCAGTCCCCAGAAGCGCGGCGGTTCCAATACGATTCACTTGGCTTTCTCGATCCGGACACTCCAGTCCGCGCCGAAGCCGATGTGGTGCGCCTGGACGAAGCTCCCCATGTTCAGGGCGAACGCGACGTTCATCAGGCTGTTGAGATAAAGCAGCGGCGCACCTTCCGGAACCTCACCGAAGGTCTTGAGATAGGTCAGGTCGCCGGTGAAGACATTCCTGGCTCCCTGGTCGATGCGGACGTGAAAGACGTCCCCATATTTGGGGGCAAACTTCTGGAACAGCGACTCGTCGAGATTCGACCAGACGTTTCCAAATTGAAAATCGAGATACGGAATCGTCCCAATCAACGTTCCATTCTCCATCCGCGCCTTTTCGTACGGGAGACTCACCACCCGGGGCGCCATCTGCGGTCCGACGCCGTCGAACGAAATGACGCCCGCGGCCAGCCGCGCGCCCGTGTAGGCATAGACATCGCGGCCATGGAATGTGTGCGAATGCTCCGAACCCGGGCGGCGATTTTTCGTTTCGTCGATCTCGCGCAGTTCGGCGACACCCAGCTCGTCCGCGACCAGCGTGAGGGTGCCGTTGTCGGGGCTCACGAAATATTGTCCGGATTTCGTTTTCAAAACGACCGACTTGCGGGACGTGCCGACGCCGGGGTCGATGACCGAGACGAATACCGTTCCGGCCGGCCAGTACGGCGCCGCCTGTTTCAGGCGGTAGGCGGCCTCCCAGATGTTGAACGGCGTGTTCTCGTGACTGAGATCGTAGATCGCGAGATGCGGATCCACGCCGACTGCGACGCCTTTCATCTCGGCCACGGCGCCGTCCTTGACGCCGAAATCGGTTTGCAGGACGAGCGGCGCGGAGGCGCGCGCGACGGTGGCAAAGGCAAGCAGGGCGAGCAGGGATTTCATGGGGAAACGGTCTGGGGTGCGAAGGCGGACATGATCTCGGAACCCACTGCGTCCGCGACAAGGCGTCCGCGGGTGGTCAGACAAATGCGCCCTTCCGGCGTGTCCGTGAGCAGCCCCTCGCAAATCAGCGCGGGCATGAGATCAAGCAGCCCTTCCCAGCGCGGGGTCGGGAAACGGCGGCGCAACTGCGGCAATGACACGCCCTCGTTCATGCGCAGGCCGAACACGACGCTGTCGGTCGCGAGAAGTTCGGGGGTGAGCGCCACGCGCTCGGCCGTCGCGCGACGCCCGGCGTTGACGTCCGCCTGCCAGCGATCGAGGTCGGGGGGATTCGAGCCGCGCCAGCCGGCGTGTTGCGAGGCGGCCGACGGTCCGAGTCCAATCCAATCATGCATCTGCCAGGTGTGCCGGTTGTGCAGGCACACGTGCCCGGGCCGGCTGAAATTCGAGATTTCATATTGCGCGTAACCCGAGGAAGCGAGCGTCTCCCAGGTGCGCTGGTAGTAGTCGGCCTCGCGTCCGACGTCGCGTTTCACCTGGCCGCGCGAGAGCTTCACCCAAAGCGCCGTGTCCTCCTCGAACGTCAGGCAATAGGTCGAGAGGTGGTCGGGGGCGAGGCGCACCGCCTCCGTGAGATCGGCCTGCCACAACGTCTCGTCCTGATTGGGCAGGGCAAACATCAGGTCAAGATTGACACTGGCGAAGCCCGCGGCGCGGATGAGTTCGTAGGCCCGTTTGATCTGGGGCAGCGTGTGCTGGCGACCGAGGGCGTCGAGGAGCGCCGGCTGGAAACTCTGGACCCCAAGGGACACGCGCGTGACGCCGATGGCCTTCAGGACGGCCAGCCGGTCGGCGGTGACCGTGGCGGGCGCGAGTTCGACGGTCCATTCCCTCGGCGTGCCTCCGGCCTGCGCCAGGACGGTCCGCCCCAGCGTTTCCAGGTCGGCGGGCGACAACAGGCCGGGCGTGCCTCCGCCCCAAAAAACGGTGCTCACCGGGCGGTCCCACGTGGGGAGCGTGATCTCGGTCGCGATCGCCCGCAGATACCCGGCGATGGCGCCGCTCTTGGGCACCGTCTGGTAAAAGGCGCAAAAATCGCACGTGGTCGCACAGAACGGCACGTGCACGTACAGGCCCAGCGGCGACTCGGCTTTTTCTTGCGCTGAGGGAACTGCAACCATTAATAGCTCTCCGATAGCCGGCGCGGACGATTTCCGGGCCGAC
>DASYDZ010000110.1:0-16742 GCA_036499305.1 Candidatus Didemnitutus sp.
CCACGGATCAATTCCCCGGAAGTGCCCGCGAAACACGCGAAGCACACGAAAGAGCCGCCCGCTCGTGATCCTCGGAATTGACGACTGACTTCATGGAGACCCGCGGATTAGCGCCCGGGAATAGCCCTCGAACTGCATGATGGATCATCCGTGTCCGTCCGTGAAATCCGTGGTTAAGATGGGTTGGTCCAGCCTGAATCCCAGCAACGGAATTGACCACGGATTGCACGGAGATCCACCGATCAATACTCCGGAGGTGCCCGCGAAACACGCGAAGCACACGAAAGAGCCGTGGGGCAGGAATCCCCGGAACTGACCACGGATTACGGGGTGGCTCGCGGTTAAGCTCGGCGTCGGTCGTGGATGCCTCCGTGTTGTCCGTGAAATCCGTGGTTGAAATGAATCGGTCCGGGGGTCTGGCGCCCCCGGCTACATCAAGGCTAGGAAGGCACACGCAAAAAAATCCCGCCGTAAGCCGGCGGGATTTCTCATGACGGGATTCGGAAGTAGAGCGATCAGCTCCGGCACACCTTGCGGCGGAAGGCGAGGAGGCCGACCAATCCGAGGCCCAGCATGGAGAGGGTGACGCCACCATCCGGAACGCGGGCGATGACATAATCCTGGCCCGGACCCGTCACGGCGATGAGATCGGCCGTCGCGGCGCCTTGATTGGTCGTCAGGAAGTTCGCCATGGAATTGATTGCGTTCGTGACGTCGGTCGCGCTGTTGTCGACGAGATCCAGCTTGAAGTTCGTGCCGCCGTAGATCGCGTTGTCGACGATCGTCCAGATTTCAATCTGGAGGGCCGCAGCGTTCACGTTCGAAATCGAAGGCGTATAGTACGCGGCCCAGAGCTGTTCGATCTGGGTCGCAGCCGTCGTGCCCATGCCGGAAAGTGCGGCCTTGGGGGCCAAACTGAGGTCCTCCGTCTGGTAGGCCATCGGGCCGGAGCCGCTCCAATGCCAGGGATCGATGCAGAACCCCGCAGTCGCGACGCCGTCGACCTTCAGATCCAAGACTCCGGCATAAACGTGCAGATTCGTGCCAAGACCATTCGGTCCCGTGCTGTTGATATAAACGGTTTCGTTGGCCCCGACGCCCACTTCCTGCACGGTAACCGGATCAGCGCGAAGGCTGAGGGCAACCAGCGAGGAACCAGCAACGAGGGTGGCGAGGACTTTGGAAACGATGGTCATGGTGGAAGAGATGGGTGTATTAGGTTGTTACCCTTTAAGCTTTACGCATACCAACTGCAAAACTTTCGCCAAAGAACACACAAGATATTGGCAATAAAGGATTACTAAATTTCCGATCGATAGGTAACGCGGCCCGCTTTTACGGCGCTTTTGTAAGGAAACCCGACGGAGATTCGCGTTTGGCCGAACGGGCATAGGTATCAATATCTAAGATCATGAGAGCCAATTAATAAGATGGTTTGTAGGCTATAAATAACAATGTAACCAGGTCCGACGATAAATGGCCTTCCCGACCGATTCGCAGAGGGGGTGGACCGCACGCGCCGGAGCGAGCCCCGGGGGTGACTGGCGCCATTGGGTTGGCGTAGGGCCGGCGCTGGCACCGGCCGCGGCTGCCGCGAGCGGCAGCCCTACAGATCCGCCGATGGTGGATTGTCGTGCTCCGCCTTGCCATTCCCGCGCGCGCGCGAACGGCGGCGATCGGAGCGCGAACTTACTCCGGCTTTTGCACCCCAAGGCGGTCCATCATCTCGTAAAGAGTCGGTCGGCTGATCCCAAGGTCCACGGCCGCGGCGGAGATCTTGCCGCCATGCTTGCGCAAGGCGCTTCGAATCATCTCGGCCTCGAGGCCGTCCCGCGCCTCCTTGAGCGAGGCTCCGACGCGCGGCGCGCCGGGCTTGGTCAGTTCGAGATCCTGAAGGCTGAGCCGTTTGCCGTTGCTCATGATGACGGCGCGTTTCACGCGGTTCTGCAGCTCGCGCACATTGCCAGGCCAGTCGTGACGCTGCAGTCCGCGGTTGGCGTCCTCGGTGAACGCAAGGTCCGCCTTGCCACCCTGGGCGGCGAATTGCTGAAGAAACGAACGGGCGAGGAGGAGGATGTCACCATCGCGTTCGCGCAGGGGCGGCAGCAGGATCTGCACGACGGCCAGGCGATAAAACAGGTCCTCGCGAAACGTCCCTTCCTTGAGCGCCTTTTTCAGGTCGACGTTGGTCGCAGCGATGACGCGCGTGTCGACCTGGATTTCCTGGCGTCCGCCCACCCGTTCCAGGCGCTGCTCCTGCAGGAAGCGCAGAAGCTTGACCTGGAGCAGGAGCGGCACGTCCCCGATTTCATCGAGAAAGAGCGTGCCGCCGGCGGAGGCCTCGATGCGGCCCTTGCGCTGCATGTGCGCTCCGGTGAACGAGCCCTTCTCATGGCCGAAAAGTTCGCTTTCCATCAGCGATTCGGGAATGGCACTGCAGTTGATCGCGACGAACGGGCCGTCGCGCCGCGAGCTGCGCTGATGGATGCCTCGCGCCACCATCTCCTTGCCGGTGCCGCTCTCACCGAGGATCAGCACCGGCGCGTCCGTGGTGGCGACCTTCCGGACCGATTCAAATACCGTCAGCATCCCGGGGCTGGTGCCGAGCAGCCCCTCGAACGTATCGCCGGACACGCGATGCTGCAGGTCGCGGTATTCGCGCTCGAGCTGGTAGAGATGGTAGCAGCGCTTGAGGAGCAGCTTGAGTTCGGGGATCTCGACCGGCTTGTTGAGAAAATCGTATGCCCCGGCGCCGACCGCCTGAAGCGCGGCGTGTTTCTCGCTTTGGCCGCTCACAATGACGACCTTGGCGAGCGCATCGATGCCGATCAATTCGGCGAGCGCAGCCAACCCCTCGACCGGTGTTCCGGGCTGCGGGGGAAGGCCGAGGTCAAGGAGCACGACGGGCGGGCGGGCGCCGCGGAAGGCCTGTACGGCAGAGGCGCGGTCGCCGGCCATCAGCACTTCGTAATCGGCGTCCAGGGCCCACCGCATCTGCGTGCGGATCTCCTCGTCGTCATCGACGATCAGCAGCTTGGGTTTCATCGCACTTCCTTGAACTTGGGCAGGAATACCTGAAAGGTCGTACCCCGGCCCGGTTCGCTTGCAACCGCGATCTTTCCGCCGTGGGCCTCCACGATCATGCGGCTCTGAAACATGCCGATTCCAAGGCCGCCCGCCTTGCTGGTCTGGAACGGACGAAACAGGGAATTCCGCATGAACTCGGGGCTCATGCCGCAGCCCTGATCGGCCACGCTGAGCACCGCCCAGGTGGCGTCCTCGTCGGTGGCGACGCGGATCCCGGCGTTTGCCGGTGAGGCCTCGATTGCGTTCAGGAGAAGATTGGTGATGACCTTGTGCATCTGCTCCGGATCGAGCCGGACGCGGCCGAGTGGCTTCAGGACCTTGGCGATGTTCGATCCCGCGGCGGCCTCGATCCCGGCAAGAGAGGCCTGCACGACCTCGTTGAGATCGGCCGGCTGGGCCTGGATGGTCATTTCACCGCGAAGCTGGGTCAGGCGTGCGATCAGGCGGTTGAGGTGCCCGACGGTCTTGCCGATCCCGCGGAGCGCATCCTGGCGAAAGACGGGATCGTCGAAATGGACGGGCAGGTTCTGCAGCATCAGGTTCAGCGTCGAGCCGGCGTTCTTCATGTCATGGACGAAAAAGGCGGCCATCGCCTGAAAGGCCTCGAGTTCGCGCGCCTGGACGAGCTTTTGCGAAAGCTGCACGTTCAGCAGGCTGGCCGCGGCGTGTTCGCCCACGGATTGGAGGAGATCAAAATCCTGCAGGGAAAACGGCACGCCGCCCACGCGGTCGCCGAGCACGATGAGCCCGAGGAATTCGCCGCGGCCGATCATGGGCAGGCAGACCCGGTTGCCGCCCTTTTCCGGAAACTGCATGGGATGCCAGTTTTTCAGGGCGAGCGCCCAGCCTTCGGTCGCCGGCTCAAGGGCCGCAGGCTCGGGCCGCTGGCGAAAATGCTCGATCACCGCGGCGGTGTCCGCCTCGAGCAGGCTGTGGGGCAGGCTCGACTCGGCGAGGGAAGTGGATGCCGCCAGGCGGAGCGCATCCTTGTGGTCGTTGACCAGCCAGATCGTGACCGACAGCACCTGGAACATGTCGGCGGTCAGGCGGACGAGCGCGCGGGCGATGTCCTTTTGCTCCACGCACGAGGCGGTGGCCTCGAGCAGTTTCTTCCAGGCCGTGCGATAATCGTAGAGCGGGCGCTGCAGATGGCGGCTGACGAACCGACGAAGCTGGAGCCGCAGGCGGTCGGACTGGAGCAGGATGGCCAGCAGGACGATCGCGATCAGGACGATGAGGGCCTTGAGATTGAAAACGGCATCGCCGCCGAAATACGTGACGAGCTGCGCGAGCACGCCGACGATCACCAGGTAAATTCCCGCCAGAAGCGCGGTCAGCGAGCCCTGAAGAAATGTCGGCGACGGATAGACGTCGACCTCCGCCGAGCCGGTGCGCAGAAAGGACCGGATCATCAGGAGAACCGCGACGAGCGTCGTGCCGGCGGTGAACTGCTCGAGGCTGCGATCGATCCCGCGGAACAGCATCATCTCGCTGGTCGTGTAGAGCCGGGCGACGAAGATGACGCCGATGCCGAGGAGCATGAACTTGATGCGCCAGCGCATCGTGCCGATGGAGGCGCGGTAGGTGCGCTCGAGGTTCATCAGCACGGCGATCGAGCCCACCAGCAGGAGGGTGCAGAAAAACTTTCCCGCCAGGCCGAGCCCGATGGTCCATGTATGGGTGGCCGCATCCTGTTCGTACCGGAGAAGATCTCCCGGGAAGAAAACGGCGAGCGCGACCGGTACCGCCAGGACGGTGACCAGCACCAGCCGCCAGCGGGTGACGAACTCGCGGGCGTTGCCGCGGGCGTAGACGAGGCTGAAGGCGAGCCAGATTGCGATCAACGGCGACAGCGCGGTGAATCGCCATTGCTGCCAGCGGAGCAATTCGGCGGGCGAAGCCGCCAAGCCGGACCGCCAGCTCGAAAACGCCTCGGCCCCGAGCACCAACATGCCCGCGAAATAGGCCCAATGCGCCGCGGAACGCCGGTCGCGGAGAACAGCTCCCACCGCCAGAAGCGCACAGCTCACCGCGCTGACGACCGGGAGCCACGTCAAGGCAGCCAGAAAAGCGCTCTCCGCGTCGAGGTTACTCACTGAATTCCTTTCGGGGCATCAACGGTGCCCGGAGGATGTCAGCTGCGGCGTGCGATGGCAATGCGAAGGATTCGGAAAACCGCGGCCCGCGCATGGATCCGTTCCCTGTAGGGGCGGCGCTGGCGCCGGCCGCAGGCGACCGTCCAACAGAGTTGCGAGCGGCGCTCACCGGTTGCCGGTTTGGGAATTCGAGAGCGCGTGCTCCGCTTCCTCCCGCAATTCCGGCGCCGGATGGAGCCCGACGGATTTCTGCAAGGCGCTGCGGCCGCCGGGGAGTTGGCCGAGCTTGATCCGCGCCAAACCAAGATAAGCCCAAAGATCGCCGTCATCGGGCATTCGTGCCGCCGATTCCTCGAGCACGTGCTCGGCGCCGGTCATATCTCCCTCATGATACAGGGCGATGCCCAAGGCCTTGCCCAGAAGTGAATCTGATGGATAACGCACCCGGGCCTTCACCGCCAGGTCAGCGGCCTTTCTGGATTCCGACGGAGAATAGAGAATCGCCAGTTCCCGCATGGCCGGCGTGAAGGATGGCAGCCGGGACAGCACGGCTTCGAAATCGTGGATGGCGGCGGCGGAATCGGCGCCATGTTCCGCCAGTATCGCCTGCGCATAGAGGGCGGCGGTGTCGTTTGCGTCCGCCTGCAACGCGGCACTCACGGTTTCGGCCGCTTGCGGGCCCGCTTCAGGATGGGCGGCGATCGCGGCCAGGGCGAGGAACTGACGGGCGGCGGAGGCGCGCGGCATCAGCGGCGACTTGGCGAGCGCGCGTGACATCGTTTCCGCGGCTGCGGGGACATTGCCGGTTGCGAAGCGGGCCTGCGCCAGGTCGAAGAGGAGATCGCCATCGTCGGGCGAAGCCTGGGCTCCGTCCTCCAGCAGAGTCGCCGCCCAATCGGCGTTGCCGGCATCCAGGGCCAGGCGACCGAGCAGATGGGTGATCGCGGGATCATCCGGTTTCACCTCGTGGGCTATCTTGGCCAGGTCGAAGGCCTTTGCTGTCTGACCGTTCGTCGCGTCGAGGCGCGCCAGGCCGGCGAGGGCCGAAAAACTCCGCGGGCTGCCATGGAGGATATTCTCGTAAGTGGTCCGGGCGCGGTCGATCGCGCCGGTGTTTTCCTCGACGGCGGCGAGGCGGAGCAGGGCGATCGGATTGTCGGGTCGCCTGGCGAGGGCCCGGTCGATCACAGCCTGATCCGCGGGACGGAAATGGGCGGGATCGATCGCGAGCAGCGCGAGCGCCTCTTCGGCTTCGGTGCGGCCATCGAAGTCATTCGCCGCGTGCAGCGCCCGTTGAAAAGCCTGGCGGCCGGCTGTTTCGTCACCGAGCGCAAGGTGCGTCATGGCGACGTGAAACTGAATGGCGGGCGAGTCGGGGAGCTTGGCCGCGCTTTCTTCCAGCAACGCCAAAGCCCAGGTGAACTGGCCCCCTTGGTACAGAATCCAGCCAAGGGTGTCGGCCACGTGGGCATCGTTCGGCAGGACTTCCCGGGCGCGCTGGGCCATGCGCAGGGCCCGGGCGTTGTCGTGCAACTGCTCGGAGTAGAGATAGGCGAGATTATTGAGCGCCGGGGCGTAGCGCGGATCCAGGACGATGATCTTTTCGTAAGCCTCGCGCGCGGCCGGAAAGTTTTTCCGCTCCTCCTCAATGGCGCCCATGAGCATGAGGGTCGGCACGTCGCGCGGATTCCCGGCGGCCGATTTCTTCAGGCTGGCGAGCGCCTTGTCCTGCTGGTGGGTGGACACGTAGAGACGCGCCAGCGCGTAGAAAGCGGCCGTGGATTTCGAGTCCAGTTCCAGGGCGCGGCGCAGGGACGTTTCCGCGGCGGCGGTGTTGCCCTGCGCGACGAGCACCTGGGCGCGCAGCAGGTGGAGGCCGGCGACCTGCGGGGACACGGCCACGTGGCGGTCGACCAGCGCCAGCGCATCATCCGGTCGTCGATCACCGAGGTCCAGGCCGACCAGTTGCTCGACGGCGGGAAGGTATTCGGGCGCCAGGGCGAGAGCGTGCTCGAAGTCGGATCGCGCGGCCGTCCGCTGACCCTGCTGCAGATGGATCAGGCCGGCGAGCCAGGCGATCTGGGGGTCCTGCGGTGCGATTTCGGCGGCGTGGCGGTAGACGGCGAGCGCCTCGTCGAAGTCGCCGGAGGCATGGAACGCCTCGGCGAGGAGAATCCAGGCGCGCAATGACGCCGTCGGGTGCTTCTGCACAAATTGCCTGAGGGCGATCACCGCGGCCTTGGCTTCGCCGCGGCGGATGCTCAAACTGGCGTTCAACAGGACGGCGTCGGTGTAGTCGGGCGCGAAGCCGAGGGCGTCGTTCACGAAGCGGGCGGCCCTGGCCGTGTCACCGGTCGCCGCGTAGCACAGGGCGAGATGATAGCGCAACGGCGCCGATTGCGGATAGATCTTCAGCGCTCCTTCGAGCTTGGGAATGGATTTCGCCGCGTCGCCCGACTCGACCGCCAGCCGCGCCTGAAGCAGCAGCGCCTCGAGATGCACGGGACTCTTGGCGAGAACGCGATCCACCAGCGCGCCGCTTTCCGCCCACTGATGATCCTGCGCGGCGTGCTCGGCGAGGAGCATGAGCGCCGGAAGATAGTCGGGCGTCTGGTCGATCATCGCCTTCAGTTGACGGCGGGCCTCTTCCGGCTGGCCGCGCTCGAACTCGAACTCGGCGAACTGGAGCCGGCGCGGCGAACGCGGGGGCGAATGCTCGGCGGCGGCGGCGAAGGCTTTTTCGGCGGCGGCCGGATCGCCATCGGCCAGTGCGATCGTGGCGACGGCGGTCAGCGCCGGGGCGTAGTCGTGATCAAGGGCGAGCGCGCGGGCGAACGCCGTGCGGGCGGCGGGCAGATTGTGATCGCGGACATCGAGGATGCCGGTCGCCGTGGCCGCAGCGGCGGAAGGTGCGCCGGCCGGACGGGCGAGGGTGGCGCGCGCATCGGCGACATTGGCCGGGGAAACGGAACTGTTGGCAAGGAGCAGGAGCGCTTCGGCATCGTCCGGTTTCCGGTCGAGGATAAAGCGGGCCTCGGCGCGGGCGGCGTCCCACTTGCCCGCGGCCAGCAGGTAGAGGCCAAATTTTGTGCGCAGCTCCAGGTCGTCGGGGCGGAGTTCGCGGGCGCGGGCGAGGTACAAGTAGGTCGATCCGATGCGCCCCTGGTCGAAATAGATCTCGCCGAGGCGGGCGATGGCGCGGCCGGACGCGGGATCGAGCTGAAGGACGTTGAGGTACTCGATCTCGGCCCGGTCATATTGCCCGGAGGAAAAGGAGGAGTCGGCGGCGGCGAGCCGGCGTTCGATCTTCGCCTGGCGGGTGCAGCCGGCGCCGCCGAATGCGATGACAAGGAAAAAGGCGAAGAGCCCGAGGCGCGCGAACCGGTCAGGCATGTCAGCGCGGTGGGGTGCGGGCCGGCCTGCGCTCCGAGCGGGCGAGCCAGTAGAGCAGGCCGAAGAACGGCACGAGCGACAGGGCGAAGAAGATCGGGCCGCCGCGCCGGTGGATGAACGAGTTGATCATGTCGGGACTGATATGAACGCAAAGTTCGCCGATGACAAACACGCGAAATCCATTGCGGAGCAGGGCGAGGGGAACCATCGCGACGGCAAGAAGCGTGCGTCGCCATGGCGAGCGCAGGAAAAGATAGCCGGCGACCAGCGAGACCATGAGGAGGACCAGGCTCGAATGGATGCCGCTGCACTCCGGAGCCACGCGCAGGTTGATGCCGGGGAGGCGGAAGACCAGATCCTGATAATAGACCGGGGTGCCGGCGACGGAGAAAAATGCGTCGGCGGTCGCCGCGGATCCGCGTTGCAGGAAGAGTTCCACCGCATCGGCCAGGGGTCCCGGCATCGGGGCCATGAAAACGAGAAACCCGAGGGGAAACATGAGGGCGGCCACGAGCCTGCGATCGAGAAAAAACATGCAATCGGCCACGATGAACGAAGCGAAGGCAAGGGCGGCGAGGGCCAGCCGTTCCTCGGTTGGCATCGCACCCTCCGTGGCCAGGACGAACGCGGTCAGCAGCCCGCATCCGACGAGGGCGGGAACAGCGGCCCAGGCGCGGGAGGGCTCGGAACCTGAGGGCAGGAAGTCGCGCTGCCACCAAACCAGGAAAACGCTGATCGCCGGCACGAGAAGGATGTACGAGTAAAGTTCGCTTGAGCCCGCGAAAGCGCCGAGTTGGAAAAGCGGCCAGGCGAACGCCAGCACCGTGACAGCGAGCGCCGCCTGGAACGGTTTCGGCCAGCGTGCAGGGGCCGGGGAACCGGGAGTCGTTGCGGCAATGTTCATGTCGGATCGCGGCGAGGATACGATCCATTGGGTCTGCCGGGCCAACTCATGCCATTAAAAGTGAAAATGGAAATTTGAAGGGTTTTCCCCGAGCACGAGCAGCTCGCCCGGACCTGACTGACCGCGCACACCGTTCGATTCGAACCTTCGACCACGGGATCTCCGCTCAGAACCGATAGCCGACCTCGAGGCCGTATTGCCGGCTGGAGAGCGCGAATTGCGAAAGATCGGACGAATTGTGGGTATCCTGGAGGAAGACCGCGGCGGTGGCGCGGCCGAACAGGTCGGTGCTGACGCGGAAGTCATATGAGTATGTGTCGTCGTTGCGCACCGAGACCAAGACGCCAGCGGGAATGACATAGTCGTTTTTCTGCTGTGCAATCGAGGCGCTGAAATAGAAATGTTGCAACAAGCGCTGCTCCAACCCCGCGTTCCACTGGTTTGTCTTCATGATGACGCCGGCGAAATAGGTGGTGGCGACGAGACGATCGGCGCCGATTGTGATGCGGGTCGTTTCGATCGGTTGCCACTGGAGCGAGGCGCCGTAGATCGGATTGTTGGCATTGGCGGCGACACCGTCGCGAAAGTGACGGGTTTCCTCGCCGGCGTGGGCCGACAGTGAAATCTTGCTGAGGACGGACCATGTCAGTCGGATTTGGGGGCGCACATAGGTGTTGTCAGTTCCTGTGCTCATATCGACATACCCGTAGGCCAGGCCAACCGACGTATCGAGGCGGGGCGCCGCTTTGTAGTGCAACCAGTCGGCGGTCGCGTATTCGTGGGAGCTCGCGAATTCCTCGGCCGACTGATAGGAATGGGAGAGGCCCAGTTCGAGGCCGAGGGCGCTGTTGATGCTATAGAGCGCACCAATGCTGTTGGTCCAGGTGATCTGGCGCGCCTGCTCGCCGATCTGCACGTTGGGCGAGGTGGTCGAACTGTAGCTGTTCGACATTTGCAGCGTCCAGTCCTCGTAGGAGGCCCAGCCATTCAGCCGCAGGGATTGATCCACGGAATTCGTGAACGCCGAATTCCCGTAGTACACCAGGGTCGGCAGATAGTCGAAAACCCAGTGCCGCCCCAGGTCGACAAAGATATCCGTGGAGAGGTTTTGAATGGAGGTCGACCGATCCTGGCCGGATGGGTCCGGCAGGCCGTCGGCATATTCAAGACGGTACGCAAGATGCGCCCGCACCGTAAAGGGACCTGACATCACCAGAGGGCTGTCGGGGAGATTCGCCGGGGTTGCCTGGGAGACAATGGGATTTTCCGCATCCTGAACCTGTTTCAGCGCCGCGGGAACCGCGCTTTCCTGCGGGGTCGTCGTCACGATATCCTGGCCAAGCAGCGTAACACCGGAGACAGACAGTCCCACCGCGAACGCGGTGGCAAAGAGCCACCGGGAGCGGGCAGCCAGAAAATGGAGCGCGGGGGTTGGATTACGGATCATGGTGCGGTCGTGATCGAAAAGTTCGGAGCGAGCGTGGGAGGAGGGATGCGAGGGTGCGCGGAAACGGACATCCCCGAGCTGTTTTATGGCAAAAAAGGTGCCACGTTGGCGGCCGGCCGGCAAGGCAACTATATCGGGACACGGAATGGCGGCGGCGGTGCCGAGGAACGTCACAGGAGGCGGCTGCGGCGGGCCCGGAATCGGTCGTTTCGCGCGAAACCCTTGGCCGGAACGATGCAGTGGGTGGGCGTCGGTTTCCATACCGGCGCGTCTGTCGCCGATGTGGAGATCGGCGACCACCAAAGGCCTGTCGATCCCGGAGCAACACCGCCCGGACAAACCCAGGCAGCGTGCACCGCAAGCCTGGCTGCGCTTACGGCGCGATATCCCACGCGGGGTCGACTTGGGCGAGATAGGGAGAGGAGACCATGGTGGCATCATTCATCAGCCAGATGGCACGGTCCCCCGTCGTGCGATCCTCCCAGACGAGATCGGGATGTCCGTCGCGATCCATGTCGGCAACCATGGCGATGTGCCATTCGCCCGGAACATTGGCGATGTAACCCATGCTGGTGAGGTCCGCGCCATTCATATACCACACCGTGCGATCGCCGGTGACGAGGTTCTCCCAGACCAAGTCGGTATGGCCGTCGCCATCAAGGTCGGCCGCTCCGACGATGTGCCAGTCGGGGTCAATGCCGGCCACATACTGCATGTCCTTGATGTTTGTGCCGTCGAGCAACCACACGGTGCGATCACCCGTGACGGAATTTTCCCAAACGAGATCGGGTTTGCCGTCACCGTCAAAATCGCCAACCGCCGCGATGTGCCAATCGCCGGGAATCCCGCCAATGTAGCCAAAGCTGGCGATCGCGAGGCCGTTCATGTACCAGACCGTGCGGTCGCCCGTGACGAGATTCTCCCACACCAGATCCGTCTGGCCGTCACCGTTGAAATCGCCGGTGCCGACAATGCTCCAGTCGGTGGGGATGCCGGCAATATATCCGAAACCTCCGAGCGAAATGCCGTTCATCAGCCAGACGCTCCGATCGCCGGTGGATGTGTTCTGCCAGACCAGGTCCGTTGAGCCGTCGCCATTCATGTCACTCGGTTCCAGGGAAAGCGTGGCGGCGGGACTGCTGTCGATGACAACCCCGCTGTTCGTAACCACCGCGCGGAACTCATCGCCGTTCATGCTGAAATTGGTGCCGGTGATCATGAGCGTTGCGGTCATGGTGCCCGAATAGGTGCCATCGTCGGTCAGGTTCACCCAGGTGGTGGTGCCGGCGGCAAGGCGCTGCCACTGATACGTACTGTTGGTCGGACTGGACGAGATGACGGCAAAGGACGCGGTATTGCCCAGGAGGACAGCCTGGCTGATGGTTGTCGTTCCCACGACGGTTACGTTCACCGTGCTACTGTTGACCGTGCCGCTCGCGTTTTGAGCGGCCAGCCGGTACGCCCCGGAGGCTGCGGCAGTGGCCGATGTTATGGCCAGATTGGCGGAGTTCGTTCCCTGGAAGGTGGCGTCGTCCTGCAGCGCCTGGCCGTCCTTGTACCATTGGAGGCTGGCCCAGGGCCATCCTGTGCCCGAGGCGGTTACCGCGATCGACTGGCCAGGGGTGACGATTTGGTTGGCCGGCTGCTTGGTAAACGCCGGCACGGCGGCGACCAGTTTTGTCTTTCGAATCAGTTGATTGCCGGTATCCGCCACGTAGAGGTTGCCGCCGGCGTCCAGCTCGACACTCCGCGGGCCGTTGAAGCGCGCCGCGAGGCCGCTGGCGTTCGTACTGCCGGGAGTCGAGGCCGCGCCGGCGATGGTGATCACGCGTTGCGACGCGGTGAGGTAGCGGATCAAATGGTTTCCCGTATCGGCGACATAAATACTGCCTGATGGATCAACTCCAACGCCGGCGGGGTTGAAGAATCGCGCGGCGGCGCCGATGCCATCGGTTGATCCAATGAGACCCGCGGTTCCGGCGAATGTGATCACGGTGCGGTCGGGTGTTATCTTGCGGATGGTGTGGCTGCCGGTATCGGCCACGTAGATGTTGTACGCCGCATCGACGGCAATGCCGGCGGGATTGTAGAAAAGTGCCGCGGAGCCAACACCATCCACGTTGCCGATGGCGGTGCTCACGCCGGCGAAGGTGCTGACAACTCCACCGGGAGCGATCGCGCGAATGGACGAATTCCCCGTATCGGCGACATAGATCGTGCCGCCGGGGTCGACCGCGAGAGCGGCGGGACCATTGAAGCGAGCGGCCGAGCCGAGTCCGTCGTTCACCCCGGGAAAGCCGGCGGTTCCGGCCAGAGTGGTGACATTGCCACTCGAATCGATCATGCGAATGGTATGATTCCCGGTATCGGCAACGTAGAGATTCCCGGAGCCATCGATGGCGATGCCCGACGGTGAATTGAAGCGTGCACTGGTCGCCGTGCCGTCAATCGATCCAGACGAGCCGGCCAATCCGGCAATCGTCGAGACGACGCCGGCGGACGTGATCTTCCGGATCGTGTGATTGGCCTTGTCCGCAACGTAGACGTTGCCGCTGCCATCGATCGCGATGGAACTGGGACTGTTGAACCGTGCCGATGTCCCCGTGGCATCGGTCGACCCTGAGGTGCCGGTCTTGCCGGCCAGCGTGGTGAACGGATAAGGCGGGAGAAAATCGAACTGGTCGGTCACCTGGAGTTGGAAGGTGCCGGTGGCGCCGTCCTTGCCGTCGACTGCGATGTAGTACGTTATGCCGGTCGAAGCCGCGAAGCGGACCGAACTGCCGGTGCTGGCGCCCGAAATGTCGTCATTACTGGCCACCGGACTCAATGTCGGTAAAGTGGTGCCGGTGTAGATTCCCAGAAGCGTGTCGAAAGTCGCTCCCACTACGTTGACGGCGAAGATCCCGGTGGAAGGTGCGGTCCACTTCCACCAGACCGAAGATCCGCCGGCATTACCGGCGTGCAATGGTTCCCCCGCCTCGTGATTGGCGGCGATATTCGTTCCGCGCGCGATGACCTCGGCCCCGGTCAGCGTCGTCGCCATCGAAAACAGATCATTGCCCGGTTGGGCGTAGATCGAAAGTACGGCCGTTGCGGTGGTGGAGCCGGCCGAATTGGATACTGCCGCGGAATAAACATCCGCCGACACACCGGTTCCAGGATTTGCAACTTGAGCCCATGGAATGACGTAACTGGTTCCCGTCGCTCCTGGAATCGCCAAGCCGTTTTTCTGCCATTGATACGAAAACGGAGCTGAGCCGGTCGACGTATTCACCGTCAGCGTGACCTTATTTCCGGTATACGCCACTGTTTGGGCGTGAGTTGCGACGGCCGCAAATGCGAGCGCGCAGCCTGCTAAAACAGGCCGCCCGAAAAGGGAGCGGTTGCTTGACCATACCATACCGATACGCAGATTGCGTAGTCCGCCAGACTCGTGCAATCTGATATCTGCAATGATGTATAGTACCCGTCAAAGAAGCGAAATTTCACCCAATTTTGCAAATGACCGGTATTTGGGCCGGCATTACTGCCGATGGCTGCGCTACTCGAAGGTGGTAAAAGAGATGCGTGTATCCACTGAATTGCACTCATAGATTCGACCCCGGCGACACTCGTCGCGGTATTGCGGTTGAATAGCCTCAAGGAGTCCAGGTTTTGGCCAAGAGTGTCATAACGTCACGAGGCGCTTCCGATTGGTGATTCGGCACTTCGATCAATAGTAGCGGTGGGAGCGAGACATTATTGGACTCCGCCGTGAGCGACGGGTCCTGTGTTTCTAGCAACGGTCGCCTGGTTAAATCACCGGCTAAGTACCTTGCCCTACGATATGAAATCGGCCGGCGGATTTGCTGGCGACGAATCTGATGAGGCCGGCCCCGGTTTGCCCGGGGCAGCAATGAAGATGAAAGGCTGGGCTTCCTGCACCGGCGCCGTGTTGTCAGTCGGGACATTCCATTCGGGATCGGCAAGACCGGCGGCCGATCCACGCCTCGGCCGAGAGGGAAATCCATGACCGTCCCACGGCCCTTTGGCGCCGCGGAGACCTGCCAGACCACTGGGCGATTATCCGTTGCCGGAGAAAACCAGCAGACAGCGGGAACGGAATCGGGAAACGCACTGAGCGACGAAGTCGATTGACCAGGCACGAACATCGACCATCGGTCGGGGCGGGTCAGCGAGGCTGCGTTTCAGATGGACCGAGCCACCGTCCGGAGCTGAACAGCAATTCGAACAGATAGCCGACGGTCTCCTTGACCAGATCCTCCGAGCGGATGCTGGACCGCCACCACGGGCCTTCAGCGCGGCGCGCGGGAACCCACGAGACCACGCCAACTTTTGTCCCGGGCCGGAACACCTTGGCGAAAATCAGCCGACTGCGACGCGCATGCGGTCCGGCCGTAAAGACGTTGATGGCGGAAGGATGCAGCCCGCGGGCGGCCAATGCCTCACGGGCGGCGACCGCCGTCGCGTGCGTCCGCTGGACGCGGGTTTCGCCCTGGCGAGCGGTGATGACATCGTCCGCCGGCAAGCCCTGGCGGATGAAAAAGTCATGAGCCTCGTCCGCATAATTCCATCGTCGCGAATCCCAGGGACTTTCGCTTGGTCCGCCGGCGGCGACCAGATAGCGATAATGTCCGTGGACGAATTCGTCCCTGGCGGCGGAAAGTCCGTCAAATCCGATCCACGCTTCGACGACCAGGGTG
Source organism: Candidatus Didemnitutus sp. (assembly GCA_036499305.1). GTDB lineage: Bacteria > Verrucomicrobiota > Verrucomicrobiia > Opitutales > Opitutaceae > Didemnitutus. The sequence continues at coordinate 15,631 of DASYDZ010000110.1, forward strand.
TCGGCCGGTTCGCGCTGGGTGAGGGAGAGAAACGATTCGGCCTCAAACAGCCAGAGGGCCGCGACGCCGAGGAAAAAAGCGGCCAGAATCAACCAGCCCCAGAGTGTGGGGACGGGAAGCGTTCTGCGGCGGACCAGCACAAAAGGCATCGGATCGATTCAGCGGCGATACGGAATCCGGCGGGCGGGAGTGATGGGGCACCACGCCGGAGCGGGCGCACCATCGCGGCTCCGACGGGATCGATCGTGCGTTGCGATTTTTTTCTCCAACCGCGCCTCAGGCCTTCCAAACCTGGCCGGGCGACGTGCTGACGGCGGCCATGGCGTTGCGCGAGTCGACGATGCACGGCGCCCATTGCGCGAGTTCCTGGTAGTTGACGGATGCGTGATTGGTCGCGAGGAGCACGGCGTCGAACGAGGAAATTGTCGCCTTGTCCCAGGCGACCGACTTTGTCCCGGCCCACTGCGGATGCTCGCGGGTGAGCTTCACGACCGGCACGTAAGGATCGTGATACGAGACCAACGCGCCGCGGTGCTTGAGCATTTCCATCAGGACGTAGCTCGGAGATTCCCGGTCGTCGTCGACGTTCGGCTTGTACGCCAGACCAAGCACGAGGACCTTGCTGCCCTTGACCGGCTTGCTGCGCTCGTTGAGCGCCTCGGCGACGCGATGGATCACGTATTCGGGCATGGCGGTGTTGATCTCGCCCGCCAATTCAATGAAGCGCGTGTGCTGGCCGTATTCGCGCGCCTTCCAGGTGAGATAAAACGGGTCGATCGGAATGCAATGACCACCGAGGCCGGGACCGGGATAGAAAGCCATGAAACCGAAGGGCTTGGTCTTGGCGGCATTGATGACCTCCCAGACGTCAATTCCCATGGCCGCGTAGACCACCTTGAGCTCGTTCACGAGGGCGATGTTGACGCCGCGGAAGGTGTTCTCGAGCAGCTTGGCGGCCTCCGCGACGCGGCACGACGAGACCGGCACCAGCGTCTTGATCGCGATCGAATAGAGTTCGGTGGCCTTCTTGAGGCAAGCCGGGGTGTAGCCGCCGACGATCTTGGGAATCGTCGCGACGACGCTGCTCGGATTGCCCGGATCCTCGCGTTCCG
>DASYDZ010000111.1:0-3453 GCA_036499305.1 Candidatus Didemnitutus sp.
CGAAGACGAGATGGCCGAGCCCTCGGTTGGCGAAGAAGATCTCCGTCGGGCCGGAGCGCGAGCGTTTCAAGCCGACGCGGCAGTGGCCGAAGGCCTCGCCCATCGGGTAGCTATGTCCTTCGCGCCAAAGGTGCCCGTTTATTGACAGGCGCTTCACCAGCCATTCCTTGGGATAACGCACGGCACTGTCGTTCCCGCGAAGCCGTCTGAGCCGTAACGATGCAATAGAAGCTGGTTTTGCTCCAGGATCGACAGGTCCTTTGGTGGTCGCCGATTTCCACATCGGCGACAGAGGCGTCGGTATGGAAACCGACGCCCACCCACTGCATCGTTCCGGCTGAGGCTGTGTCGGTAGATTTGTGCGGGTTTCCTCATGCCCAGCGACTCATCGGGCCGCAGGTGATTATAGGTGTACTGCCAACGTTCAAACCGCCGCTGCTGGGCGGCCAGATTGGGCGAAGGCGGCCGGGTGGCCTCCGCCTTCAGGTCTTTGTGCATGCGCTCGTGCCACCGCCACCCTCGCCCTCGGGCCGATCGGACGGGTCAGCTCGCATCCTGGAGGGCCGTCGCTCGCAGCGGCCGCCCCTGGAATCGTCGTTGGAGACAACGACGACCACCCTCTGACTTCAGCTCGCATCCGGTAGGGCCGCCGCTTGCGGCGGTCGACCGGCCATCGTCGGTGGGGCGACCACCCTCTCGCTTTCGGCTTGGAAGCCCCGCGGTGCCCGTCGTTCAATCGACGCATGACGATCGATCATGCGGCGCGGCGCGAAAAGATCGCGCGGGCGCTGAACTTGTCGGATGAGATCTTGCTCGTCGGGGCCGGTCTCCCGCTGCCGAAACCCGAGGTCAGCGACCAGATGCTGCCCTTCATCGCGCACCAGGAATATTATTACCTGACCGGCCTGGGCGACGCCCCGGGCGGAGTGCTCGCCTTCGACCCGCGCGACCGGAAGGCGAAAGCGGCCGGCGGCGGCTGGGTTTCGTTCGTGCCCGAGGTCACCGAGGCCGAACGCATCTGGGAAGGACGCGAACAGCTCCCCGGTGAACTCCTCGACCAATTGCCGCGCTGGATTCAGTCCCGCGCGCGCCGCAAGGTCGCCGCCCTCGGGGCGCCGCCTGACGCCGCCGGCATCGATGCGGCCGCGAGTGCCGCGGCCCGCGACGCCCTCGCGCATTGCCGCCGGGTGAAGGATCCGGGCGAGATCGAACGGATGCGCCGGTGCGCGGCCGCCACCGCGGCGGCCTACACGGTGGTGCAGCCGTTCCTTCGTCCGGGCGTCTCCGAGCGTCGGATCCAAATCGAGCTCGAAGCCGAGTATTTCCGGCAGGGAGCGCAAAAGACCGGTTACGACACGATTGTCGGGGTGGGCGCCCAGAGCGCCGTTTTCCACGGCTCGCCGTCGCCCGCCCGCTTCGCCTTTGAGGGCGATTTCATCCTGATCGATTCGGGCGCCGAGATGGACCGTTACGTGATCGACGTGACCCGCACGTATGTCGCGGGCACCGCGAGCCCGTTCCAGAAGGACCTGCACCAGGTGGTGCGGCATGCCCTCGCGCGGGCCACCGAGCGCTGCCGGCCGGGGGCGGAATGGAAGGACATTCATTTTGGGGCGGCGATCGACCTGGTCGGCGGCCTCATCGCCATGGGACTGATGCGCGGCAAACCCGACTCGCTCGTCGAGCAGGATGCCCACACGCTCTTTTTTCCCCACGGCATCGGCCACATGCTGGGACTGGGAGTGCGGGACGCCGGCGGCCTCGAGCCGGGCCGCACCCGCGATCCCCGGCCGAGCCTGAAAACCCTGCGCATGGATCTGATCCTCCGGCCGGGTTACATCGTAACCGTCGAGCCCGGCCTTTATTTCATCCCCGCCATCCTGCACGATTCGGCCCGGCGCACGAAATACCGCGACTGCGTCGACTGGACCGAGGTGGACAAGCATCTCCGCCTCGGCGGCGTCCGCATCGAGGACAACATCCTGGTCACCGACGGCGCGCCCGAAATCCTGACTGCCGCCATTCCGCGCCAACTCTGACTCGCCTCCGGTTTCGCCCGCGCCCATCCTCCCCGTCATGGCCCTCACGCGATTCTCCGTCCCGCCGCTGCATACCGTCACCCGTTCCCTCGCCGCCGTCGCCATGGGCCGCGAGGCCCCCGACCTCGTCATCACGGGCGCCCGCATCCTGTCGACCTACACCGAGCGCATTCACGAGAACCGCGAGGTCTGGATCAAGTCCGGCCGCATCGCCGTGGTGAAGCCGGCCGGCACGTTCAAGGCGGGCGGCGGACGGACCCGGACCTACGATGCCGCGGGCGGCATCATCGGCCCCGGTCTGGTCGATCCGCATATTCACATCGAGAGCTCGATGATGACGGCCTGCGCCTATGCCGAGGGTGCGCTGTTGAACGGGACCACCACGATTTTCTGCGACAGCCACGAGATCGGGAACGTGTGTGACGCCGCCGGCGTGGAGTGGATGCTGCGTGACGCCCGCCAGGCCCCGCTGTCGATTTTTCTCACCGTCCCAAGCACGGTGCCCGCGACGTCGGCGCATTTCGAGACGGCGGGCGGCGACCTGACGGCGAAAAAGATCGGAGCCCTTTTCGACCGGTGGCCGGAGGCCGTCGCGCTCGGGGAAAAAATGGATTTTGTGCAGGTCGCGATGGGCGACCGCCGGAGCCACGCCATCCTCGCCGAGGCGATCAAACGCGGCAAACCGGTCAGCGGGCACATTTACGGCCGCGAATTCGTGGCGGCCGGCGCCGCCAGCGGCATCAACGACACGCACGAATCGATCGACCGCGAGATCGCGAACGATTTTCTCGAGAACGGCGTCTGGATTTTCCTGCGCGGCGGACCGCCGACGACCCCCTGGCATTCGCTGCCGCAGGCGATCAAGGCCGTCACCGAGCTCGGCGCCAGCCCCAAGCGCGTGTGCGTTTGCACGGACGACCGCGACGCGGACGATCTTTTTCTGTTCGGCCTCGACTGGGTGGTGCGGCAGGCCGTGGTCGCGGGCCTCAAGCCCGTGACGGCGTGGAGCCTGGGCTCGCTGCATCCCGCCACGCGCTATGCCCGCGACGGCGAAATCGGCGGCGTCGCCCCGGCCCGGCGCGCGGACCTGGTGTTGTTGAACGACGCCCTCGAACCGCAGAACACCTGGTATGGCGGCGAGTTGGTCGTCGAAGGCCGGAAGATCACTCCCCTGCTCGATCGTGCGTTATCGAAGCGCTACCGCTACCCGCGGGCGGCCTACGAGACCGTCAGGCTCGCGCCCAAGCTTCAACTCGTGCCGCCACTGCCGCGGGGCCGGGTCACGGCCAACGCCATCCGGACGGCGCTGCCCGGCATCATCCTTTTTCACGACCCGGTCGCGCTCGACGTCGGACCGGCCGACACGTGGCCGGATTTGTTCGCCCGGCACGGGCTGTGTTTCGTCACGGTCGTC
>DASYDZ010000112.1:0-11995 GCA_036499305.1 Candidatus Didemnitutus sp.
CGTCGCCTCGTTTACCATCGGCACGTAATAGATGCGGCCGGCGAGGACGGAACGGATCGCCTCGGTGAGGACCTCCGGGCGCTGCTCAAGCTTGTCGACGAACCCGTGCAGCCCCAGCCGCTGCACCTGCAGCATCGTCCAGGGATCGCGATGCGACGAGACCCCGATGATCCGCATCTCGGGAAACTCATCCAGCATTGTCTTTGCGGCATCGAGCCCGTTGCCGTCGGGCAGCGAAAAATCGAGCAGGACGAGCGCGGGAGTGTGGCGCCGCACCGCGGCGAGGCCGTCGGCCAGATTGGCACATGCGGCATCCACCACGAGTCCGATCGAGCGACAATGTAGCACGAAAAATTCCGCGACGAGGCGCTGGTCCTCAATGACGACCACCTTGGCTGCAGTCGGCAAAACGGCGGGTTCGCTCTTTCCGAGTTGACCGCGCACGTTGGACATACGCAGGTCAGAATATCGGGGTCCGCGGGCCACGCAAGCCGAACGCTTGCCGATGACAGGAAGCCGGCGACCCCCAAACCGTCTCCCGCATTTGGCCGTGACTTGCGCACCGGGATGCGCCGAATTGTCCCCGGATGAACCTCATCCTGTTTGAAGCCGGCGAGACCCTCGACCCTCTCCGGCGGACCGATCCGCGGGCCGTGCACCTGCTCGACGTGCTGCGGCGGAAGCCCGGCGACAGCTTCGACGCGGGGATCGTCAACGGCCCGCGCGGCCGCGGCCGACTGGAGTTGGTGGAGCCTGACCACCTGCAGATTTCCTTCATTTGGGGACAGGCCCCACCAGCTCTCGAACCGCTGACCCTACTGGTTGGACTTCCGCGACCCCAGACCGCGCGCGACATCCTGCGCGACGCGACGACGCTCGGGGTGGCCCGCCTGGTGTTCGCGTCGGCAGGGAGAACTGAGTCCGGCTATGCGGAGAGCAGTCTGTGGCGGGATGGAGGGTGGCGGCGTCATCTACTGGACGGCGCCGCGCAAGCGTTCGATACCCGAGTGCCCGAAGTGACGCATGGCGTGGAACTGGCTAAGGCGGTGTCCGGGCTCCCTGCCCATGGGACGCGCCTGGCGCTGGACAACTACGAGGCGACCGTCGCGCTGATGGACGCGGTAACACCCGGATCCGAACCGCTCGTGCTTGCGATCGGACCCGAACGCGGCTGGACAGCGGATGATCGCGAACTGCTGCACACCAATGGGTTCACGCTCGCGAGTCTTGGCCACCGGGTTATGCGGACCGAGACCGCGGCCGCCGCGGCAATCACGCTGGCGAAAGCGCGGCGCGGCTGGCTTTGAAAAACGCAACCGTTGGCTGGCGACCGCCCTTCCCAAGGCGCTTGACGCAGGTCCAACCGTCCGGCGCGAGTTCGAGCTCCCCCGGCATCTCGAAAACCACCAGGCCGTCGCCGCGTCCGGTCCAAGCCGTCGCAAACAGCGCGAAAAGCTTCGGCGCCGCCGATTCGATGGCCGCATAGGGCGGGTCAACGAAAACCAAGTCGGCGGCGGCAACCGTTTCCGCAGGCACGGCAAGCGCGTCGCGGGTCAGGATGTCCAGCCCCGTGCGATCCCGGCCGAGGCTCTTGCATACGGCGTCGAGGTTGCGTCCCAGGCAGCCGGCAGTGCGGGGATCCCTTTCCACAAAAGCTCCCCCGGAAGCGCCTCGACTGAGCGCCTCAAGACCATAGGCGCCGGTGCCGGCAAAAAGATCGAGAAACCGCGCTCCGGCAACCCGTGCCCCAAGACTGGAAAATACGGCCTGTCGCATGGCATCGGTCGCCGGCCGGACGGCATCGCCGGGCGGGACTTGGAGTGGGATGCCGCGGGCGTTACCGCCAGTGATACGCATGTGGAACCCGATCCGGCGAGTTCGCAGGGAACTCTTCGCCCTGGAAACGGTTGAAACATAGCAATTGCAGACGCATCGTGACGGATTTACGTGTCTCCCGCGCTGGCGTGGAGCCAGACCCTCACTGGCCCGACCACCCAGCGATGGCAATGCCTTACCAATCACACCACGCATGAAACGACGACTTCTCGCCGGGCTGCTGCTTGCGGCCGGCCTGGCGTCATCGGCCGGCGCGGGTGAATGGAATGCGTGGCCGGTGCGGGTGGACCTGCGCGACGAGGAAATGGAGTCCCGCGAGGAGCAGGTTCTTGGTCCGTTGTACGCGCGCCATGAGGACGAGGGCGGCGAAACGTGGGAAGCCTGGCGCCCGCTGCTGCTCGCCACGCGCACCGGGACAAGCGAAGCGACCTATTTTCTGTACCCGCTGTTCATCTGGCGCAAGGACGACGGCTACAGTCGTTTCAGCTTCTTTGACCTGGTCAACGACAGCCGCATCGCCCCCGAGGCGGGAAAACTGGCGGAGCGGGATTTGGACGTCTGGCCGTTCTATTTTTCGCGGGAAACGGGCGATCCAGACACCACCTATCATGCGCTGTTTCCTTTTGCCGGAACGATCAGGTACCGGTTCGGCAAGGACAGCCTGACCTGGCGGCTTTTTCCGTTTTATTTTCATACCGAAGTGAAGGGAAAGCGCGTCACCTCGGCGCCGTGGCCCTTCATTCGCGTAATCGACGGCGCAGGCCACCACGGCTTCGAATTCTGGCCACTGGCCGGCTCACGCGGACGGGACGGCGATTACCGCGAGCAGTTTTATCTCTGGCCGTTCGGCTACAAGTCCGAGCAGAACCTGTCCGCGCCTGTTCCCGACGAGCGCTTTGGCGTGCTGCCGTTCTACGCCCGGGAGACCGGCCCGGGCTATCGCGCGGAGTCGTATGTGTGGCCGTTTTTCGGCTATACGCATCGAACCGAACCGGTGCGCTATGACGAGATGCGCTATCTCTGGCCATTATTCGTCCAGGGCCGCGGCGACGACCGGTACATCGACCGATGGGGGCCATTCTACACCCATTCGCGGATCAAAGGCTACGACAAGACCTGGGTGTTGTGGCCGCTTTTCCGCCGCGGAATCTGGGACGACGACCGGTTGACGCAGGAGAAGACCCAGATTCTCTATTTCGTCTACTGGTCGCAGGAGCAATGGCGGCGCGGCCACCCGAAGGATGCCCCCGCCTACAAACGGCACCTGTGGCCGCTCTTCAGCGCGTGGGACAATGGTGCCGGCCGCAGCCAATTCCAACTGTTCAGCCCCTTCGACGTGTTTTTCCCCAACAACGACATCGTGCGCCGCCTTTACACGCCGCTTTTCGCGATCTACCGGTCGGACCGGCGCGGAACCGAATATTCGTCCCGTTCGCTGTTTTGGCATCTCGTGAGCTGGAAAAAATCGCCCACCGGGGAAGAGTTCCATCTCGCGATGTTCGGGTGGGGCCGCGAGACGGGCGCCGCCCATGGCCGTTTCTTCCTGTTCGATTTTAGCCGGAAACAAGCTACCAGTTCTTCGCCTGCGGCGACGCCATGAGGTATCTCAACAACATCATCGGACACATCGGAGGAGCGGTCCTTCTCGTCATCCGTTCACTCGGCTTCGCCGGCACGCTGCCGCGCCAGTCGCAGCGTTTCATCGAGCAGTGCTACCTGATCGGGTACACCACCCTGCCGATCGTCACGATCCTCAGCTTCTTCATCGGCAGCGTGCTGGCGCTGCAAAGCGGCTACAGCCTGCAGAATTTCGGCACCAAGCAGTTCATCGGCACGCTCGTCGGCCTGACCATGGCCCGCGAGCTGGGCCCCGTCATGGTCGCGATCCTCCTCGCCGGGCGCGTCGGCTCCGCGATCACGGCGGAGCTGGCGTCGATGCGCGTGTACCAGGAGGTCGATGCGCTCGTGACCATGAACATCCCGCCGGAACGCATGCTCGTGCTTCCGCGCCTGGCGGCGGTGGTCTTCATGATGCCCGTGCTGGCGCTGATCGCGAACATCTGCGGATGGTACGGCGGCGCGCTCGTCTGCCAGTACACGCATTTCATCTCGGTGGACTCGGAGGCATATTTCAACGCCCTGAAGGCGTATATGAAGCCGCGCGACATCGTCGACGGCCTGATCAAGGCGGAGGTGTTTGGCTTCGTGATCGTCGGCGTCTGCTGCTACATCGGCCTCGACACCCGCGGCGGCCCGCGCGAGATCGGCGCATCCGTGACGAAGGCGGTCGTCGCCTCACTCATCCTGATCCTGGTGCTCGATTATTTCGTCACCAAGGCACTCCTGATGTCATGAGCCCGAGATACACCGCCTCCCCCTTCGTCGGCAAAACCGTGGGCGTCACGGTCTCGCACCTGAGCAAGCAATACGGGCGAAACCGCGTGCTCACCGACATCAACTTCGAGGTCAAGCCCGGGGAAATCTTCTGCATCATGGGCCCGAGCGGCTCGGGCAAGAGTGTCCTCCTGAAACAGATCGCCGGCCTCGAGACGCCGACCAGCGGCGACGTCCACCTCGGGGAATATCCCGCCAGCGATCCCCTGACGCGCAATCACGTGCGGCTGGCGCTGGTCTTCCAGGCGGGCGCACTCTTCAACTCGCTTTCGGTCTACGACAATCTCGCCCTGTTTCCGCGCGAACACCGCCTCGGAGACGAGGCGAAGATCCGCGAGCGCGTGCTCCACGCCCTCGCCATCCTGGGCCTCGAAGGCACCGGAAAGAGGTTCCCCTCGGAGCTCTCGGGCGGCATGAAGAAACGCGTCGCGATCGCCCGCGCGCTGGTGATGGAGCCGCAGCTCCTGCTGTACGACGAGCCCACCTCGGAACTCGACCCCGTGATGTCGGCCACGCTCACCGAGATCATCGCCACCCTCCGCGAGCAGACCGCGGTGACGAGCATCGTGGTCACACATGACCGCGATCTGGCTTTCAGCATCTCCGACCGGATGGCGTTCCTGATGGACGGCCAGTTGCGCGGCGTCGGCAGCCGCGCGGATTTCAAGAACCCGACGGATCCCAAGATCGCCAATTTTCTCAACCCGGTCATCGACCTGAAGAATCCCCGTTTCAAACAAATGGAGCACAGTCATGAATAACAAATCGCAGACCGTCCGCGTCGGCCTCTTTTTTCTGCTCGGCCTGGCGCTGGCCTGGATCACGCTCGAATCGCTCAATGGCGGACGGATCTTCCGCCCCAAGGGCTATACGCTGCTGGCCGGCTTCGCCGACGTGAAGGGCCTGAAGGTCGGCGACGAGGTGCGCATGGCGGGCGTCAAGATCGGCTCGGTGTCCAACACGCGCCTGGCCGCGCATCGGGTCGAAGCGGTGCTGACGATCGACGCCGATGTCCCGATTCCAACGGACGCGGTGGCCAGCGTCGAGCAGGCCAGCCTCCTCGGCAGCAATTATCTCGCGGTCACGTTCGGCACACCCGGCGGCCCGCTCCTGAAGGACCAGGACGAGATCAAGACGAAGCCCACCATCGACCTCGGCGAAGTGATCGCACAGATCGGCGCCGTGGGAAACAAGATCGAGGGCATGCTCGACAGCGTGGGCAAGTCGTTCGGAACCGGCGAAAACGGCAACCTTTTCACCCGGCTCGACAAACTCATGTCCGAAAACGGCCCGAAATTGACGGAGACGATCAGCAACCTGCAGGACATCACCGCCAAGATCCGCAATGGCGACGGCACGATCGGCCGGCTGGTCAACGACCCGAAACTGCACGACGATCTCGTGACGACGGTGGGCGAGATCAAGCTCGCCGCGGACGACGCCCGTTCGTTCATGAACGACGCCAAGGGAATCGTCGGCGACGTGAAGAGCGGCAAAGGCACGCTCGGGGTGTTGCTTTACGATCAGGCGACGGCCAACAATCTCAAGGTGACCGTCGGCAACGTCCGGGCAATGTCCGACAAGATCGCCCGCGGCGAGGGCACTCTCGGCAAGTTGATTTCGGACGACGGACTTTACAACAACGCGCAATCGACCCTCAAAAAGGCCGACCGCGCGCTGGATTCACTCGACGACACTGGCCCCATCACGGCCGTCGGCGTGGTGGCCAAGTCGCTGTTCTGATGCCATCCGTCACGCTGCGGCCGCTGGAAGGCGACTTCGCCATCTGCCGGCTGGGCGCCACGGAGCCGGAGCCGGCGTGGGCGAGCGGGAAGTTCGTGGCGGTGACGCGCACGCCGGAGGAACTTTCGGTCATCTGCCCGACAGCCTGCGTGCCGGCGGGAATCCGTTCTGCCTCCGGCTGGGCCGCCTTCCGGTTCGAGGGGACGTTCGCGTTCACAGCCACCGGTATTCTGGCTGCGGCACTCGCGCCCCTGGCGGAGGCCGGCGTCCCGATTCTCGCGCAGTCGACCTTCGACACCGATTACCTGCTCGTGCCTGCAGCCAAGCGTGAGGCCGCGATCAGCGCCCTGCGGTCGGCCGGCCATATTGTCCACGCGTAGGAGGCGCCTCGCCGTCGCGTCCGCCCGGATCGGCGTCCACCGGGTTTCCCTGAGGATCGAATTGCGGAACCCCGTTTCAAAAGGATCGGCGGTGAAAACGAATTTTCGCCGCCGTCGTCGCCAGGCAATGGCACGTTTCCGGCTAGCGGAACGGGATGACGCTCACTTTCGCGACGATGTCGGCGATCGACTGGCCGGAAGTGCAGTGCATCTACGCGGAAGGCATCGCGACCGGCATGGCGACTTTTGAAAGCATGCCGCCGGTGACCTGGAGCGAATTCATCCGGTCAAAGGTTGAGAACTGCTCGCTCGTGGCGCGCGATGAGGATGGTCCGCTGGTTGGATGGGCCGTGCTGACACCGATCTCCTATCGCAACGTCTATCGCGGCGTGGCCGAGGCGAGTGTATACGTGGCGGCAGCACACCGCGGGCAGGGCGTGGGTGACGGGCTCGTGGCGGAACTTGTCCGCACCGCCGAAGCCAGGGGATTCTGGACGCTTCAGTCGTCCACCTTTCCGCAAAACCTGGCGAGCATTGCCGTGCAGCGCCGCCACGGATTCCACATCGTCGGCATCCGGGAGAAGATCGGGCAGATGACCCACGGGCCCCTCGCCGGCCAGTGGCTCGACACCTTGCTGCTGGAGCGACGAAGCCTGGCGGTCGGGCGGGCGTGACGTGCGGCGGATGAATGCCGTACTTGCCCGATGGAGACATCGGGGCGCGACCGAATCCAATCGGCGCGACGGAAACGTCCGTCCTTACCGCACCAATTGTCGAGGCAGTGTAGCCGGGTCCGCAGGGCCCGGTTCGGATCGGTCGCTGGCCCATCCACCGAGGTCTGGCGCCCTCGGCTACATTAGGCCTGCGCGACGGGTGTTACGGATGCGCCTCGACTTCTTCCGCCATGTCAGGACGCGGGGTGGCGATAGAGTCCGTCGAATGAGGTCTGCCAGGTCTTGCCGTCGTTGGTGGAGGTTTCCCAAAGCTGGCGCACGGTACCGTCGGAATTGGGCGTCCAGGTGATGCGATTGCGGAGAGGGGTGCCGTCGCGGCGCTTGGTGGCATTTTCGAGAACCATCGACTTTCCAATCATTCCGCCCGCGAGTTCGAGGACACCACCGGCGTTATCGACCCAGAACTGCTGCCATTGGTGGCGGACAGAATTGAACACATTCAGGCTCTTGCCGCTGCTGCCTTCGACTCCTTCCCAATTCTCCAGCAGGGCGTGGGAGCCGGCGACGGACTGGATCCGGCTTTGACCCGCGGGTTTGCCCGCCTCCGTCACCCTCCATTCCCCGAGCCAGAAATCGAACTGGTGTGCCTCGGTTGCTGGCACCGGCGTCGCGAGCGCGCCGTTCGCCGACGCGAAAACCAGGAGCGAAAACAAGACCGCAAAAACATTCTTCATTTTCCGAAGATGCCCGATGCGCCCGGACCGGGCAATGCCGTTACGTTTGCCGGAGGCTGGCGTGCGCCGGACATCGGCGCCCTGCGATGAAATATGCGCCGCGCCCTCAGCATCACCGGATCCGCCAGCCCAAGCCCAACCGCAGCGTGGATCGGGAACGCCGCATGCCCTCGGCACACGTTCCGACCTGGCCAAAAAAAGCGCCCCTCCGGTGGGGAGGGGCGCCGAGGGAATCGAATGAGCCGGTTCGGCTCAGAACTTGATCTTCATGTCCACGTAGTACTCGCGGCCGAAGAAGCTGTACGTGCTGGCATCGAACGGCGGGCTGGCGTAGTTGTTGCGATCGAGCGGCGGACCCTGGTTGGTGAAGTTATTGCAACCAATATCCATGCTGACGCCGCGGAGCATTGGGCTCACTTGGGCGAGATCGTATCGGAACTGGATGTCGAACGTGTTGTACGGATTGATCGCGTCACCATAGCCGTCATCCACACTGTTGATGTGCGTGTAGCCGAGTGTCGCGCCGTAGCTCTGGTAGTTCCAGTCCAAGGTCGAGTAGGAGCGGGCCTTCGGCAGAGTGCCGTAGAGGTCGTTGCCGGCGTACTCGAAGCCGGGATCGGTCGGACCCGACTTGATGAAGAACGTCTGGAGCAGCGCCCATTTGGTCTCGACCGTGAACCGGCCGTATTGCTGCCACGGCAGGGTGTACTTCACGTCGATGTCGTAACCGTGCTGCGACTGGTCGCCGATGTTGACCAGGCTCTGGAGGACGTAGATGTTCGCCGGGTTGGGCGAGAGCTGGCCGGGTGTGCTGACCGGCGTGCCGCCCTGGCCCGGGAAGGCGCCGAGCGCGACGTACGGGGCGAACGGCGAGGCGGGACCGAATTCCTCGACTGACTGAATGATGGTGCCGGTGCCAGCCACGCTGCCGATGAGGTCGGTCTGCTTGATGTTGTAGTAGTCGACCGAGATCTCGAGGCCCTTGGCGTACTTCGGCGAGTAGACGAAGCCGACCGTGTAGCTCTTGGCGTGCGAAGGCGTCAGGCTCGGGTTCGAGCCGCCGAGCTGGAAGCCCTGAATCGGCGCGAAGTTCGCACCGGTCGCCTGACCAGAGGTATTGTAAACCTGAAGACCATTGAGCGGATCGGTAAAGCCCGAGCTCGAGGGACCGTAGAGCGAATAGAGCGTCGGCTCGGAGAACGACTTCGCGTAGGTCGCGCGAATCGCGAACTCGTCATTGAACGGCAGGTAACGGAGGGAGATCTTCGGAACCGTGGTGTGGTTGCCGTCGCTGTATGACTCGTGGCGAATGGCGCCGTCGAGCGTCAGGACGTGCAGGCCGGGGATGTTTTGCGAGGGGCCGAAGACCGGAAGCTTGATTTCGGCAAATTCGCTCTTTGCGCTGCGGCTGCCGTCGAAGGGCGATAGCGAGACACCGTTGTTCCACAGGCTGGTCACGCCGCCCGGGGGAATGATGCTGTTGTAATCGGCCGTGGCGCTCAGCGACTCCTTGCGGTACTCGAGGCCCGCCGCATACTGCAACGTGCCGCCCGGCAGGTCCCAGATCTTGCCGTTGGCCACGGCATCGTAGGTGTAGAGCTGGCTCTTCAGGATGGCGACCGAGGTGCCGAAGATGTTGGCGGCGGCGAGCGCGGCCGGATCCTGGGTGATGGCAAACAGATTGACGTTGCCCGTGGCGATGCCCTCGACGAGCGCCGAGTTGAGAATCTGGTTCTCGCCCAAGGCCGTCTGGTTCGACAGGTTGTAGTTCGCGTAGATGTCCCAGTTGAAGTAGTCGTTGACCTTGCCTGTCAGTTCGATCGTGCCCCGGTAGAAATCCGTCGTGTTGTCGTAGATGCGGTTCGCCCCGCCGATGAAACGGTTGGCGACTGTGACCGAGCCATTATCCACCACAGGGCCACCCACGGCCGGATTCGTCCAAGAACCACTGTCGGTGATCGTATTGTTGCCCTCACCGTTGAGGACAGTCGTCGACGTGCTGACCGGCTGCGGGTTCAACTGGTAGTTCGTCTCCGTATGCGCGTAGAGGAAGTCGCCCTTCAGCGTGATCTGGTCGGAGATAATGTGATTGAAGGAGGCCGTGGCGATGCGCTTGTCGGCCGAGTTCATGATCGTCGGCTTGCTGGACAGGTTGAAACCATTCACCACGTCGTCGATGCTGGTCGGGACGTAGACGCCGGCCGCTACCAAGGCGGCGAGATTGTTCGGGCCCGCCGGAGGCGTATTCAGACTCGGGTTCAGCCTATAGTACGTGGTGGCAAGGAGGCCGGAAATCGGATCCGGAGCCAGCTGCGAAATGACGCCCGGATAGGTCGCGGTGCCAAATGACGGATTGTCGTAGGAGACATCGCGCTCCCAGAGGGGATCCTGCTTGGTCCATTCGGCGGAGAACATGACGTTGGTCTTGGCATTGCCGGCGCCCACCACCATCGAGACCGAGCGCTGTGCCCAGTAACCACCGGTAGCATTCGGAGCCTCGGTGTAGTGCAAATCAAACTCGGCGCCCTTGTAATCGCTCTTGAGGATGATATTGATGACGCCCGACACCGCATCCGAACCATAGATGGCGGAGGCACCGTCGGTCAGGACCTCGATGCGGTCAACGGCCGCAAGCGGGATCAGGTTGAGGTCGACGAACTCGTAGCCACCGCCGCCCGCGACCGGCGAAGGTGCCACGCGCTTGCCGTTGATCAGCACAAGCGTGTCGATGTTGCGCAGAGCGGCTTGGGAGCCGCCGTTGGTCGAGTTGCCGGCGATGTTGCCGTTCTCGAGGCCGATGTTGTTGCCGCCCTGGATCTGCGGCACCGTCTTGCGCAGGACATCCAGCACGTTGGTGTTGACGCCACTGAGCGCGATCGCCTGGGCGTTGATCACCTGCACCGGCACCGCCGTGGCTTCGTCCGCGGCCGCCGGAATGTAAGATCCGGTGACTTCGAACTTGTCCAGTTTGACCGGCTGGTCTGAGTTTGAAGCGGTGCCCGAGTCGGTCGCCGTCTGGGCGAAGATCAGGTTGGCCGCGAATAGCGGGAGCATGGCAAGCGAATAGGCGCGCGCCACGATCCCCCGCCGTGAGGGGGGGTGTTGTGTATTCATGCGTGTTTGCTAGGTTGGACGCACGCCACCAGCGCGTGCGCATCTCAGTTGTACGGCGGTGAATGAGTCCGTTATGACAAGGCGTCTCAACGCCAGTGCGGCGCTTCGCCAAACATGGGATGCAGGGCGCGACAGCCGCCGCGACGAAGCGCTAAAATAGCGCGACCAATCCGGCTCTCGCCGACCGAATGGTCAAAGATAGGACTTCAGCTCGTGAACGTAGGTCCGGCTGACCTTGAGGCGGGCGCCCTCCGCCAGTTCCACCGTATACTCCCCATAAAGCGCCGGGCTGACTTTCCGCACGTGCGTCAGGTTCACGATCGTGGAGCGATGGATACGCACAAAATGCGCCGGATCGAGCTTTTGCATGATCTTCACCAAAGCCATCCGAACGAGCTTGGTTTTCGGCCCGGCGTGAACCTTCACGTAGTCGCCTTCGGACTCGATCCACCGGATCTCCTCCGGCGAGAGCACGTGGATCTCGCCGTCGGAACGAAACAGAAGGCGCCCGCTCCAGGTGGTGGCATCGGTTTCGGCCGGAATCGCCGCCGGGGCGGATGCCGCGACCCCCGCCGCCTTTCCGCCGCGCAGCTCCTGCAGGGTATCGATGATGACGTCGATCCGTTCATTGAGGCGCTCATGCTCGCGGCTCCGGACCATGGCCTTGGCCTTGGCCAATGCCGCGGCGAATCGCTGCCGGGAAAACGGCTTCAGCAGGTAGTCCATGGCATTCACGTCGAAGGCCTTGATCGCGTACTGGTCATACGCGGTGATGAAGACCACATGCGGCCGGGGTTCGGATTTCAGACGGGACAGGACCTCGAAGCCGTCGATGCCAGGCATCTGGACGTCGAGAAACATGAGGTCGGCGGCCTGACGGCGGACGGCGTCGATCGCCTCCTGACCGTTGGCGCACTGGCCGACAATGGTTACGTCCGGGTCGTCCTGGATCAGCGCCTCGATGTTTTCGCGGGCGAGCGTCTCGTCATCAACGATGACCACTTTGATCGGGTTCATGCAGCTAGGATATGGTTTGATAAGGGAGGCGGACTTCCGCGGTGACCCCGTGCGGGGGCGTGTTGGTCAGCGTGAATTGTGCGGCGTCGCCGTACATCATTTG
>DASYDZ010000113.1:0-7177 GCA_036499305.1 Candidatus Didemnitutus sp.
ATTTTCACTCTCGAGCTGCCCTTCAAACCCGAGACCGCCCCCCATGCAAAGCACTGAACGCAACCTTCGGATTCTGGTCATCGACGACAATCGCTCGATCCACAGCGATTTTCGGAAGATCCTGGCGGGTGAAAACACCGCGGCCCAGACCGACGCCTTGGAAGAGGCGCTCTTCGGCCAGCCCGTCGAGTCCCGCCGAAAGGTCCAGTTCGAGCTCGATTCCGCCTACCAGGGGCGCGACGGCTTCGAAATGGCGAAGGCCGCCCATGCCGAGGGACGGCCCTACGCCATGGCCTTCATGGATGTGCGGATGCCTCCCGGCTGGGACGGAGTGGAAACCACCGCCCGGATCTGGGAGGTGGATCCCGACATCCAAATCGTCGTCTGCACCGCCTATTCGGATTACTCGTGGGACCAGATGATCGAGAAACTGGGCCAATCCGACCGCCTCGTCATCCTGAAGAAGCCGTTCGACAACGTCGAGGCGCTCCAGTTGGCGACCGCGTTGACCGAGAAATGGCACCTCACGCGCCAGGCCCGATCCCAACTGGTCAACCTGGAGAAGCTCGTCGACGAACGGACCCGCGAATTGCGGGGCGCCAAGGAGGCGGCCGAAATCGCAAGCAACGCCAAGAGCGAATTCCTGGCCAACATGAGCCACGAGATCCGCACGCCCATGAACGGCGTGATCGGGATGACCGGCCTCCTGCTCGACACCAAGCTCGAGGCGACGCAGCGCGAATTCGCCGAAACCATTCGCAGTTGCGCGGACACACTCCTGACCGTGATCAACGACGTCCTGGACTTCTCGAAGATCGAGGCCGGCAAGCTCAGTTTCGAGCTCCTGGAATTCGACCTGGTCGAGACCGTCGAAAGCACGCTCGATATGCTCGCGGAACGGGCCCAATCCAAGCAGATCGAGCTGGCGATGGCCATCCTGCCCAACGTGCCGAGAGCGTTGCGGGGCGACGCGGGGCGGCTGCGGCAAATCCTCCTCAACCTGCTGGGCAACGCCATCAAGTTCACCGAAGGAGGGGAAATCGTGGCGCGGGTCAGCCTCGACGAGTCAAGCCCGACCCATGTCCTTGTGCGATTCGAGGTGCAGGACACCGGAGTCGGCATACCCGCGGAAGTGCAGCAGCGCCTCTTTCAGGCCTTTACCCAGGCCGACAGCTCGACCACGCGAAAATACGGCGGCACCGGGCTGGGTTTGGCCATTTCCAAGAAACTGGTCACGATGATGCTGGGTCAGATCGGAGTGCGCAGCGAATCCGGCAGCGGTTCGACCTTCTGGTTCACCGCGCGATTCGAACGCGTCAACGACCAGGCCCATGACGTTGCCCCGCCGGTCGCCGATGACCTCTGGTCGAAACTGCGGGTGCTGGTGGTCGATGACAATGCGACGAGCCGGCAGATCCTCCGCCACCAGATCTTTGCCTGGAACATGCAGAAAGGCAGCGCTGCGGGCGGACACGAGGCGCTGAAGGTCCTGCGCGAGGCCGCCGCGCAAAAGCGACCGTACGACGTGGCGCTGCTTGATGTCCTGATGCCGGAAATGGACGGCCTGACCCTCGCCCGCGCGATCCGCGCCGATCCCGTGATCGCTGCGACCCACCTCATTGCGCTCGCACCGAAAGGACACGTCATCGCGGAGGAGGAGCTCCGGGGCGCGGGCATCGCATCGGTCCTGGCCAAGCCCGTGAAACAATCGCGTTTGCTCGACTCCCTGGTCACCGCGGTTGGCAAAAACGCCGTGACCACCCTGGCGACGCCGGCCGGCCCCGCGGCGGCGCTGCCGATGTCGGCGGGCTTGCGCGCCCGGCTGGAAACCCACCGCGCCCTGCTGGCCGAGGACAATGCCGTGAATCGAAAAGTGGCGATGGGAATCCTCCAGAAACTGGGCTGCAAGGCTGACGCCGTCAACGACGGGGCGGAGGCGCTCACGGCTTTGGAGAGCGCCGCCTACGCGATCGTTTTCATGGACTGCCAGATGCCAAATATCGACGGTTACGAAGCCTCCCGCGCCATCCGGAAAAGAGAACAGGACCACACCAGCCCTTGCCCGTGGAAATCACCTCTCTATCTGGTCGCCCTGACCGCGAATGCCATGCAGGGCGACCGTGAAAAATGCCTCGCGGCGGGCATGGACGACTACGTCTCCAAGCCGGTTCGCAGCATTGAACTGCTGGCGGCGCTGGAACGCTGGAACGCCTCCGTCCGCGCTCCGTCCTATTGATCGGGCGCCGCCATTCATGAAAATTCTGATCGTGGAAGACAACCTCGTGGACCGGACCGTGCTGCGACAATTCCTGCAACGCGGGGGGCACGAGGTGGTCGAGGTGGCTGACGGAGATCAGGCCTGGAGCCTCCTGCAGCGGGATCCATTCCGGCTGGTGGTCAGCGATTGGGAAATGCCGAAGGCCACCGGACTCGACCTGTGCCGCCGGATTCGCGCCCGCCGGGAGGGCGAATACGTCTATTTCATCCTCATCAGCGCGAACGATGCCAGCGAGGAGAACCAGCAGCTCGCCGCCGAGGCCGGGGTCGATGACTTCCTGACCAAACCGTTCAAAATGCTCGAGCTCTCGGTCCGGATCCGCGTCGCGGAACGGATTCTTCGCTGCGGCGCGCAGGTGCGGAGGCTCGAGGGGTTGCTGCCGATCTGCAGTTATTGCAAAAAAATCCGCGACGACCGGAATTACTGGCAGCAGATCGAACAATTCATCCAGGAACGAACCGACAGCGAATTCAGCCACTCGGTCTGTCCGGACTGCTTCGAGCGGGTCGTTGGCCGGCAGTTGGATGCGCTGGGCATTCCCACCCCGGAAGGCCCCGGGCCGCTGCAACCATGAATCCCGTCCCCAACCAGCAGGCCCTGCCCGGCGCTCCGGCGTCATTGCCGCTTAACCCGCCCCCTTCCAGAATCCTCGTCGTCGACGACGATCGGCTCAACGGCCGCATTCTCCGGGGCATCCTTCAGCCCGCGGGACATCAGGTCACGGAGGTGGGATCGGGCGAGGCCGCGCTGGATGCCTGCGCGGAGCTTCGGCCCGACCTCGTTCTGCTCGACGTCATGCTTCCGGGCCTCAATGGATTCGCGACCTGCCGGGAAATGAAAAAACGCTTCGGCGCCCAGTGCCCGCCCGTCATTTTCATCACCGCCAAGTCCGACTCCTCGGACGTGTTGGAAGGCTTCGAGGCCGGTGGCGTCGACTACCTCCCGAAGCCCTTTCGGAACAAGGAGGCCCTCGCTCGCATCCGGACCCATCTCCAGAATCGCCTTCTTGTCGATCAACTCAGCCGCGCCAATGCGGCCAAGAACCGCCTCCTGGGCATGGCGGCCCACGACCTGCGCAATCCGCTCGCCTCGATCCGGGGCCTGGCCGAATTCCTCCGCAATGGCACGGTCGGCCCCCTCCTCCCCGACCAGCAGGATCTCGTGAACACGATCCACGAGGCCAGCCAGTCGATGCTCGAACTGGTCAACGACCTCCTCGACACCTCGGTCATAGAATCCGGCGAACTCAAGATCAACCTGGAGGTGTGTTCGCTCGATGCGCTGGTCGAAAAATCGGTCCGCCTCAACAGCATCAACGCCGCGCAAAAGAATACGCGCATCGTTCTTCGCCCCGGGTCCCCGTCCCGGAGCGCCCGGGTCGACGGGCAGAAGATGAAACAGGTGCTCGACAATCTGCTCGGCAATGCGACAAAGTTCTCCCCGGCCGGTTCGATCATCACCGTGCAGACGGATGAAACCGATTCGCAATATTTCATTTCGGTGCAGGACCAGGGGCCCGGCATCCCGGAAAACGAACAGCACCGGCTTTTCCAGGATTTCGGCGTCACTTCGGTCCGCCCAACCGGGGGCGAGAAAAGCACCGGCCTCGGTCTCGCCATCTGCCGCCGGATCATCGAGGCGCATCGCGGCCGGATCGAGGCGAGCAACCGGCCCGGAGGCGGCTGTGAGTTCAAGATCTCGATCCCGCTAGAAACATGAACTTCACCGGCAAGATCCTGGTGGTCGACGATGAGGCGCACATCCGCAAGTATGTCACCCTCATGGCTCGCACCCTCGGCCGGCCCACAGTCATCGAGGCCGCAAACGGCCAGGATGCGGTGGCGATTTTCGCGCGCGAAAAACCGGACCTGATCCTCCTCGACATCAACATGCCGCGGATGGACGGCGTGGAAACGCTGCAGGCCATCCGGGCGCTGGATCGCGATTGCGTCATCGTGATGCTGACCTCCCTGGTCAACCGGCAGACGGTCGAGGAATGCGCCCGGCTTGGCGCGAACGACTATCTGCGCAAGGATGTCCCCCAGGCGGAAATGGCCGCCCAGCTCCAGCGGGTGATCGAGGAGGAGTTCACCGACGAACCGCCGGCACCGCCGGTGCCCGGGCCATGAAAAAATCCGACGAGCCAACGGGAGACGCGGCCCCGGCCGTTCCGGGCGAGATGCGCTACTCGCTCACCGAATTGCTGCAGGCCGTGCAGCTCGAGCGCAATGCCCCGACCTTCGCGATGGAAAAACTGGACCAGGGTGAAATCACCAAGCTCTATCAAAAATCCCGCACCCGCCGTGTCCTCCGGCCAAAAAAATAAGCGGTTCGTCGAGCTGGTCCGCCAGTTGCCCAACTTCGACTTTGCCGCCGAATTGCAGGCGTTGGAGTCGCAGCACGGCAGCACGCTCGAATTGCTGCAGGCGCTGATCGACCGGCAACTGCTGGCGAAGGAGGTCGCGGTCCGCCAATGGTCCAATGCCATCGACATCGCCTATGTCGACGTGCTCGCCTCGGTCATCAGCGAGGAGGCGGTCGCCCGGATTCCCCCCGAGATCGCGGCCAAGGCGCGCGCGATCGGGCTGTATGTGCTCGATGGCGTCCTCACGGTGGCGATGGCCGAGCCCGACGATCCGGCCCTCGTGCGGCGCATCCAGCAGATTGTCCAGATGCCCATCAGCCCGGTGTTCTGCCTGCCGTGCGAGATCCACGATGCGACGGCGATTCACTACTGCACCGAACAATCCCTCGCCGACTGCCTGGCCGACCTGGACCACAATGCCCTGTTCACGGCCCCCGAACTGGCGGCCGACCAACTGGCCGTGATTGCCGAATCCGAGTCGCTCACGCGCGTGCTGGACGAGATCGTCTACTTCGCCCTGCGCGAACGCGCCACCGACATCCACATCGAACCGCAGGAGATGCAGTCGCGCATCCGCTTCCGGGTCGATGGCAACATGCGGGAAGTCCTGAGCTTCTCGCGCAAGCTGCACCGGGCGATCCTGTCGCGGCTGAAAATCCTCTGCAATCTGAACATCGCGGAATCGCGCTTTCCCCAGGACGGCCGCTTCTCCGTTCCCGTGGGCACGTCGAAGGCCAATTTTCGTTTTTCGTGCATCCCGTCCGCCTACGGGGAGAAGGCGGTCGTGCGCGTGCTGGCGTCGGCCGGACGAAAGTCGACCCTGACCCTCGACGGCATGCAGATGTCGCAGAGCATCCTCGTTCCTTTTCGCCGCCTCATCCGGAATCCCAACGGCATCCTCTTTGTCACCGGTCCCACCGGCTCCGGCAAGACCACGACCCTCTATGCGGCCCTGAGCGAGATCAATGATTCGAAGGTCAACATCTCAACGATCGAGGACCCGATCGAGATTCCGCTCGCCGGCATCACGCAGAGCCAGGTCAACGCACACATCGACCTTCATTTCGGCACGGTTCTGCGCGCGCTCCTCCGGCAGGACCCGGACATCATCCTGATCGGCGAAATCCGCGATCTCGAGACGGCCAAGATCGCCACCGAGGCGGCGCTGACGGGACACCTTGTCCTGGCCACGCTGCACACGAACACCGCCGCGCAGGCCATCGTGCGCCTGATTGAAATCGGCGTGGCCCCCTACATGGTCGCCCCGTCCGTGGTCGGCGTCCTGGCCCAGCGGCTCGCGGCCCGGATCTGCGAAAAGTGCAAGGAAGCGTACCAGCCCACCCGGGAAACCCTGCTCAAATATTTTCGGGAGGACACCCTGACCGAGGTGCCGTTCTTCCGCGGACGGGGCTGCCCCCACTGCCGTGGAACCGGCTACCGCGGACGCGTCGCGTTCCACGAACTGGTCTTGATCACCGAGGAGGTCCGGCAGCTCATCTCCGACGGCCGGAGCGCCCAGGAGATCACCCGCGCCGCCGCGCGCGCCGGCTATCGGTCGCTCCGTTACGACGGGTTGAAAAAAGTCCTCCTCGGCCTCACCACGATCGACGAGATCGAGGCCAACACCTCGTTTGAGTGGGCCGGCTAGGCCGTATCCGTGCAACGGTTACCAATGAAACCCGAGGACATGCCGGCCGGACATCGGCTCTTTTCGCCCGCAGGCCGGGTGTCGTATCTGCTCCGGCCTGATTCGCAACGGTTGCAACCGCCGCCACGCTAAAACCATGTCCGACGCCCACCTCGATCCCGAGGCCATCGCCAATCTCCGCGCGGTCAACCCGGATGACGGCGGGGAGTTTCTGCGGGAACTGATCGACATCTTCCTGGCGGATACGCCGGAACGCATCGCCGAGATTGAACAGGCCCTCGGGGTCGGTGAGGCCGAGGTCGTCAGCCGGGCCGCCCACAGCATCAAGGGCAGCGCCGGGAATTTTGGGGCGGTGGAGCTCGCCTCGCTCGCTCGCGGAATCGAACAGCAGGGAAATGCCAGGGACTTCACCGCGGCGCGCGCGGGACTGGCCGGATTGCGCGCCGAATTTGCCCGCGCGCGGACGGTCCTGGAACGCCTCAAGCAATCGCCCTAAGGTTCCTTCGGACACCGCGGCCCGGCGCGCGATCGCCGCAGACCCCGCGAATTCGGCGGTCCTGAACATGCTGGCCCGACTTTCGATTATGGTGTCCGACCGGGATGGCGCCGCCGGGTGGATCGCAACATTCAGGTCATCGCCCTGACGAACGCCGGGCTTGAGGACTTCATTTTCGTTTTCTTTCAATGCTGCTATCAAATGAGGAAGTCGATGCTTCAGACCGCAACGCTCCCACCTGATGAAGTAATACCATGCGCCTGTAGCTTTTACGCTTAACAAGTGAGATGGAGATGATCAAGGTGGGCCATGGCAAGAACCCTACCTGATTTTGGCGAGGAACTGGTGAAAGAGATCGAAGCGGCGTGGGCGCAGCCCCAGGCCGAGTGG
>DASYDZ010000114.1:0-28980 GCA_036499305.1 Candidatus Didemnitutus sp.
GCGAAAAAGGCGATGACCAGGATGCAGCCGAACGCGACGATGATCCCCGTCCGCAGGCTCTTGAGCAACTCGTGGTAGGCCTCCTCGAAGGCGCCGGCGCCGATCAGCCGGCCGATCAGGATCTCCGTTCCAAGTCCAAGCGAGAGGCTGAAAAGGATCACGAGGCGCTGGATCTGCTGCGTGTACGTCTGGACCGCGAGACTTTCGGCGCCGAGCCGGGCGGAGAACGAGGTCACCGTCATGAGGGCGAGCCAGTAGCAGATGTTCTCGCCCGCCGCCGGCAGGCCGATGTGCAGGATGCGTTTGAGCCGGGCGACCGGCAGGGAAAGAAAATCCCGCCAGACCAGGCGCAGGTGGATGCGGCGGTCGAGCAGGATCCAGAACGCGATGCTGGCGACGACGCGGCTGAACACGCTCGAGAGTGCGACGCCGGTGACGCCCATCTTCGGGCAGCCGAACAGGCCGAAGAGCGTGATGCAGTTGCCCGCCACGTTGAGCAGATTCTGCCCGACGGTGACGATCATCGCGTCGCGCGTGTAGGCGTGGGCGCGGAGCACGGCCCCGATGGCGGTGTTCATCGCCTCCATGAACAGGGTGCCTCCCATCAGCGTGAGAAACGGCAGGGCATACGGCATGAGCGAGGCCGGCAACTGCATCAGCCGCAGCAGCGGAGCCGCCTCGAAATAAACGCCGAGGCTGATCGCCAGGCCGATCCAACTGTTGACGGCGATCGCGGCCGTGGCGATCCGATCGCCGCCGGGCTTGTCGCGGGCGCCGAGGAGATGCGTGATGACCACGCTGGCGCCGATGCCGATGAAATTGAAGCAGACAAGGGCCAGAACGACGAACTGGTTGGCCACGCCGAGCGCGGCCACCGCGCCGTCGGACACATGGCTGACCATGAAGGTGTCGACCGTGCCGATGAAGATGCGCAGGCTCTGCTCGACAAAAATCGGCCAGGCGATGCTCAGCAGCTTGGGTGCGGGACGGGAAGGTGCGCTCACGGCTCCGCCGACGAGACACAGCAAGGGACCCGGCGAGTAAAGAGGAATTGCGCGGTCCGGTCAGCGCCGTGACCAGGCCCGGAGGGAATGCAGGAGGAAATCCTCCAGTGCCACCGACTCATTTAGGTTCAGGCGCAGAAGCCCGATATTGTGCTCCAGGCGCTCCACGACCCCCGCCTGTGCGAGGCGCGCGGACACGTCCCCGGCGTCGAGCCGCATCCGGGCGAACTCATTGGTGGCCCGTTCGATTTCCGAAAATAGTTTCAGCCGGATGCCATTGGCGATGCCGGTCTCGATGGCATCCTGCTCGTCGTCGTCGATGTCGTCGGGAATCTTCGCCTTTTGCTGGCGCCACACCTCGTCGGTGGCCGCCGCGAGCACGGAGTTGAACCGGGTGATCAATCCATAGACCGCCATCACCTGGCCGGCGACCGCCCGTTTGTCGGCCCCGCCGGCGGCGAGCTGCGCGAGCCACGCCCGGTAGTCCGCCAGGGTCTGCTCCCAGCGTTCGCGCGTGGCGGGTTCGGAGTCGGCGAGCGCCTGGTGACCCGTGTCGGTGAAGCGGAAATGCAGGCAGCGGCTGCGGATGGTCGCGAGGAGGGAATAGGGCCGCGTCGTGAGCAGCAGGATGGTGGTGCTCCCGGGCGGCTCCTCGAGGGTCTTCAGGAAAATATTGGCCGAGGCGGCATTCATGCGGTCGGCCTCGTAAATGACGGCGACCTTCCGGTGCGAAACCTGCGGCGTCACCTGGATGCGGCCGATCAGTTCCCGCGTGCCGTCAGCGGTGATCTGGCGCGAACGGCCAACCGGCCGGAGCGCGAAGAAATCCGGATGCTGCTTGGGCGAAAAATACTGGGATGGCCGGCCCGGGTCGTTCAGGAGGCGGTCCGCGATGCCGTGCGCGACGTTGGCCAGCGTGCCGAGGTTTTCGCCGTGCAACAGGAGGCTTTGGCCGAGGCGCCCGCGGTCGAGCGCGCGCTCGATCACGGAGATCGTCGGCGTGCCGGCAAGCGCCTCGGGCCAGGGGGATACAGCCGCCATGGCGCGGGGTCAGCCGAGTCGCCGCTCGACCTCGGCCCAGATGCGTTTCTCAATCGCCTCGGGCGGGTGGGTGCCGTCGATCACCACGACGCGCTCCGGCCATTGTTTCGCGAGCAGCAGGTATCCTTCGCGCACCTTGGTGTAGAAACTGATGTTTTCGCGCTCCATCCGGTCCGGCAGGTCGGAGGCGCGGCGGCGAATGCGCTGCAGGCTGACCTCGGTCGGCACGTCGATCACCACGGTGAGATCGGGCATGACGTCGGCCACGGCGAAGCGGTTGATCTGGTCCACCGGCCCGGGATCCAGGTTGCGGGCGATTCCCTGGTAGACCGTCGAGGAATCGAGAAAACGGTCCGTGAGCACGACGGCGCCGCGGGCGAGGGCGGGGGCGATCACCTCGCGCACGACCTGGGCGCGGGCGGCCGTGAAGAGCAGCAGCTCCGTCTCGGGGCACATCTCGTCCCCGCGCGAGTTATGCACGATGATGTTGCGGATCTGCTCGCCGATCTCCGTGCCGCCGGGTTCGCGGGTGGCCACGACCTCGAATCCGGCCTTTTGCAGGCGCGCGGCCAAGCTGGCGATCTGGGTGGATTTGCCGCTGCCCTCCGATCCTTCAAACGAGATGAAACGGCCGGCGCGTTGGGGCGGGGTCGACATGATGGCGAAGGGCGCCACCCAATCGGCGGCGCCCGGTCACCGCAAACAGATTTGTGCCCGGCGGGGTCAAATTCCCGTTGATTGCCCGCGCGAAACGCGCCAACAACTTTTCATCATGCCGGCCATCTGCGGGATCGCCCCACTTTTCGCGTTCACCAACGTCATCAAGGTTTTCGTCGACTGCGATCCCGTCGGACAGGTGATCTGCGTGCTGCTCCTGCTGTTCAGCATCTTTGCCTGGTCGGTGATGCTGGGGAAAAACGGCGAGCTCAACAAGCTGCGGCGGATGAACCACACGTTTGAGCGGCGGCTGCGCGACGAGCGCAAGGTCCTCGACCTGCCGGACTCGCTCCGGAACATGCGCACGATCCCGTACGCCGATGTCGCGACCGATGCGGTCGAGGCCTACTGGCGCTCGGCCGCCATCCTGCAGGAGCGCGGCGAGGACCGGCTCGAGGCGCGCCTCGAGCACGCGGAAAATGCCGTCGCGCGCGCCCTCGCGCACCAGACGCTGCGCTACGAGGAAAACATGGTCTGGCTGGCCACGATGGTGTCCGTGTCGCCGTTCATGGGCCTGCTCGGCACCGTCTGGGGCGTGATGACGGCCTTCAGCGCGGTCTCCGTGCTGCAGACGGCGAGCATCCAGACCCTGGCGCCGGGCGTGTCGGCCGCGTTGCTTACCACCATTTGCGGACTGATCGTGGCCATTCCCTCGGTGGTCGGCTACAATGTCCTGCTCAACAAGACCAAGCTCCTGACGACGGAGATCGAGAACTACGCGAGCTCGCTGGCCGACCGCATCGAGTTGGAGATGGAGAAATAAGCCGGAGCATCCCGATGGCCCGCACCTTTCGCCGCCCGCGCTCCGCGCACCCGATCGCCGAGATGAACGTCACGAACCTCGTGGATCTCGGATTCACGCTGCTGATCATCTTCATGATTGCGACGCCGCTCATCCAGCAGGAGCAGACCATTCCGGTCAACCTGCCGGTCGAGTCGACCAAGAACCAGCAGAAGCCGCCCTCGGATACCGAATTCCAGTCGGTCTCGGTCGACCGCAACGGCAACTATTACCTCGGCCACCGGCAGGTGACGCTGACGGAGCTCTCGAGCACGCTCGCGGCGTTCGCGGCCCAGCCGAAGCAGCCCGTCATCCGCATCCGTGCCGACCTGGCGCTTCAGTGGCAGCAGGTGGTGCGGCTGATGGACGAGATCAAGAAGCGCAACCTGTCGAAGATCACGTTCGACACCCAGGCGCCCTGAGGGACGCGCGCCGCCATGCGCACGCATTCCCCCGCCGCCTTCCTGATCGCGCTCGCGCTGCATGTGTTGTTCCTGGGGTTGATCGGGTTCGGAACATACTATTCGACGCGCCAGGACAGCGAGGCACCGCACATCTTCGAACTGGTCGCCGGTCCGCCCACCGCTCCCGACGAACTCGTGGCGCCGGCGCTCGGCAACTCGCTGGCGCCGGTGAAACTCGAGGTGCCGCAGACGAAGTTGCCGGAAGTCGCGCCCGCGCCGGAACCCGAGGTTCACCCCGCGGCACCACCCGACGACGCCATTCCGGTCAAGCCGGCGACGAAACCGGCCGCGACCAAACCGAAGCCGAACAGTTCCCTCGCCAAGGATCTCAAGAAATCCGAGCGGATGTCCTACCAGGAGTACCTCAAGAAACATCCGGCGCCGAAGATCGCCCGAGCCCCGACCCCGACCAAAGGCGCAGCGGTGCCGCGCATCGACGCCGAGGGCATAGCCGACGGAGTTCGCGGCGGGTCGGTCGCGAACAAGCGCGGTGGCGGCGGAGGCAAGGCGATGACGCGGGAGGAAATGGACGCGTTCAGCACCTACATCACGTTTCTGCGGCGCGCGCTCAAGGAGGCGCACGAGCCGCCTCCGGGAGTCAGCGACCAGCTCGAGGTCAAGGTCACCTTCGATATCGCGGCGGATGGAACGATCTCGAATCCGCACATCGTCCGGTCATCCGGCAACCGGGATTTCGACGAGTCCGTCCTGGCCGCATTTCGCAAGGTTCGCCCGATCGGGCACACGCCCGACGACCGCGCCGACACCTGGACCGTTGTGTTCAAGATGCAGGACAGCGATTGAACCG
Source organism: Candidatus Didemnitutus sp. (assembly GCA_036499305.1). Taxonomy (GTDB): domain Bacteria; phylum Verrucomicrobiota; class Verrucomicrobiia; order Opitutales; family Opitutaceae; genus Didemnitutus. The sequence continues at coordinate 4,816 of DASYDZ010000114.1, forward strand.
GATGATCGTGGCCGGAGGTTATTCCTGCGGGCGCAGGTAGAGATTCGGGGTCACGCGTTCCATGTGACGCGTGGGGTACGCGACGGGCTTGAAGCCGAGAGGCTCGTAGAGTTTGTGCGCGTCCTTCGTGACCAGACTCCAGCGCCGCAAGCCCTGCAGGCGGGGATGTCCCGACGCCAGCCGGAGGAGCGCAGTGGCCACGCCACGTCCGCGATGAGCCTCGAGCACGTACACGTCGCAGACGTAACAAAAGGTCGCGAAATCGGAAATGAAGCGCGCCAGGCCGACCTGACCGTCACTCGCATGATGGGCTCCGATGCACAACGACCCGCGCACCGCACGTTCGATCAGGTCACGGCTGATGCCGGTCGCCCAGTACGACGCCGTCAGGTAGCGATGGATCGCGCCGATATCGATGCGCTGCGGATCGTCGGAGATGACATAGTCGTTATGCCGGGATTCCACGATGCCGGAAGGCGTTTCCATGATCGGGACAGGTTAGAGGAATTCTCTCCCAAGCGATAGTCGCAAAGATGCACCGGAAGGCGCGTGATCTGTGCAGGATTGGCGTTCCGCGCGGGTCTCGCCCGGACGACAGGCCGTTTCAGCGGGTCGACCGGATTTTGTCACACGCTCCTGCGGTCGCGAAATGTCTAAATGGCCCCGCGTGACTCAAAGCTTTGCAAACGCCGCCGCCAGAGCGGACTGGTCCGCCGCCTTGAAGAATGCCGTGCCGGCGACAAAGGTGTCGGCACCCGCCGCGCGGCAGGATTGGGCGCGTTCGAGATCAATGCCGCCGTCGACTTCGAGGCGAAAGTCCAGATTCCGTTTCCGGCGCCATTCGTCGATGCGCCGGAGTTTTGGCAGCATGTCTTCCCGGAAGGACTGGCCACCGAAGCCGGGCTGGACGGTCATGACGAGGACAAGGTCGACCTGGTCGAGCACGGGTTCGACCGCTTCGGCGGGGGTATCCGGATTCAGCACGATGCCACGGCTGCAACCGAGCCCTCCGATCTGCCTGAGGACGGCCGGATGGTCGAACTTCGGCTCGATGTGAACGCTGATGTTATTGGCGCCGGCTTTGGCGAATGCGGCGACGTATTCGGCGGGATTGTCCAGCATCAGGTGCGTGTCGAAAAAGAGCCTGCAGCCCGCCCGGCGCAATGCGGCCATCGTCTCGGGGCCGAACGTGAGATTCGGGACGAAGTGTGCGTCCATGATGTCGACGTGCAGCCAAGCCAGCCCGCAGGACGACACGCGGCCGGCACTCTCGGCCAGGCGGGCATGGTCGCCGGCGAGGAGGGATGGGGCGAGAATCGGCGGGTGCTGGCCCATGCAGGCGGCGATTGAGCAGGCAGATGCGGGCGGCGACAATCCCTAATCAGGAATCGCCGGGTGGAAACACGGATGCGGCCAACAAAGTCGAAAACCTAAAAAGCGGCTGAGCCGGACTCATGCAGTTTGGGAGGGAACGTGTTGTCTCAACGCGTTCGCGAACCGAAGCGCGTTGAGGACAACATGCTCCACCATTTGATTCGCAGCTTCACCGAGCCAATCGAGTGTTCAATTGCACGATCCTGGCTGAGACCACTGATCTCACGAATGGCACGGATGCGCGTGGATTGCGGCCTGCGGTCTCGTAGGCTCGCCGGCGGCTGGTGCCGAAATGTAGCCGGGTCCGCCAGGGCCCGGTGGGACGGATCGTCCAGGACATCGATCCCGACCGGAAATTCCCGGCTCAGGCGACAACGTCCTCTACCACACATCGAGCGCGGCGTGGAGAACATCGCCGGCCAGCGCTTCCGCCAAGACCGGCAGGGTCTGGTAGTCGGACTGCTGCAGTCCGCTGTCGACGAACACGCCGCGGTGCGCGGTGACCACCCGGTCGGTGAAATAGGGTTGGTTGGTCCGCGCGTTGGTCAGCGTGATCTTTGCGCGCAACGACACTTCGAACCGTCGCGCCAGCCCGGTGTCCTGACTTTGTGCCACAGTGACGTCGTGCTGATAACTGGCGAGGACCACCTTCAGGATCGCATCGGCGTCGCCGGGACTGTCAGCGAGGGTGACGCGTCCGTCCTTCAGGAAAGCCTCGCGAAGCTGCGTCGTGACCAGGGCCTCCGCCTGGGGAATGAGAGCCTCGCTTTTCACCGGCGCCACGTAGATCCGGCTGAACTTGACCGTGCCTCCCGATCCCAGGTGGTAATTGGCGCATCCGGTACCGACCAGGGAAGCGAGCGAACCGACGACCAGCAGGATGAGCCCGGACCGGGCGAGGAGGGAAAGGCGGGCGCCGGTTCTGTTCACGGAAAATCCTGAATGCCGGGGCATGTGCTCGGCGCGCCGGAGCGGTGGTGGCCTAGTACAGGCCGAAGAGCCATTTGTGCTTCTTCTTGGGCGCCGCGGGCGTGTTATCTGGGGGCGGCTTGGTGTTGTTGAGAATGGCATCAACCTTCGCGAGCTTGAGCTTGGCCTTGGCGGCGACGTCGGAATCGGGATAAACGGTGATCGCCTCGTTGTAGAACACCCGGGCGGCTTTGTAGTTCTTGCGATACTTGAAATAGTAATCGGCCATGATCACTTTGCTCTGCGCCAGCGAGCTCTTCATCTTGGCCAGGCCGCGTTCCGCCTCGGCGGCGCCCGAGTCGCCCGGGAAAAGAATCAGATAATCCTCGTAATAGGTGACGGCGAGGCGCGTCGATTCCTGGTCGTAATTGGGTCCCTGGACCAGCGAGGCATAAGCGTCGGCGAGCCGGAGATAGGCATCGGGCGTGAGGACGCTTCGCGGATACGTGTTGATCATGCGGTCGAGGGCGTCGATCGCCTCCTCGGTGCCGCCGATGAGCCGCTGGCCCCGGGCCACATCCATGAGCGACATCGGAGCGTAGTCGCTGTACGGCGCGTTGGCAATGATGCGCTCGAAATACTCCACCGACCGCTCGCGATTGCGGAAGCCGGGGAACCATCCCCAGATCCGCGGCCGCGCGCCGTCGAGCAGTTGTGACGCGATGCGGTACTGTTCGGCGATCACCTGCGAAAACTTCTGGCTGCTGGGATATGAACCGAGGAGCCTCTGGTAGTTGTCGAACGCGACAAAGTACTCCTTGCGATGCTGGTAGATGAGGCCGATCCGGAACAGCGCTTCGGCGGCATAAACCGACGTCCCGTAGATTCGCGCCACGCGCTTGTATCTCGTCAGGGCGGCACCCCAGCGATGGGCCTCCTCGTCGGCGCGGGCCTTGTTCATCAGGTCGAGCGCGGTGCGCCCTTCCGGACCAGCCAGCGCGGAAAGCGCGCCGCCTTCGATATGCCAGCCGGTGCCGGGCGACCACACCAAGTCCGCACGCGCGGAGGGCAGGGAAAGGGCCAACCCCGCCGCAGCGAGGACAAAGATGAGGAGGCGACGCATGAAGGGGAAACTCACCATCGAACGAGCGCCGCGCCATAGGTCAAGCCAGCGCCGAAGGCCACCATGAGGGTCAGGTCACCCGGCTTGATCCGTCCGGCCCGCCGGGCCTCGTCCAAGGCCAGGGGAATGCTGGCCGAAGAGGTGTTTCCGTAGCGGTCGAGGTTGATGTAAAACTTCTCGAGGGGCATCTTGAGATTGCCGGCCAACGCCTCGATGATGCGAATGTTGGCCTGGTGGGGTACCACGAGGCTGATTTGGTCAGGCGTAAGGTTGTGTTGTTCCAACATTTCGCGGGCCACGGTCTCCATGACGCGCACGGCGCTTTTGAACACCTCGCGGCCGTTCATCCGGATGAAATGCTTGCCGGCGGCGACCGTTTCCGCCGAGGCCGGACAGCGGCTGCCACCAGCCGTGATGCAAAGATTGTCCACGAACTCGCCGTCCGCGCCCAGATCCGAGCCAATGATGCCGATGCCGGGCTGGTCCACCTTGGTCAGCACTGCGGCGCCGGCCGCGTCGCCAAACAGCACACAGGTGGCCCGGTCCTTCCAATCGACCACCGAGGACAGTTTCTCGGCGCCGATGATCAGGGCACGCTTGTAACGGTTCGTCAGGAGCTGGCCGTACGCGATTTCGAGGGCGTAAAGGAAGCCCGAGCAGGCCGCGGCGATGTCGAAACACGTCGAGTGCGCCGGTATCCCGAGCTTGTGCTGCACGATGCACGCGGCGGACGGCAGAGGCATGTCGGCCGACACGGTGGAGACAATCAGCAGGTCGATGTCGGCGGCGCTCATCTTGGCGTCCGCCAGCGCACGCTCGGCCGCCTTGATGGCGAGGTCGGAGGTCGCCTCGGAGGCGTCGGCGATGCGCCGCTCCCGGATCCCGGTCCGGCTGCGGATCCATTCGTCGGACGTGTCGACGCGCTTCGAGAGCTCCTCGTTGGTGACAACATTCGCAGGAGCATACGATCCGACGCCGGCAATGACTACGGAGGCCATGGTGATAAAATCAGGGGGTGGGGGCGGGAACCGGCGTCGTGGCCTCGGCAATGAGCGCGTTGGCGCGCGCCACATCCTCCTCGGCGTGCCGGTACATGTCTTGTTGGATGATCTTCTGCGCCGCGCGAATGGCGCTCGCCCAGGCGTGCCGGTTGCTGGATCCGTGGGCTTTGAGGACGTTGCCCCGCACGCCGAGAAGCGGCGCGCCGCCATAGCGGTCGGGATTCATCCGGCTCTTCAGCGCATTAAAGGCTCCGCGGGCGAGGAACGCACCGGCCTTGCGCGCGGGACTTTGCATCAGCTCGGTTCGCAGCATGCCGGTGATGAATTTGGACAGCGACTCCCACGTCTTGAGCAGGGTGTTGCCAACAAATCCATCGCACACGACGACATCGACCTCGTCCCGAAACACCTGAAAACCCTCGACCGGCCCGCGATAGTTGATCACGGCGACGATCTTCTTGAGATGGTCGTTGGCCTCGGTCACGAGCGCGTTGCCCTTGCCCTCCTCGGTGCCGATCGTGAGGAGCCCGACCCGCGGGTTGGCGACGCCCAGGATCACGCGGGCGAAGTGGGAGCCGAGAATGGCGTTATGCACGAGGTGCTCGGGCTTGGCTTCGGGATTGGCGCCCGCATCGATGAGAATGAAATGCCCGCCGTCGCGCGGGATGACCGCGGCCAGGGCGGGACGATCGACTCCGTTCATCATGCGCAATCGGAGGGTGGCGCCGGCCATGAGCGCGCCCGTGTTGCCGCAGCTGACGGCGGCGCGGGATTCGCCGCTCCGGACGAGCTCGAGCGCGCGGATCATGGAAGAGTCCTTCTTGGTCTTCAGGGCGCGCAGCGGCTTGTCCTCCATCGTGATCACCTCTGCGGCATGCACGAGGGACACCTGCGCGTGGCCGGAGAGGCCGGCCTGGGCAATCAGCGGCGTCAGGACCTCCTGCTGGCCGATGATCTGGATCGGTTGGATGGATTCGCCGGACTCGAGAATGAGCCGGACAGCCTGGACGACCTCAGCCGGCCCCAGGTCGCCGCCCATGGCGTCGATGGCGATGCTCGCTGGCGACAGCGCGGAAATGGCGTTATCGGGTGTGATAACGTTGGACGCTTACGCCGGGATCAGACCGTGACGTCGAGGACCTGGCGACCGCGATACATTCCGGTCTTCGGATTCACGCGGTGGGGCCGCGCCAAACCGCCATCGGAAGGATCGCGGGCGAACTCCGGCGCTTGGAAGGCATTGGCGGCGCGGCGGTTGGCGCTGCGGCGCTTGGACTGTTTACGTTTCGGATTGGCCATAAATGCTTTCTAGTGACCGCCTTCCAGGATTGGCGCGGCCTTCAAAAATGGTTGCAAAGGTGAGGTTGGTAAGGTCGCTCCCCAGGGGCGTCAAGACGTTAAACCAATTGCGTGACCACTCGTTCGCGCGTTTGGCCGGCCCGGACGGAAGGTTGGCGTGATTTTTCGCCGCTCCACGAAGCAAAAAGGATCAGGGAACCGAACGGTGGCCGGGTCCAAAGTCGAGCCCCGGAGGGCCCAGACTCAGCCGAAGAAAATCACGGCGAGCACCGCCGCGAAGGCGAGACGATACCAGGCGAAGGCTGCGAGTCCGTGGCGCGAGAGCAGCGCGACCAGGAATTTCACGGCGATGGCGGCGCAGATCGCCGCGACGAAGCAGCCGAGCAGCATGTTGCCCCAGCCGAAGACCTGGATCATCGCCGGACCGGTCTTGATTCCCTTGAGCAAGGCCGCGCCGCCGAGGGTCGGCAGTCCGACGAGAAAGCTGAACTCGGCCGCGCGCACCGGCGGCAGGCCGGCGAGATAGCCGCCAACGATCGTCACCATCGACCGGCTCATGCCCGGCCACATGGCCACGCATTGCGCGAAGCCGATTCCAAGCGACTTCGGCGGTGTCAGGTTTGCCGGTTCGTTCCGGTTGCTGCCGACGCCGGAATTCTTCTTCCGCCAGCTCTCGGCCCAGAACATCACGAACGCGCCGATGACCTGCGCCGCGATGACAACCTTCTCCGAAAACAGATGGTCGTTGATCCAGTCCGCCGCGAGCAGGCCGATCACGGCGGCAGGCAGCACGGCCAGGACGACGTTTCGCAACAGAAGCAACCCCGGGCGGCTTCGCCCCAGCAGGCCCATCAGCATGCTCACGATGTGCGGCCAGTACAGCAGCACGACCGCCGCAATGGCCCCGACCTGGATGATGACGGTGTAGGTGTCGGCCGCGAGTTTGAGGGTGAGCGGTTCGCCGGCGGGGCGCTTCGGACCGGGTTTCCTGTACCAGAGCATCTGGCCGGAGGCGTCCTTGAGCGGCTCGTCCGATTCGAGGCCGAGAAACTTGGAGGCGATGATCAGGTGACCCGTCGAGGAAACCGGCAAATACTCGGTCAGTCCCTCGATCACGCCGAGAACCACCGCATCGGTCGCGCTCAGCTCGGCGGCCGGGCCGACGGCCTTGGGCGGCTCGGTCGTCGTGGCGCCGGCCAGAACGGCCAAACCCAGGGTGACGAACAGGAAGAGGCTCCGCAGCATTCGGTGCTTCACGGCGCGTTGTTTTCACAAGCCTCCGGGCATGTCGAGTTTTTAGGCTTTGCGCGGTCGGCAAATGACATTTGCCTGCTGGGCCAGATGTTCGGACCCCTGACCCAGAAACTGCGTGCGCACGCGGACCTCACCGCGGCCGAGGTCGCCGACGCGGCGCAGGCGCTGGCGGCTCCCGACGGCGGTTCGGACGACGAGAAGGCTGGATTCCTCGAGGCGCTGGCCGAAAAAGGCGAAACCCCGGGCGAGATCGCCGGATTTGCCCACACCTATCGCAGGCTTGCGCGCGATCCCGGGGTGTCAGCCTGGGCCGGACAGGCCATCGATGTTGTCGGCACGGGTGGTGACCACGCCGGCGGATTTAACATCTCAAGCCTCGTGGTGCTGGTGCTGGCGGCAGCCGGCGTGACGGTCATGAAGCACGGCAACCGCGGAGTGACCTCGAAATGCGGCAGTGCCGACTTGCTCGCGGCCCTGGGTCTGGACCTCGAGGCGCCGCCGGAAAAATGCCAGCGCGCGCTCCAGGAACTCGGATTTTGTTTCTTCTTTGCCCCGGCCTACCATCCTGCGTTCCGCCATGTGGCGCCTGCCCGCAAGCTGCTCGCGGCGCGTGGCCGCCGGACTATTTTCAACCTGCTCGGACCGTTGATCAATCCGGGCCGTCCGGCCCTCGGCCTGATCGGCGCCTATTCGACCGAGGCGGTCCGCAAGATTGCAGGCGCCCTCGACGAACTCGGCTGCACGGCGGCGCTGGTGGCGCACGGTGCGATCGAGGCGGATCGCGGAATCGACGAGATGACGACCGCGACCACGAATTTCGTGCGTGGCTCCGGCCGGCTGAAGGCGCTCGCGGCGGACTGGTCTCCGGCGGACCTGGGATTTCGCGCCTCGCCTTTCTCCGATCTCCTGGGCGGGGACGTTGCGCGCAACGTGGCCATCGTCGAGGCTGTGCTGGCGGGACGCGGGCCGGTCGGTTTGGTGGATACGATCGTGCTCAATGCGGCCGCCGGCATGTGGGTGGCCGGCGCGACGCCCGGCGTTGCGGATGGCGCGGGCCACGCGCGCGGGCTTTTGCTCGGCGGCGCCGTGGCCGCCAAAATTGCGGCCATGAAGAAATTCTATTCCTGAACCATGCCGTCCGCGCGCAGATATTTTGGCACCGATGGCGTTCGCGGCGAGTATGGTGGCGCGGTCATGAACGAGGATTTTGCGTGGCGCCTGGGCGCCGCGGCGGGTCGGTTTGTGCTGGAAAACGGAGGCACCCCGGGAGCGATGGTGCTGCTCGGCCGTGACACGCGCGGATCGGGCGCATCGCTCGAGCGGGCGGTCGCGGGAGGATTGAAATCGGCCGGCCTGAGTCCGCAGACGGGCGGCATCGTCCCGACGCCGGCCGTGAGTCTCGGCGTCCGCGAGGCGGGCGCGGCGCTGGGCGTGGTCATCACGGCGTCGCACAATCCCGCCTCGGACAATGGCATCAAGTTTTTCGGTCCGCGCGGAACCAAGCTTTCGGACGGGCAGGAGGCGCGCATCGAGGAACTGTTGCCGGCCGCGGCGGGCGAGCCGTGGAGCGGCCCGCTCGCCACGAGCGATCTCGCGAAGCCCTACATGGAATCGGCGCAGCGGCTGCTCGGGCCGGGTGCCCTCGGGGGATGGAAGATCGTCCTCGATACGGCCCACGGCGCGGGCGCCGAGACGAGCCGCGGCGTGCTGGCCGGCCTCGGGGCGGAACTCGTGTTGATCGGGAACCAGCCGGACGGCCAAAACATCAACGATGGCGTCGGCAGCCAGCATTCCGAAGCGCTTTGCGAGGCCGTGGCCGCGACCGGGGCCAGGCTCGGCATCGCGCATGACGGCGATGCGGACCGCTGCGTCCTGTGCGACGAGACGGGCGCCCCGTTGGATGGAGACGAGATTCTCGTGATCCTGGCGCTCGACGCCCTGGCCCGCGGGCGGCTGGGCGGAAATGAATTGGTGGTGACTGTCCAGAGCAACCTCGGCGTCGATGCGGCGGTCCGGGCCGCGGGCGGGCGCGTTGTGCGGACCTCCGTCGGCGATCGTTACGTCACCGAGCGGATGCAGGCCGACGGCGCCACGCTGGGCGGCGAGTCGTCCGGCCATGTGGTGTGCGCGGACGTGGCGCCGACCGGCGACGGGCTGGTCGCGGCGCTCAAGGTCATCGAGGCCATGCGGACGTCGGGGAAGCGGCTGTCGGAGTTGCGGCAGGGTCTGAAGAAATTTCCCCAACTTTCGCTGGCGCTGAAAGTCAGGGAAAAGCGTCCGTTGGAAACCCTGGCGACCCTTCCGGTCGCGATTCGCGCGGTCGAATCGGAGCTGGGTGACCGCGGCCGGGTGCTGGTGCGGTATTCCGGGACCGAGCCGGTGCTTCGCCTGTTGGTCGAGGGCGAGAGCGATGCGATCGTTTCGACCATGATGGGGCGGCTGTCGATGGCGGCACGCAACGACTTGAACGTCTTTCCGTGACGTCGGTAATTTTTTCGCAATTTTTTTACTCTGCCGTTGACCCGCGGAAAACACGCTATATGTTCATCAGCCATGGCAGAGACTTCGGTGGCGGCTTTGGAGCCTCGTCTGCAGAAGCAGGTCGAGAGTGCGCGCATCGCCTACGGCCGGGGAAACTTTGATTTCACGGTCTCGCTGTGCCGGACAATCCTCAGGGAGAAGCCAAGTTGCGTGTCGGTGCGGCGGCTGCATCGCGACGCGGCGCTGAGGCTGCATCACGGGAGCGGTTCGCCTTTTGCCCTGGAGCTCGGCCCGAGGTCGTCGATGCCGCTGATCCTGAAACCGCTGCGCGAGCCGGCCGAGGAGCCTCTTGCCGCACTCGAAAATGCCGAGGAAATGATCGAGGACAATCCGCACAGTGCAGCCGCGCTTCGGCTCCTTGGCCGCGCGGCTGCGGCCCTGGGTTGGAGGGAAACGACGATCTACGCGTACGAGGCACTCCACGAGGAGTCGCCGCGGGACCTCGATGCGCTGGTCCGGCTGAGCGAGGCGTTCCTTGCCGCCGGCCGGGCGGGCAATGCCGTCGCATCGGCCCAGCAGGCGTTGCGGCTCGATGCCACCAGCGATCGGGCGCTGCAGGTGCTGCAGGTCGCGTCGATCGCCCAGCCGGCGCGGTCGGGTTGAATACTGAAACACTCCCCGCAGCTTGCTGCGGGGTTTCCATGCGAGTTAGGACGCTGCCCGGCGTTGCCCTGCTTGGAGGGCAATGCAAGCCGAGCGTAGAATCCCCGGAGCTTGCTCCGGGGAGTAGCGCTGGCGAAAGGGCAGCGTTCAATCGGGCCGTTGTCGGAGCCGGTTGTCCGGCGTTGCCGGCTCGCGGCCCATGAACATCGTGGCGCGGGCTCCCACGGAATCGACCGCACGGATCTACTGGACCGCGTTCATCGGGCTGTTTTTCGACTACTACGACCTCTACCTGTTCATCTATCTGGAGAAGGCGCTCGCGGCCCGGTTTTCACTCGACGGAAATGCGAGCCACTGGATCCAGTTTGCCGCGCTGGCCGCGGTGGGAATGGGCTCGCTGAGCTTCGGATATCTTGCTGATCGGTGGGGGCGCGGACGGGTGATGCTCGCGGTGTTCGTCGTGTACGCCATCGGTGTCACGGGAATCAGTCTCGCCTCGTCCGTGACGGGTCTGGTGGTCGCGCGGGTGGTGGCATCCATGGCGCTCGGCGCCGAATGGGGAATCAGCCATGCCTACCTGGCGGAACGCATCGGTCCGGAGCGCCGCTACCGTCTCGCGGCGCTGCTTCAGTTCTCGCTTCTCGGCGGTTTGCTCGCCGCGCTGGCGGCGCGCTTCGGCGTCCCGTTGATCGGATGGCGGTTTCTCTTTGCCCTGTCGATCGTGCCGGTGGCGATCTTGTCCGCTGTGCGCTGGCGCTCCCTGTCGTCGTCGGCGGCGCCGGCCGGCCCGGCTTCCGAGCCGCTGCCGCCGCTGATGCGTTCGATCGCGGACAACGCCGGGCCGTTCGCGTTCTGCCTGGCGCTCGCGAGCCTGTCGATCGCGAGCGGGACCATGAACGTGTTCCTTTCGAAGGAGCTTCCCCAGTCGCCCTGGTTTCCGGTCGCATTCTGGGGTGCGCTGGTGCCGGGAATGCTGCTGGGCACCGCCGGAGTGCGCCGGTTCGGAGTGGGGCCCACGCTCGGGGCCTATGCCATCGGCGTGATGGTTTTGGCCGTGACGGTGTGGTTTTCCGCGGCCGCGGACCGGGCGGCGATCTTCAGCATCGTGCTGTCGTTTCTCAATGGAATCCCGTTCGGACTGATGGGGGCGTTATTCAACGAGATGTTCTCGGGCTACCGCACGATGCTCTCCGGTGCAGCCTATAACCTCGGCCGGATCGTGGCGGGATTTTCGCCCGTGCTGATCACGACGCTCGGCCTCAATCGCGACGGAAACTATTTCCTGTTCACGGCCGCGCTCGGGGCGGCGGTGCTGGCGATGGCCGTTGGTTTGACGCTCCGGCGCCGCGCGCCCACCGCGGCGCGTTGACGACGCTTGCCCCGCCGCGGCGGGGCTGGTACGCAACGGGGATGAATCGATCCACCCCGATCTGGTTTCTGGTCGTTCTTTCATTGTTTGCCGGATCCGCTGCGGCGGCCGAACCCGCGCCGCGGGAGCGATTGCTGATGGACTTCGGCTGGCGTTTCCACCTGGGGAATGAATGGGGCATCGCGCAGAATCTCGCCAAGTCCGGCACGGGTTACGGGCCCGCCGGGGCCGGTTTCAGCGACGCGAGCTGGCGCCAGGTGAACCTGCCGCACGACTGGGCGATCGAACTGCCGTTTGACCCCAAGGCCGACGGTGCCCACGGATTCCACGCGATCGGTCCGGGCTTTCCCGGAAACAGTGTCGCCTGGTATCGCCGTGAGTTCGAGTTGCCCAAGACCGATGCCGGGCGCCGGCTGTGGCTGGATTTCGACGGGGTCTTCCGCAACGCCACCGTCTTCGTGAACGGCTGGTTCGTCGGCCACCACGAGAGCGGCTACGGCGGATTTCGCTACGACATCACCGACGTGGCCAACTGCGGCGGCAACAACGTTGTCGCGGTGCTGGTCGACGCCTCGGAATTCGAGGGATGGTTCTACGAAGGCGCCGGGATCTACCGGCACGTCTGGCTGACCAAGACGGCGCCGCTCGCGATCACGCCCGACAGCGTGTTCGTCTCGAGCCATTTCAAGGACAACATTCCCCGCGGGCCGGCCGAGATCCGGATGGAGGCCGAGGTGGCCAATGACGGCGAGCGCTCGGCCGGCGCGACCGTGGGCTGGGAGATTTTCGCACCCGACGGGCGCTCGGTGGGTTCGGCCGTCGAGCAACATGATCTCGGCGGCACGTCCGCGGTGTCTTTTTCGCGAACCGTGAAGCTCGAGGCGCCGGAACTCTGGTCGCCGGAAAACCCGAAACTCTACCGCCTCGTCACGACGATGGCCGCCGGCGGCCACGCGACCGACCGGATCGAAACCACGTTCGGCATCCGGACGGTGGCATTCGACGCCAATCGCGGCTTCCTGCTCAACGGCCAGCCGTACGTCCTGAAAGGCACGTGCAACCACCAGGACCACGCCGGTGTGGGTTCGGCTCTCCCGGACAGCCTGCAATATTTCCGCATCGCGAAGCTCAAGGAAATGGGCTCGAACGCCTATCGCACCTCGCACAACCCGCCGACGCCCGAGCTGCTCGATGCCTGCGACCGGCTGGGCATGCTGGTGATGGACGAAAACAGACTCCTCGGGAGCGACGCGCTCCATCTGCAGTGGCTGCGTGAACTCGTCCGCCGGGACCGCAACCACCCGAGCGTCGCGATCTGGTCGCTCGCCAACGAGGAGTTTTCCACGGACACGACGCCCGCGGGTGCAAGCGTGGCGGTCACCATGCAGGACACGATTCGCAGCTTGGATCCGACGCGGCCCATCACCTACAACGCTCCGCTCGGCAATGTGTTCGCCGGGATCGACAGCGTGATCGAGGTTCGCGGCTGGAGCTATCGCATCGGCGAGGCGAACATGGACGCGTATCACAAGGCCCATCCGCTGCAGCCGAATGTGGGCAGCGAACAGGGCAGCACCGTGGGCACGCGCGGCATCTACACCGCCGATCCCGTCCGCGGCTACGTCACCGCCTACGACGACAACCGCCAGCCCTGGTCGAACACGGCCGAGGATTGGGTGACATTTTTCGATTCACGCCCGTGGCTTTCGGGCGGATTTGTCTGGACGGGTTTCGACTACCGCGGCGAGCCGACGCCCTATTCATGGCCGTGCATCAATTCACATTTCGGAATCTTCGACACCTGCGGATTTCCGAAGGATAACTTCTGGTACTACAAGGCGGTGTGGACGGATGAGCCGGTGCTCCATCTGTTGCCGCATTGGAATTGGGCGGGCCGCGAGGGCCAGCCGATCGACGTCCGCGTCCTGAGCAACTGCGACGAGATCGAGCTTTTCCTCAATGGAAAATCGCTCGGCCGGCAACCGCTCGCCCGCGACGGGCAGTTGAAAATGATGGTGCCGTATCAACCCGGTGAGCTGTCGGCGAAGGGCTTTCGCAAGGGAAAGCTCGTCGCCGAGGCGAGGAACGAGACCACCGGCGCGGCCACTGCGGTGCATCTGTCGGCCGACCACCCGACGATCGATGCCAATGGCGAGGACGTGTCGGTCGTGACGGTTTCGGCGGTCGACGAGAAGGGCCGGGTTGTCCCGGTGGCGATGAACCACGTCCGGTTTGAACTCTCCGGTCCGGGACACCTCCTGGGCGTCGGCAACGGCGATCCGAGCTCCCACGAACCCGACGGGGTGGTCGTGATGCCGGTCGTCACGGTGCGCGATCTGCCCACATGGAAGTGGACGAAGGTGTCAGGTGAAGACGTGACCAATCTGCCGCAGGAAGAGGCGCAGGTCGACGACAGCACGTGGACGCCGCTCGACATCACCGCCGAACGGGGCCCGCTCGGGCCGCGCGAGCGCGGGGTGTTTCGGACGAGGGTGGTGCTGACGGAAATGGACCTCGCGGCGCCGGCCATTGAGCTTTGGTTCGGGCGGATGGATGGCGAGGGCCCGGTTTACGTGAACGGCCAGTCCGTCGGACGGGCCGGGAGCGCGCGGGCGTCATCCGCGTATTCCGTTCGCAAGCTGCTTCATGTCGGCGAGAACACGATTGCGGTCGGGCTGGCCAACTGGGGCGACATGGGTGGCTTGAACAAGGGCGCGCAGTTGCGGTTCGTCGATGGCGGGGCGCCGGGATCATGGTCGCGCAGCCTGTTCAATGGCTACGCCCAGGTTCTCGTGCAGGCCGGCAGGAAGGCCGGAGCCCTGAAATTGACGGCGTCCGCCGACGGATTGAAGCCGGCGGAATTTGTCATCACCTCGGCCGAAGCCATGCTGCGACCTGAAGTCCCCTGAGACGGACTCATGCAGTTGGATGTGCTCTTACGAGTGACAAGACGTGGACTGAATGGTGGAACCCGACCTCCGGGCGGGTTCGCGAGACTTTCAAAGGAAATCGGCCCGGAGGTCCGGTTCAACCTCGGCTCAACTGCATGAGTTGGTTAAGGCGGCCGGCCGGATTCGGTGCGAATCGGAGGAATGGGGTGCATGCCGGCGGTTCGCCGGTTGGGCGCCGGTTTCCACACCGGCGCTGAGCGATCGTCGTTGGGGACAACGACGACCATCCCGGACGGAATCGCCCTCCGCTCTAAACGCGGAAGATCGCCCCCAGCTTCTTTCCCAGCAGGATGGTCATGCCGGCGATGAGAATGCCGAGAAACGCCATCGCCCAGACGCCGAGCGCCGATGCGATATATTTGCCGTCGCCCAGAAGTTGGAACAGCTCATAGATCGCCTTCGTGATCGGATAATAGACCTGCTTCTGCGCGAGGATGAGCGAGTCGGACACTTCGAGCATCGCGAACGCAAAGGCGAGCAGGCCGCCCGCGATGAGATTGGCGGTGATCAGCGGGATCGTGATCTTGAACACGGATTTCAGCGGCGGGCAGCCCAGGTTCTGGGCCGCTTCTTCCAGCGTTTCGCTCGTCTGTTGGAATCCGGCGGCAGCGGAGCGCACCACGTAGGGCAGACGGCGGATCGAATAGGCGATGATCAGCAGGATCGTCGGATTCTTCACGGGATTCAGGAACGAAAAAAGCCGGCCCTCCTGGCTCATTGCGAGGTAACCGAACGCCAGGACCAGTCCCGGCACGGCCAGGGGAAGCATCGCGAGGAAGTCGAGGATCTGCCGGCCGGCGATCCTGGAACGGACGATGACGTAGGCGAGCGCGATGCCGAGGATCACATCGATGACGGTTGAAACGCTCGCATACTTCAGGCTGTTGGCGATCGCCGGTACCGTCAGATCGTGGCCGAGGGCGATGCGGAAATTGACGAGCGTGAGGTGCTGGGGAAGGACGGTTGCATACCAGTCGTCCGAGAAGGCAACGAGGATCACGCCGAGATGCGGCAGCACGGCGATGAAGGTGATGGCGGCGAAGCCCGCCGTGCACAGCCACGCATTCACGGTGGATGGTCGCGTGGCGCCGCCGGAGGAGGTCGCCTTGGCCATCATGGCGTAGGACTGCCGTCCGAACAGTCCCTTTCCGAGCGCGTAGAACAGGATGGAGCTGACCAGCATCACCGCGACCAGGGCGTAAGGAAACGGATTGCCTCCGATGTCCTTCAGGCCGTAGAAAATCTGCACCGAGGAGACCTTGTCGTAGTCGAAGATCAGCGCGACGCCCAGGTCGGTGAACGCCCAGATGAACACGATGGTGCCGCCGGCAAAAAGCCCGGACTTGATGAGCGGGAGCGTGATTTTGAAAAATCGGCGCCAGCCCACACAGCCGAGATTTTCGGCTGCTTCGGCGAGCGCGGGGTCGATGTTGGCGAGCGAAGCGACGGCGTTGAGGTAGATGATGGGGTAGAGGCTGAAGGCGTTGACGAGCGCGATGCCGAGAAACTGGTTTGCTCCGAGCCAGTCGAACGTCCAGCCGGTTGGCCGCATGCCGAGATGAATGATCAGGCTGTTGAGTGCGCCGTACTGACCGAGGATCTGCTTGATGCCGATCGCGCCGACAAAGGGCGGCAGGATCATCGGCACGAGAATGACCGAGGTCAGGAGACCTTTGGCCGGGAAAAGATACTTGTCGGCGATGACGGCGAGCGGAAGCGCGATCAGGAGGGCGAAAATTGTCGTCGTGAGGGCGAGCAGGAACGAATTGGCCAGGGCCCCGAGATAAAGGCGGTCCGTGAGCAGAGACCGGAGGTAGGCGAGGGTGAGATGGCCATCGGCGTCGACAAAGCCGCCTTTCAGGATCTGCAAAATCGGCCAGAGAAAAAACGCGCCGAAAAACAGAAGGGTCCCGACGAACACGGCGCGCGCGAAGGACGTCGACATCGGCGCGAGTGTGGTTTTGCGGCGGCGGGGCAGACAAGGGCGAAGTGGCGCAGAGGCGGGTTCAGGCAAAGATTAGCCATGCCTAATATTATCTTGCTAGGCTGAGCCATTTCGATTCCCTTGGCCTCATGGATCGGACATTGCTTCTCTCGAATCGGGCCGGCGTCCGGCCGGATTCCTGCGCCCCGCGGCACGAAGGGGACGCGAACAACTGACCATGGAATCCGCGGTGCCCCAGACTCCGTCGTCCGATCCCGCCTGGCGCCAGACCGGCGGCTCCGTCAGTCTCCCGGAGGTTCACCGCTCGATCGTGGTTCCGCTGGAAGCCTCGTTTTGGAGGAAGCTGGTCGCATTTGCGGGTCCGGGATTCCTCGTCGCGGTGGGTTATATGGATCCCGGCAACTGGGCCACGGACCTCGCGGGCGGGGCGCAATTCGGCTACTCGCTGCTGTCCGTCATCGTGATCTCCAACTTCATGGCGATCCTGCTGCAGCACCTCAGCCTGAAGCTCGGCATCGCCACGGGTCGCGACCTGGCGCAGGCCTGCCGCGACCACTATTCGCGCCCGACCGTGTGGTTCCTCTGGATTCTGTGCGAACTGGCGATCGCGGCGTGCGATCTGGCCGAGGTCGTGGGCTCGGCCATCGCGCTGCAACTGCTGTTCCATATTCCGCTGGTCTGGGGCTGCGTGATCACGGCCGTCGACGTCATGTTTGTGCTGCTGCTGCAGCACCGCGGCTTCCGGTATCTCGAGGCGGTGGTCATCACGCTGATCGTGACGATCGGCACGTGTTTCGCGGTGGAGCTGGCGCTCGCGCGGCCGGATTTTGCGGGAGTCGCCGCCGGCTTTCTTCCCAGCACGCAGATTCTCCGCCAGCCGCAGATGCTGTATCTCGCGATCGGCATCCTGGGAGCAACGGTCATGCCCCACAATCTGTACCTGCACTCCTCGATCGTGCAGACGCGGAAATATGAGCAGCATCCGGCGGGAAAACGCGAGGCGATCAAGTTTGCGACCATCGACTCGACCTTTGCGCTCATGTTTGCGCTCTTCATCAACGCCGCAATCCTCGTGCTGGCGGGCGCGGCCTTCCACACCACCGGACACCGGGACGTGGCGGCAATCCAGGACGCCTATCATCTGCTCGACGGGATTTTTGGCGTGACGTTTGCGAGCGTTCTTTTCGCCCTGGCTTTGCTTGCATCGGGCCAGAATTCGACCCTTACCGGCACGCTGGCGGGCCAGATTGTCATGGAGGGATTCATCAACGTGCGCCTGCAGCCATGGTTGCGCCGGCTGATCACCCGGGCGGTGGCGATCATTCCCGCGGTGGTGGTGATCGGCCTTTTCGGCGAGAGCAAGACCACCGAACTGCTCGTGGCCAGCCAGGTCTGCCTCAGCCTGCAATTGGGATTTGCCTGCTGGCCGTTGATGCGGTTCACCGGGGAACGGGCGAAAATGGGCGAGTTCGCCAACCCTTCCTGGATAAAATGGCTCGGCTGGGCGGTCACGCTCGCCATCATCGGGCTGAACCTCAAGCTGCTCCTCGACTTTGCCGGACTGACCGGGCAAGCGGGCTTCTGACCGATGTACACCAAGATCCTCGTGGCGCTGGAAAACGGCCGGGCCGACGAATCGCTCGTGCCGCATGTGCGCAAGCTCGCGTTGCTGGTGGGCGCCGAACTGCTCCTGGTGCACGTGGCGGACGGCTGGGCCGCGCGGAACTTCGAGCAGCTCAAGCTCGCCGAGTCCCAGGAAATGAAGGAGGACACCGATTATCTGGAGCGGACTGCGGTAGGGCTGAGAGCCGCGGGCCTCCGCGTCTCCACGAAACTGGCGCTCGGCAGCCCGCCGGCCGAGATCGTGCGCCTCGCATCCGCGTCGGGCTGCGATCTGATTGCCATGGCCTCGCACGGGCACAAATTGATCGGCGACCTTGTTTTCGGCAACACGATCGACAAGGTCCGCCACGAGACACAGGTGCCGCTGCTGGTGATTCGCGCGGCCATGCGACCGGCCGCGGGGTAGCGTGGGCGGCCGCATTTGAGAGCGGCTCGCGGACCACCACCTCCTATTTCGCCCGAAACCGAACGACGATTTGCGCGTGGTTTTTCTCCCGTCGAATGCGCCACGGCGACCATTCGAACACGAAATCCTTCAGCGCAAATCCAATCGCAAGCACGCCACCCGCACCGAGAGCAACCGGAACCGGCCGGAGCACCACCGGATTGGTGAGACCGAATCCGACCAGCGCCACTCCGGCCAGCAGCACGGTGAGCCCAACAGCCGATTCCACGCACATGCACGCCGCAATTCGGGCGGGCGGGGTTTTCCGCCGGCGCGCGCGGAGCAGCAGCCAAACGTCCCTCATCCCGCCTTGAACCAGCAGAACCAGGGCGCCGCCGCTGACCAGGATGCCGACTTCGACGGGGAATCCGGCCGCAGGGACGGCGAGACCGGCTCCGATCGCAGCGCAGGGAATGGCGGCGAGTTCGACCTTTTCGGCCGGGGAAAGAGGCATTCCCATGAGAGGCGCCGGCGGACGTTTTATTGCGCGAAGGAAAAGTGCCAGTTGCGCCGGCCATATCCGTAGGTGACCGGCCTGACGTCCTTGAGGAGGCGCAGTGAGTCGGTGGGGCTGAAGCGTTCGGCAAACGCCTTCATCGCCCGCTCATAGTCGTCGAGCAGGCGCGCCTTGACGTCGGGCTGCGCGAACGAGAACGCGAGCGAATTGTGCCCGAGCTCCTCGATCTCATCCCAGTTGAGATCGAAGGTGGTCACGGCGGTGTAGTATTCGTCGGTGAGATTCGAGTCCCACATGCCGCGGTCGTCGGTGTTGAGGCAGACGGGAATGCCGGTGCGCAGGTACTCGGGGAATGGGTGCCTGCGGAGATCGGGGACATACTCGAGCAGCCGGTTCGATATGAGGTTGATCTCGATCAGGACGCGACGGGTCTGCTGCAGCAGGAGCAGTGTTTCGGGATCCTGGATGAGATTGACGCCGTGGCCGATCCGGGTGGCGCCAAGAAGGAGCGTGTCGCGAATGTGCTTGTCGGGGCCGTCCATCTCGCCGGCGTGGATGGATAGCGCGACGGCCGGGTGCCGGCTGCGCAGCTCGCGCAGCTTGGCGAGGAAACGCAATGGGTAGCCCTTCCCGTTTTCTTCGACGCCGGCCATGTTGAGCCCGACCCAAAGGTCGTGATGCGCGGCCACGAAAAGGTACAGTTGCTCGAGTTCCTTCTCCGCCTCGGGATTGAAGCGCAGCACGGTTTCCTGAAAGCGCACTGTCACACCCGTGGCCATGGCGTCCGGCTGTGCGAGCCGGGCGCGGATGAACGCGACGCCATCCTCGACCGGAATGGGATGACCATTGTTATCGAGATAGCCGAGGCCGTCGAACTGGGTCTCGAGGTAGCGCAGGCCTTCGGCGCCGAAGGCCTTCATGTTGTCGACCAGCACTTCGGTCGCGATCGAGAGGCTGCTTCCCATCTGGCCGCGCCGTCGCCAGATCTGGTTGAAGAATTCATCCCGGCCCTCGCCCGCGCGGTCGAGCCGCTGCGCGTCGAGCCATTCCTGCTTCTGCCCGGGGGTGAGGGCGTCGAGCCGGACGAAATTCCCCTTCTCCGTGGCGGGCAATCGGTCGTACCCGAACTGACGCAGCGTGCGGAATGCCGTCGGAGTCGCCGCCGGGTCCGCGGGACCGGAGAACCGGACCCGGGTGTAAAGCGTGTCGCCACCGTTGAGCTTCGGGTCAATTCCCGCGGCATACCACCATTCGGCGCGGCCCGCGCCGCCGGCGTGATTGTGCAGGTCGCCGCCCTTCGGCAGGGCATAAAGAAAGGCGTACAGTTCCCCGGGTTGGGCCGTCTTCTTGATTTCTTCAAAGCGGTCCGCGAACGAACCGGCGAAGGCGAACGGCGCCAGGACGATGACGGGCAGGAAACGGATAAGAGTGCGCATGGTGAAGGCGACGCACCGATCCACGGCGCGCCGCGGAAACCCAGCACATGACGCCCTTGGCGCACGGCAATCCCAAATCGAAAAGGCGACTTTCGCGCTGGTCGCGCGCCGCGGCCTCCGGCAGAAAGGCCGCGTGGACCGCATCGACGCGCACGTGCATCTGTATCCGCCCGGCGTGAACGCCGATCCGGGCGTCTGGGGATCGGCTCACCGGGAGGATCATTGGGCCACGCTCTGCACCCGGGTTCGCGCTGACGGCTCCCTGGTCCAGGGATTTCCTTCCGTCGATGGACTTTTGCGCGAAATGGACGGAGCCGGCATCGCCCGCAGCGTGTTGCTCGGATGGTATTGGAACCATCCGGACAACGCCGCCGATCAGAACCGCTTTTTTCTCGAATGCATTCGAGCGCATCCGGACCGGCTATCGGCGTTCGCCGCTTTGAATCCCCGGGACGGCGCGCGCGCCCAGGCGGAGATCCGCTGGGCGAAGGAAAATGGATTTGCCGGACTGGGTGAACTGTCTCCGCACTCGATTTCGCATCCGGTGGACGCTCCGGAATGGACCGAGATCTTTGCGCTCGCCGGAGAACTGAGGCTGCCGGTCAATCTGCACACCGCCGATCCGCTGGCACGAAGCTATCGCGGCGCCATCGCCACGCCGCGAAGCTGGTTCATCGAAACCGCGCACCGACACCCCGAGACGAACTTTGTTCTGGCGCACTGGGGCGGTGGTCTCGCCTTCGAGCCGTCGGCGCGCGACTTGAAGAATGTCTGGTTCGATTCCGCGGCGTCGCCGTTGATGTACAAGCCGGACGCGTGGAACCGGGCAGTCGCGGGCGTCGGCCCCGACCGGCTGATTTTTGGTTCGGACTTTCCGCTTCGCCTCTATCCGCGCGGGGATACCGGATCGGGGATGCCGGCGTTCGTGCGCGAAGCGGCGGCGATGCTGGCGATGCCGGACCAGGCGGCCGTGTTTTCGGGCAACGTGCGCCGGCTGCTTGCGCTGTAGGGCCGCCGCGCGTGGCGAACGCGCGGCAAGGGATCGTGGCCTTCGCGAGCGAAGGCCCTACATATCGGCCGCCAGCGCCGCCTCGAACACGGGGCTGTTGGCCGCGGGGGCGACGACCTGCAGGCCGGCGGTCAGTCCGGATTCGAGCGGCACCGGCAGGCTGAGACACGGAAGGCCACCGAGGCTGGCGGGTGCGGAGAGCGCGAGAATGTTGCGCCGAAGTGCCGGCGTGCAGTCACTTTTGCGCGGAGCAGGGCAGGGAGCCGCCGGCAACACGAGGAAGTCGTGGTCGGCAAAATAATGCGCCCAACCGCTTGCGACGATATGCCGCCGGTGATGGGCCTCCTCGATCAAATCGGAAGATGTGTCGCCCGCGTTCCGAAACCGCTCCCAGATCAGTGGATCGTATTCGGACCGATGGGACTCGAGCCAGCCGCGATGGACGTGATGGGCCTCGGTCATCCCGATCGTGACGTAGGCATCCACCGAACCCTTCCATGATTCGAGCAGCGCGTGCGTTGCGGACGGATCCGAAACCGCTCCCAGCGCGCGGGCTGCGTCGGCGCAGGCGGATTCGATTTCCTGATCCATGCCGGCACCGAGTTGCGCTCCCCGCAGGTAACAGCCGCGCAGCCGGCGCGCCGGTGTTGCCGCCGGGTGGCCGGGTTCGACCAGGGCACGCCAGGTCGACAGCATGTCCGTCGCCGAGGCGTTGAACCAACCGGCGGTATCCATCGTGGGCGACAACGGAAAAGCGTCGGCGATCAAGGGCTCTCCCGGAGTCAGGCGAAAGCCGTACAGACCGCAAAAAGCCGCCGGCACGCGCACGGAGCCACCGGTGTCGGTGCCGATCGCCAGGGGCACAACTCCGGCCGCGACCATCGCGGCCGAACCGCTGCTCGATCCGCCGCTCAGGCGGTCAGGAAAGTTCGGATGGGGACAGTCCCCGAAATGAGGATTCTCGCCGGTCAGGCCGGACGCGAACTCAACGAGCTGCGTTTTCCCCGCGAACACCGCGCCGGCGTCGCGCAGGCGGTGAACCATGGCGGCGTCGCCGCGCGACGGGCGGATTCGGGACAGAAACGTGGAGCCGGCTCCCGTCGGTGCGTCCGCGGCGTCGAACAGGTCCTTGAGGAAATATGGCACGCCGCTCAGCGGGCCCTGGGGATCGCTGATCCAGGCGCGGCCAAATCCCGCCACGAGGTCGCGCTCCGTGGCCAGCCAGGCAATCGCCGCGCGGCGCAGCGGCGGGCCCAGTCCCGCGACCCCATCGAGGATCCGGCGGGCCGCTTCGGCGGGTGCGAGGTTGCGCCACGAATGGTAACCTGAAGGGACTGGCGTTTTTGTCCCGTTTGTGTCCATTCAGGCGCCTTGCATGGACCCGAATGAGACGGTCGTCAATTTCGCCGGCATCCGGAAGCGGTACGGCGACGGACCGGTCGTGCTCGAGGGACTCGACCTGACTGTGCGCGCGGGCGACTTTGTCAGCTTTATCGGTCCGAGTGGCTGCGGCAAATCGACGATCCTGAAGCTCGTTTCCGGCCTGAGCCCGGCGACCTCGGGCGAGGTTCGCGTGACGGGGAAGCCGCCGCGCCAGGCGCGCGACCGGCAGGCCTTTATTTTTCAGGATGCCACGCTGCTGCCCTGGCTCACCGCCGAGGCCAACGTGGAGGTGCCCCTGCGCATCCGCGGATTGGACAGCGGGGAGCGGCGGCGCCGTGCCGCCGAAATGCTCGCCCTCGTCGGATTGCAGGACGCCAGCGGCTATTATCCGCGGCAGCTTTCCGGTGGGATGAAGATGCGGGTGTCGCTGGCGCGGGCTCTGACGATCTCGCCGCAACTGCTCCTGCTCGATGAGCCGTTCGGCGCGCTCGACGAAATGACGCGCAACCGGCTTAACGAGGAACTGCTGGCCTTGCGGGGGAAGTCGCCCTTCACCGCGATGTTCGTGACGCATTCGGTGGCGGAGGCGGTGTTCCTTTCGAATCGCATCGTCGTGATGTCGGCGCATCCCGGGCGGTTTCACGCCGAGGTGACGGTGGATTTTCCGTATCCGCGGCCGGCCTCTCTGCGCCAGGACGGAGCATTCCTCGAGCAGGTGACCCGGGTGTCGCGCCTGCTGCATGAGGTGGAATTGCCCGCATGAAAAGGCTTCCGGTCATTTATCGCTGGCTGCTGCCCGTCGCAAGCGGGCTGATTTTCACCGGGCTTTGGTATCTGATTCGCCTCGCTTCCGGGCTCGGCAGCTGGATCCTGCCCACGCCGCCCGAGATTGCCGCCGCCGCCTGGAACGAGCGGGCCAGCCTCGTGGCCGCCGCGGGACACACGGCGATTGGGGCGCTCGGCGGCTTTCTGACGGCGACCATCTTCGGGTCGCTGCTGGCGGTCGGGCTGGGCGCGTCACGGGCCCTGCGGGCCAGCCTTTATCCATGGCTCCTGCTCCTGCAGATGACGCCCGTCATCGTCCTGACGCCGGTCATCGTGCTCTGGGCCGGTCCCGGGATGCCCGGCATCATTACGGTGACGGCCCTGATCAGTTTCTTCCCCATCGTGGTGAATTTGACGCAGGGCATTCTTTCGGCCGACCGCAACCACGTCGCCCTCTTCCGCATGTACAACGCGAGCCGGATGCAGGAAATGCGGCTGCTGCGGCTGCCCTCCGCGATGCCGTTCTTTCTCGCCGGCCTGCGCATCGCGGCGACCCTCGCGCCAATCGGGGCGATCTTCGGCGAATACATGGTCGGCAATGCGTCCGGCGGTTCGGGAGGACTCGGGTTCCTCGTCTATATCTACAACGCGCGGTTCAAGATTCCCGCGCTGTTCGCG
>DASYDZ010000115.1:0-20595 GCA_036499305.1 Candidatus Didemnitutus sp.
AAACCGGCGCTTCTGTTCGTCGGTGCCAAAAAGCATCACCGGCTGCGCCACCCCGACCGACTGGTGCACGGAAAGGTGGGCGAACAGATTCATGCAATGGCTGGCGATCAGCGTGCATGCACGGCAATAGGTGGTCTGCGAAAAACCGAGGCCGCCGTACTCCACCGGCACCTTGATGCCATAGGCTCCGAGACGTGCCAGACCCGCGCGGACCTCGATCGGAATTTCGTTGGTGTGGTCGATCTCCTCCGGATCAACCTGCGCCGCGAGAAATGCCGCCAGGTTGGCCAGGAATTGATCCGCCCGCGCTTTTTCCTCCGCCGGAATCTCGGTGACCGGAGCAATCTTGTCCGGCCGCCACCGTCCCATGAAAAGATGCGCGGCGAAACTCGGGTCGTCGTGACTCTCGCGCGCGGCTTCCGTCACCTGCATCGCGGCGCGCTGGCCCTCGTTCATCTTCGACAGGTCGATGACCGACTTCGGTTCCTCCGTTTTCACGGGTGTGTCGGCGGGCGTGGGCATGGGGCGGGGATTCCCGAAATATTCGGCGAAGATTATGACACCGTCAACCGGTCCCAGTAACCCAAACGGAGTAAGATGAAGGTTTAAGCCGGAACGATGCAGCAGGTGGGCGTCGGTTTCCATACCGACGCCTCGGTCGCCGATGTGGAAATCGGCGACCACCAAAAGACCCGTCGATCCTAAAGCAAACCAGCGTCTACGGCATCGTTCCGGTTACGGCACCCGTTTGATGGCATGGAGCCCCAAAGAAGCGCGCCAGGAGATTGCCTTCAAACTCGCGGCCAGAACTGTTAGTCGCACGAAAATCGTCCTCTGTCCTCTGTCCTCTGTCCTCTGTCCTCTGTCCTCCGTCCTCTGTCCTCTGTCCTCTGTCCTCTGTCCTCTGTCCTCTGTCCTCTGTCCGACACTTGCTTTTCCCGGTCCGTTCACGCACATTGACCCTCCCGTTCTTTGACTCGCGCGTTCCAAGCCGGAAGCGATAGGCCGAAGGCTTTAAGCCGATGATAGAATCCGCTAGACGACTGAGAAATGTTTCGTCCCTTCGTCCCTTTCCGTCTTTTCATTTTGGGGGTGTTCCGGATTCGACCCTTGGCTGGAGTGCGTCGCTGCCGATCGAGAGCCGAAGGCCTCTCGTTAATCCCCCTTCGAAACCAATAAACGGCAACCTCGAAGAAATGCCCCTGGCTGCTTAAAGCAGCTACGTTCCTACCGTGACACCTGCTAGCGGATAGGAACGTCGACAGCAGGAATAACGGTGATGGCCGTCGTGACATCGCCGCCGTATCTTCAACCACGGCTAGCGGGCAGGGAAGCGCGCGTTGAAGCGTCCCCGTTCGCGAGATCAAACCAACGCTATACCGGTAGATGCGGCGCGCAAAGGTCCAGGGCACAGGGGTTCAACTCCCCTCACCTCCACCATTTAACTCGTTTGCATAAAACGTTTTAAGTTTCAGCGAAGCTAGGTTGCCCACTTGACCGGGCAACCTAGCTCATGAAACACACAAAGTTTGCTGTCAGCTCGTTCGAAAATCGGACCGGAACCGTCTCGTGGCGCGTGGACGGCCGTTTAAATGGCCTCCGTATCCGCAAGAACTTCAAGACGCGGGAGGAGGCCGCCGCCGAGAAGGCTACGCTGGAGATCAAGGCGCTGAACGCGGCCAACGGTCTGCACACCATTGCGACCGTTTTGACGGCGGAGCAGGTGCGCGAGGCTGAGGCCGTCTTCCACCACTTGGGCGAAAGCTCCCGGTCGCTTTCTTTCTACGTCAATTTCGCGACGGCGAACTATCGCGAACCGGAACGCAAAAAGCTTTTGGCGGATGGTATCGCCGAATATGTCGCAGCGAGGGAACGCGAGTTCGCCCAGGACCAACTGTCGGCTCCCCAGCTGAAGCGCATCCGGAATGACCTCAAGCGCCTGTCACGTCACTTCAAGGGCAAGTCGGTCGCGGACCTCACGGTCTCCAGCCTGATCGGCTTCCTGGAACTGGGTCGCCCCGGCATGAAGACCCACAACAACCGGCGCGGGATCATTTCCACTTTCCTCAAGTTTGCGTTCCAGCGGGGATGGCTCGCCGAAAACCCGATCCTCAGGGTTCCGCACTATCGCATCAAACAGAGGCGCGGCATGGCCCACACCATCACGGTGCCTCAGGCCCGGGAACTCATGGAATATTTCGAGACGTTTGAGGGCGGTCGCTGGGTGCCCTATTTCGCGCTGTGCCTGTTTGCCGGGATTCGTCCCAGCGTGCCGCACGGCGAAATCACCCGGCTCAAGCCCACGGACGTTAATCTGGAAACGGGCATCATCAGCATTTCCGCCCATGTCTCCAAGGTGCGGGAGCCGCGGAGGATCACCATCCAGCCCAATCTCGCCGCCTGGTTGCGCGCGTATCCGCTCGATAAATTTCCCATTGTCGAAGGTTGTTTCCCCAAACGCCGGGCCGGGTTCAAAAGACAATTCGCCCTCACCCACGATGTGCTCCGCCATACGTATATTTCGATGTTCGTGGGAAAATTCCGGTCGATCGGCGAGGCGGCTATTCAGGCGGGTAACTCCGAAAGCATCATCCGCCGGCACTACCTCGATTTGAAGAGCAAAGAGGAAGGCGAACAATTCTTCGGCATCGTGCCGCGTCATGCAACGGTAGGAGCGCAATCCGACCAAAACGACAGTCGTCTGTCGCAAGCGGCCAGCGCCGCCTGAATGCAGCCAGTCCCTGCCTGTGGCCATTGACGCGCAGGCAGGGGTATGGAAACCACCTCGATTCATCCTCCGGGTCAGCACACGCTGACCGACATCGTCGGCCTGCGGCTCAGCGGCATCTTTCCCCAAGGCAAGGAGCCGTCGATCCGCACCCTACGCGATTGGACCAAGCTTCGGCGCATCCCGCATCATCGGGTCGGGCACTTCGTTTATTACGACCTCGCCGAAGTTTCGGACCACATCCGCACCAAACTCAAGGTGCAGCCACGCGGGTGAGGTTTCGTCGCCATGATTCAACGCCGCCCTGGCTCGCCGCCAGCGCGGCGTCTTTTTTGTGAAACGACATGTGCTGCGTCGCGCCTCGATGCAACGGAGCGGGAATAGGATCAGCTCGGCACGATCACGCTGTATCTATTACGAATACGTTCGGTGGCGTAGAGTGGGAACGAAATCCAAATCCTACCTATGAAAACCAACCATGATTCGTTCTTGGCACAGCCAATCGATACCGGGCAGGACGCTCGCCTCGTTGTCGTGAGTCCCACTCCTCTCGCTACCGCCGCGACTGAAATCAACCGCCTCCACGAAGAGGCCAAGCGGTGTGCAACTGTCTCGCGCCATGCCTTGCACGGCGCGCTCGTCGCCGCCTGGCAGGCCGGGCAACTCCTCCTCACGGAGAAGAAACGGGTGCGACGCTGCATGGGCGGAGGTGCGTGGCTTCTGTGGATCAAAGCGAACTTTCACGGCACCCCGCGAACGGCGCAGCGTTACATGCGGCTTGCGCAGTGCGTCGCCGACATGACGGTTTTACAGGATGTGAGCCTCCGCCAAGCCTATGCCCGCCTCGGCATCGCGACAGAGCCGAAAACGCGCGGCCAGCGTCTGCTAGTCCACAGATTGCCGGCTTACGTCGTCCTCGCCAACAAGCTCATCCGCGCACTCAAACGTCGGCCGGGCGCGACTGTCGAAGAGCAACGCGAAGCCTATCGCCGCGACCTGCGGGCGCTCTACGAAAAACTCCGTCCGTGATTCGAGTATCCGTCTCACAAGCCTCAGGAAACGTGAAGAGGTGTGCGAATATGTGAGCCGCGTGCTGCGACAGGTTCGGGGGCTGGGGTCGGACTCGACCCCAGTCAGGCCCGCCGGCGTCCGGGGCCGGACGGGCCGCAGCTAAGCGCCGCAGGGAACGGCGCGCGGAGCTCCGGCGACTCCCTGCCAGCTCCGCCCAGTTGTCGCCACCACCCCAGTCCCAGCCGGTTTGGAGAAGGGGAAACCCACCTCACTGACGGCGAAACAAACCGATGAAAACCACCCGGCAGCGGCTACTCTAGGAGAGTCAAAAGTAGCTCCTAAAGTAAACAAACCAACTCAGTAATGGGAAATATTTGACAAAATGCCTATTTTGCTGGAAAATATTTAACACTTTAGGCCCTCCCGGTCTCGTTACTGGAAAATATTTAACTCCTCCCGCCATGAGCGAAATCGTCTTCGCCTCTTCCGATTCCCAAGAATCTCGCCGGATATCCCGGCGCGTCAAGGCGGGGGAGTTGCGCGTCCTCCGGCCCCGGGTCTACACCTCCAACCTCACGGACGAGCCGGCGCAAATTGTCCGCCGCAACCTCGCGCTCATCCTGGGCCAGCTCTATCCCGACGCCCTGATCAGCCACCGGTCGGCCCTGGAAGGCGGAAGCCTCGCCGGGCCGGACGTCTATCTCACCTACCTCTATACCAAGAAAGTGCCCTGGCCGGGAGTCACCGTGCATCTTCTCGCCGGCCCCAAGCCGCTGGAGAGCGACCGCCCGCACCTCGGGAAGCTCCGTCTTTCCTCCCGCCCCCGTGCCCTGCTGGAAAACATGCAGCCCAGCCGGGGCACGAAAGGCAAATGCCTCCCCCGCGCGAAGGTCGAGGAAATCCTGGAGAAGATCTGCCGGCTGCACGGCGAGGCCGAATTGAACCGGCTGCGGGACGAAGCCCGCGCCCTCGCCAAGACCCTCGGCATGGCCGCCGAATTTACGTCCCTGAACGGCTTGTTCTCCGCCATTCTCGGGACCGGCGACGCGAAATCGCTCAACACCGCAGTCTCTCGCGCCCGGGCCGCGCAGACGCCCTTTGATCCCGACCGCGTCGAGCTTTTCACCAAGCTGGCTGGCGCCCTGAACGCGGAAGTCCTACCACGCGTGGCCGAGCCCGCCTTGTCCACCGACGGCTGGCGCAACCGCGCCTTTTTCGAAGCCTATTTCTCCAATTACATCGAAGGCACCGAATTCGAGGTCGAGGAAGCCCGCGAAATCGTCTTTCAGCAGAAAGTTCCGGAGGCGCGGCCGAAGGATGCGCACGACGTCATCGGGACCTTCCAGTTGATCGAGGATCACGCCGAGGCTGGCCGCGTCGCGGACTCCTACGACGCCTTCATCGAATTGCTCCTGCGCCGCCACGCAGTGCTCATGTCCGCCCGGCCGGAGGAAAGGCCCGGCCAGTTCAAGGAGAAGCCGAACCGCGCCGGCTCCACGCAATTCGTCGCGCCCGAGTTGGTGCGCGGCACGCTCCGGCAAGGTATTGATCTCACCCGGTCTCTCACCGAAGGATTCGCCCGCGCCCTCTACTTCATGTTCCTCGTGGCGGAAGTGCACCCCTTCAAGGACGGCAACGGTCGCATCGCCCGCATTTTCTTGAACGCCGAACTCACCCACGCCGGGCTCAGCCGTATCATCGTCCCGACCGTCCTGCGCGACGACTATATCCTCGCCCTGAAGGGGCTCACGAACAACGCACTCACCGAGCCGTTTATCCGCGTAATGGCCAAGGCGCAGGAATTCACCGCCAGCGTGGACTACGCGGACTTTGACGCCTGCGTGCGCGAGCTGGAGCGGCGAAATGCGTTCCGCGAATCGGAAGAGGCGCGCCTGATCCTGAAGGCTGGCGCTCCGAAGCAGTAGCGCCATGGGCGGGTTGCCGCGTCGGTTGGCATCGATTGCATCGGTCCGATCGATTTCGATGGGTCTGGAAAAAAGGGCATGCGTTACCATTTACCCTTTGCGATGGCGTCAGCGGTTGAGGGTGAAAGTTCAGCATGGGCCCTTTGCCTGCGCTTTCCGTGATCCGACGCAAGGGAGGGATGGACCGCGCGCCATCCGTGCAACGGACGGCGCAGGTAGGGTGAGTTTGGTGGCCAAGGGTCTAGCCTATGTCGGCCTGACCATTTTTCTGTTGTTCGTTGTGCCGCATGAGGAATTTCCCGCGCAGGCCATGGCCGCAGAAAAACTCCACGATTTGTTGAAGGCGTGGGGAGCTTTTTCTGCGTTTGCGCTATTAGTTGTATGGGAAATCTCAATTTGCTGGCTGCACTATCGCCGAAATAAATCAGCCGTGCGAGCCGTGCGGGCAGCAGCATGACCAGCTTTTGGTTGGATTATGGGAGCCATCCGAGACTTCCGATCCGAGCAAAAGTGCGACACGCGAGGATGGCCATCTTGATTGGTTAGCGGCGTGTTCGATACGAAGATCTGCCCGCAACAGGCCGGTTGAACGACATGACAAAGGATCTATTCCTGGGGGAGAATTGAATCCCTTTGACCGTATCGGAGTCGATGACGACTGGCTGGTGCGCCAACACCTCGGTGAGCAGGGCCACAAATCTCTCCCACCGTGTATTATTGTCCACGATCGTGGTGACGATGTGTTCGGCTTGAAGAAATTTCCCGATGGCGCCCCGGAGGTCCGACATGCTGGCGAATTCGACCATTTCCTTCGGACCGTTGGGCGCACCTTTGCCCGTGGTGATATCGTGGGCGGCGGCGGCGTACATGGCCTTCACCGTGGCTTCAATCTCTGCGATATTGCGGTCTTTCTGACAATGGACGGTCCAATCGCAATAGAACCGCAGGAGCGGGTAGGCCTTGGGGGGTGCATGCTGGTCGAGTAGTTTTCGCAATTCCACCATCAGATACACCGCATGACATTCCTCGGTCATCGGGTCGTGCCGGGTCAGGAACCGGTTCAGCTTGTCGGTGATTTCGATACCAGACATTTCGGGATTCGGTTTTGGTGTTTGGTCCGGCTCCTTCTAAATCGGCCAATCGGTTTTCGCCGCGGCCTTTCTCATTTCCTCCCGCCACCAGGCGAGATCCTCCTCTTTGTGGCCATTGGAGACAAAGTATTGGCCGCCCGGGCGGTGGGTGGACCCATCGACCACGATACCGGTGAGGGCGGGATGACCGTTGGCAAGTAGCCACTCGTTCAATTCTTTGCCGCCGGCCTGATTGAATCTCCCGCCCAAGCGTCCGCCGCCAGCGATGTCTACGCCCATTTCATTGAGTGTGGTGGTGTAAGTGGGGAAGGTGCTGGAATCGCGAATGTCGAACCAGCTTTCTCGCATGAACCGGCACAGGGTTCGCAAGAGCCTGAGCGCGGTGGGTGACAGGCCGGTCGGGGCCGGCGCTGCGGTCACCGGCAATGGATCGATCTTGGCCAAGTCAGCCACCGGCAGCCGGCCGTGGCGTTGGAACGCCTCGTCGAGCTTGGCATAGAGCCACTGGTAACCTTGCGGAGAAAGCTCCACCGCCGGTTGCTGACCGAAGGCCCGCCGGGGGTTGACGTTCTTCCCCTTGCCGGCGTGAAGATTGCGCTGGGTGGAGGCGAACGCGTTGCTGCCGAGCGCCGTCATGAGTTCATTCAGCGAAACGCCATTCGCCAAGGTCCCGGCCAGGAATTCGGGATGGTGCAGCCGGACATAGTTTGGCCATTTGGCCTTCCAAGAGCGTTTGGCGATTTCCTCGGCGCTCGCGACATCGCGCTGGGGATCGTGTTTCATTCCGATGGCGCGTCCGAATACCAGGATGTCGTCGGGTTCCTGCACCAGGTAGGAGATGAAGAGCGTTGCCCCGTCTCTTACGCTCCGGGGTCGCTTGGACCTCGGATAAGTGGCCGCCCAGTGACAGCCGGAAGTTTCCACGGCGGACAGGACCGTGGCCGAGCGCAGCCAGCGCGTATGGCTCTCGGCAAAAAACTTCACAAACGCCTGCTCGACCGTGGGGACACCGTCCAGCGCGAGTTCCGGAATGACGGCGGAGGCATCCGCGCCGTCATCGCGCAACCGGGCGCCGGCCGAGACATTGGCCCGGCTCGCCTTGGCGGCCGTGAGTTCGATGTCCCAGCCGTCAATCCGTGCCGCCGTCAGATTTTGCCCCGCCAGCGCCCAGAGCCGGTCGAAATAGGTCCGGCATTGGGCAGTGATGGCGGGTTCATCGGCCGAAAACCCGAATTCATGATTACGATCGAGGCCGGCCGCCGTCAGATTGGCGGAGGTCACGATGACGCGGCGTGACCCGAACAGATACATCTTCGCGTGCAAGCCGCGGAGGCCCCGAATTTCAGCCCCTGCCTGGAGCAGGTGCCGCAAGGCCGCCGTGTCGTTCACCCCATTGAAGAAGTCCGCCAGATTGAACCGGGTGATGACCTGAATCCGCTTTGGTTTCTGGGCGAGGATCCGCCGGGCGGTCGCCAGCTTGATGAAGGGACAGATGATTCTCAACTCGGGCTCGGCGAGGTTGACCGCTTGGTCAAGAATGCCGCCCCAGCCGGTATCGATGATGGTAAAGCTCACGGGGGGGATGGGGTTCTGGCAGCGTCGCGACCGGATCCGCGGCCGGCAACGGGATTTTGAATCACAGTTACCGCAGCGGCTTCAGGCCTTGCCTCGTTTGAATTCGCGCCAGCGGCGCTTGAGCGCGCCTGGGTCCGGCCGGCCCGCTGCCGCGGTCGGGGACGAAATCCGTTTGCCCTGCAAGGGCGCAAACGTTGTCCCGCGGAGGGAGGGAGCGAGTTCTACCGTCAGTCGCTGCGGATGGATCCCGAGCAAGTTCAGGTCGAAAAGGGTGTGCACGTCGCTTCGCAGCAGGAGGCCGTTGGAGACGTGATCGGATTTTTCGCCGGAATACGGCAGGATGTGGGCCGCTTCCAAGGCGGCCGGGGCATCACACTCGCTCACCGCACACCTGCCCTGATAGGCGGCCAGGAGCTTCCGCCGAAAGGCGGGCTGCCCGCGGCGCTGAACCACTTCCTGCAGCTGGCGGCGGCGTTCGTCCTGGAGATCTCGGGACGAGAAATAACCCTCGCTGTCCAAGTCCTCGGCGGTCTGGGCGAGCTGTCCGGCGGCAGGCCCGTCGACCGGGGCTTGCGGGGCCAGCAGGCTCCGGCCGTAGGCCGTGAGCCGATGGCAGCCCCATTCCACCTGTTCGAACACGTTCCGGAATTTCGCCGGCACCAACGGGGCATGGCCGGGCTGGTCAGCCCGCATGCCTTGGAAGGTGGGGCTGTAACTTTGTTTCCACGGATGGGCGGCCACGCCGGCCTCCTGGCGAATCTCGTCCCGGGAGAACTCGTTCTTGCCTTTCGGGCCGGCCAAGCGAAGAGCGGCCCCGAGGATTTTCTCCGCCATGGTTTGGGGCCTGATCCCCGTCAGCAGGCGCTCAAACACGGGAAAGCCACCGGCAGGCAGTTCGCGCCGAACCCGGCTGAACCCGGGGAAGTCTGGCCAGACCTGCCGCATTACCGCTTCATCCACCGGGTCAAAAACGCGGATTGATTTGGGATCGAACTGCAACCAGCCCCAGTAGCCTTCGTCCGGCTTGGCAAAACGCTCCGAGGTGACGAGCACGGCGGAGGCGACGATGTGACTCCGGCTCTGGAACAGCACCGCGGTGCCCGGGGGAGCGCTGAGGCCGCGCTGACGAAACCAATAACGGCCGGCCTGCTTTCGCGGGAGGCGGGCGAGGAAGAACTTTTCCTGCAAATCGCGGATCTTCCAGCGGCTCGAAAACTCCTTTTTCGAGTCCATGGGGAGGATTCGGACCGCCGGGGGTTGGGGCAGGCTCATATTTTCATGCGAATCGACCGGTTGTCGTTGTGCGCCCAAAGGGTGGGACTATTTCCGCTTTCATCCCACCAGACATTGTTGAGCAGATGGGCGAGGCTTTGCGCGGGTGTCCGCAGGCAAAGATTGAGTTCGTGGGAGCTTGTTTCGATTCCGCCGGGCCCGAGCAATTCGAGAGCCAAGTTGCAGTTGGCCTGGAGCACTGCGGCGATCGTTTCTCCTCGCCTGGTCCGCTCGTTCACTTGGGCTTGGACAAACTGGGAAAATCTGACGCCGCCCAGGTCATCCTGAATTTCATACGGCAAGAAATCGTGGCGCCAGTAACGGCCAGGATGCTGTTGCATGAGAAGATCGAGCGCCTGCTGCCTTGGTGGCGCCGGGGGTGGATTTACGGCCGGCGCCGCCGCGTGATTCGGGTCCTCGACAAAACGAAACCTCAGACTGCGGTGAATGGGACCATACTGCGAGTTCTGCCGGAAATTCCCGGGCAACAGGGCAATTTCGGTGTCGGCATCATCCATGCCGAGAGGGCACAGGTATTTGGTGAAGAAATAAGACGTTCCGGCACCAAATTGCGCACGCCAGGGCCGAACCAAGTCATTCAACATTTGGAAGTACCAGTCGTTGGTCTGCGTTGAGGTGAAGATCCGTGATTGTCGCCACATAGGATGACGGGGTGGCCGCCAAGCTAGCTGGACGAAGCGGCTCTGGCACTTTCTTTCTTGCGAAATCAAGTGTAAGCAAAGTAAGCTAACATCCATGGGAAATACCACACTGGGCGAAACGATCCGAAATCTCCGTGAAAAGACGGACCTCTCGTTGCGTGAACTGGCCAAGAAAGTCGATGTGTCGGCGCCTTTCCTGTCGGACGTGGAATTGGGCCGGCGCTTCCCGGGCGAAGACACGCTAGTGGCAATCGCGGCGGTTCTCAAA
Source organism: Candidatus Didemnitutus sp. (assembly GCA_036499305.1). Taxonomy (GTDB): domain Bacteria; phylum Verrucomicrobiota; class Verrucomicrobiia; order Opitutales; family Opitutaceae; genus Didemnitutus. Next base: position 10,533 of record DASYDZ010000115.1, read on the forward strand.
GTGGAGGTCGAGGAACTGAAGAAATTCGATAACCGGGAATCGGTGGCGGATTTCAAACGGCTATTGGAAAACAATCCGGCGCTGGGCATGGCATTCCGTACCGCCGTGACCGACGTGAAAGCCGGGAAGATGACGCCGGAAGAGTTGGCCAGAAAGCTTCGCGTGGGGCGAGGTTGACCTCGCGATGAAAACTTTCCGCGCCTCGTCCGGCCCGTTTGACCAGCAACTCCACTTTACCACCGAGGAGATTGACCGGATGTGCCGGGACGCGCTGGTGCAGGAAAAACTGCTGCCGACGCAGCCGGAAGCCATTCGGATCGACCGTTTCATTGATAAACATTTTGGCTGCCCGATCAGCTATGAGGATTTCGGGCCGGGTATCCTCGGCTGCACGTTGTTCAATCCAAATGGTTCGGTAAAACTCATCTCCATCTCGAAGCAGCTCGACGATGGGACGGAGGTCGGCGAACGGCGGGTCCGGTCGACGCTGGCGCACGAGGCGGGTCACGGTTCGTTTCACGCTTCGCTGTTTTTGCCGGCGCTTTCTCAGGGGCGGATGAACCTTGGTGAGCCCAGCCGGGAAAATCTTGATTTTCAGCAACGGCGCATCCTTTGCCGCGACACGGATGTGAGGGAGGGGGTCGGAGGCAAGCGGCCTTACGACGGCCGTTGGTGGGAATGGCAGGCCAATCGCGCGATCGGGGGCCTGCTCCTCCCTAGCGAACTGGTGCGCCTGGCGGTGAAGGACTATCTTGATGGGTCTGCAGTTACCGGACTACAGGCCCTGGTGGAATTGAAACGGGCGGCGGCGGTGGCCCACGTGGCGAGTATTTTTGAGGTCAACCCCGCGGTGGCGAGGATTCGGCTCGAGGAAATCTACCCGGCCGCAGCTGGGCAGATGAGATTTTAGAAAAAGGTGTTGACCGTAAGCTGACACCGGCTAACGGTAGCGGACAGCGCCCGCATTGCGGCCGCTGGGATTGATTTCCGTTCGTTGTCGAACGGGCCCGGCTCAGCCCAAGCGAGGCGCGACATCATGACCGTTAACACCGATAGCAAAGACCGCGGCCCTGCCGTGGATGAACATGCGCCTCAAGCCAGCCCGGCGCCGAAATGGGCTGTACTGATCAATGACTGTCTGGTGCCCATGCCGCGGCAGATTGTCCGGGTCGCCGTGCTGCGCGAACAGGGATCGATCCCTGAGGACCAGGTGATCTTCCGGGACCATAACTCCGAGCATGATCCGGTCGTCGCCGAAAACGGCACGGTGGACCTCGCCACCGGCAACGTGTTCTATTCGGACGCTGCCTGTGAGGCAGCCGGCGCCATTGCGTCCGACGCTCCGGCGAAGCTCGCCTACGTGGTGGACGACCGGTGGGAGTTGGTGGTGAAGCCGGAGCAGACGGGACGTTCGCTCCGCGATCTCTTCGCGCTTCCCGCCGAGAGCGAGTTGCTCCGCGACTTGGAGTCGCCGGACGATGTGCCGGTGGGTGATACCGCCAGCGCCGCGTTCCAAGAGGGCTGCGTGTTCCGCACCCGCCGGCATCAGGCTGTCCTGGAGATCAAGGTGAACTGACTGCGCTTCACGGAAAAGGACGGAGTGAAGCCGTTGATGAAGGGGCGAGAGATCGCCAAACTGGTGGAGGAGCATCCCGACCAGACCAAGGTCGAGCAGCTGACCGCAGCGGGCCCGAAGCCCGTTGGATTGGACGAGGAAGTGCCCATCGTCAGTTGCGACGAGTTCAAGGTCATTCGGTGCAACATCAACGCGGGCTTCCAAGCGGAGCGCCTGGAGCGGGAACTGTCGGAGCTGCGCGTGCGTGGCGCCAATGTCTCGGTGGTCGGCACGCCGGTGGCGGCGGTGATCTATCACGATGTGCCGGTGCGCGCTGGTCTGCCCGCGGGCTCGACCGACGTGCTGGTCAAGGTGCCGGCCGGCTATCCGGGCGGCATTATTGACAATGCCTTCCTCCCCGAGGGGTCGCCGCTGCTGTCCTGCACGCCTGGTGGCGAGCAGCAGGTCGAATCGTTCGGGGGCCGGGCCTGGAAGCAGAAGTCGATCCATCCCTACACCGGGAACGGAATTCCGTGGAACAAGGACCGCCACGGCTTCCACACCTACTACACGGAGCTGGTCAACTGGCTCAACGCCGGCAAATGAAGCCCCGGTTTCCAACCATGAGCGCGACCCGGGCCGTCCGGCTCCGGGCCTCGCGATCCGGGTGGGTGGCCTTGGAAAAATTGCTGTTCCACCGACATCCACGCCGGGAGTGGGGCACCTACTTCCGGTTTGGGTATCGGCGGACGCCTTGGGGCCTGGCGGTCAGTCTGGTTGATCTGCTGCCCGCCCGTCCGGGCGAGTTGGCGCGGTCCAGCCCGATTGTTTCCTTTGCGCCCGAGTATATTTCCCGCGCCTTGGACGAGCGCGACGGCACCCGGCTGGGGATTGGCTTCATCCATTCCCATCCTTCCGGCTGGGGTGTTACGCCGAGTCCGAGCGATGATGACATGGACGAGTATTTTGCGCGTCTGAGCCGACCCTATGGCGCGGGCCAGCCTTACCTGAGCCTCATTGCGAACCGTGACGCGGCGGGTGGCCTGGTGCTGAGCGGCCGGGCCTTCGACGGCGATGAGTGGCTGCCGGTTTCGCACCTGCACCTTTCCGGGACGACGCTTGAACGACACCGCAGTCCGCTCTGGCTCGGCGAGGCCGCGAGCGTGAAGCACCGGGCCACCGGGGTCTTGGCGCGCTGGGCCGCGTTGGCGGGGGAAGGTGCAGCGATTCGTTCCGGTGGTGCGACCGTTGGTTTTGTCGGCTGCAGCGGCACCGGCTCGCCTGCCATCGAGACGTTCGCCCGGGCGCAGGTGGAAAACTTCGTGCTCGTGGACGATCAGCGGTTCGCGCTGTCAAATCTCGAGCGCGTGCATGGCTCAGTCCGCCGTGATGCCGAGGAAGACCCTCTGCCCTACAAGGTGGAGCTGATGGCCCGCATGATTCGGGAGATCAATCCCGCGGCGCGGATCACCAAACTGGTTGGCAACGGACTGGACGACGAAGTGTTGGATGAACTGTTGCGTTGCGACCTCGTTCTCGGGTGCACCGACACCCTTCACGGTCGGGCACTGCTGGGTGATCTCGCTTCCCTCTACCTTGTCCCGGCGATTGACGTGGGGGTGCGGCCGCAGGGCAAGAATGGCCAGGTGACCTCCCAGTTGATTGAAATCACTCGGTATGGCGACGGTGACGCGTGCCCGTTTTGTCAGGGGCGCATTTCCGCGGCCGGGTTGAATGCCGAGTTGATGCACCCGGAAGAGCGCGAGCGCTGTATCGCGGCCGCGGCCGCCGCGATCAAGCGGGGAGAAGACGGCACGGCCTATTGGCAGGGCGGACCGCCGCAGCTGCCGGCCGTCGGCTACCTGACGACCACGGCTGGGGCCATGGCGGCTGGCTATGGACTGAACTGGTTGCTCGGCACGGCCGGCCTGCCGCATCAGCGGATGCAGTTCGACCTGGGCAAGCCCGAGTTTGGGTTTGTCGGCCTGGAGGAGGGCCGGCTCCCCGAGTGCGGATGCGCCCGGTGGCTGGCTCATGGGGACCAAGGTGAACGGTCGGTAACCATGCCGGCGCATTTTCCCCGGGCGGTGCGACTGCCATGAGAACCGAGGGCGCGAAACCAAGCGGGGCTGGTGGTCTGGAAATGGTGCGTGCGCACGAAAGCAAGAAGTGCTTGACATCGCAAGCAGTCGGCTTACTCCGTTTGGTCATGGACCTCGAACTGCTGGGAAAAACGCTGAAGGAAGCCCGCACGGCTCTGGGCTGGTCATTGCGTGATGCCGAAGAAAAGACCGGCGTGTCGAACGCTTACCTTAGCCAAATGGAGGGGGCGAAAATCAAGCAACCCTCGCCCAACATGCTGCATAAGCTGACGGAGGCCTATGAGCTGTCCTATGCGCTGGTGATGGAATACGCCGGCTACCCGGTGCCGGAGGCGGCACAGTTCACGACCACGGAGCACCGGTTCATGTCCCAACTCGGGCGTGTGTCCGGCACGGAGCAGAAGGCGCTGGTCGAATACCTGCAGTTTCTGCGCACCCGGAAACATTGACCTCCTTCCGCCATGTGGACCGTCTCCGAAGCCAAAGTATTTCGCCGCTGCCCGAAGCAGTGGTATTACAAGAAGCATTTCGGTTCGGCGCTGGCCACCAAGGATCCGACGCGCCGGGAGGCGTTCGTCCTGGGCACCTATCAGACGGTCGAGCAGTGGCGGGGGCAACTCGTGGACAATGTCATCGAGACCGTCGTCGTGCCGGCGCTGAACCGGCGGCTGCCCCTTTCGCTCTCCGGACTGATCAGCGAGGCTGATGCCATGTTTGAGCGACAGCTGGCCTTTGCGCGCGCCAACCGGGTGCGCGAACCGGGGTTCACCAAGACCAAGGCCGGGAAGCAGTTCGCCGCCCTGCTGGACGTGGAGGAGCGGGGCGAGGTTTCGGACGAGGCCGTGGCGACCGCGCGCGCCGATGTCCACCTGGCGTTGGAAAACCTGACAAAAATTCCGGGACTGCGGGAGGATCTGCGCGCGGCACGGCGCGTGGTGGCGCAACAGACTTTTCATTTCAAACTATGCGGGCAGCCGATCGGGGTGATTCCCGACCTCGTGGCCTTTTACCACGACCGGCCGCCGCTCATCATCGATTGGAAGGTTCATTTTTTCGGCTTACGCGACGCACGCACGCAGTTGCTCATCTACGCCATGGGCCTGGCGCGCAGCGGCAAGGGTGGTGGGACCACGGACCGCGCGTGGACCGAAGAGGAAATCCGCACGTCGGAGATCCAGTTGCTGACCGGCGTGGTCCGGCCGTTCAGCCTGGATGCGACTGCCGCGGTCGAGATGGAAAATTATATCATCGCGAGCCAGCGGGCGATGGCACGGGCCACGGGCGGCAAGGAACTGGCGGACGTGAATCCCGCCGACCTGCCGGGAATACTTTCGGACGACGGCTGCGCCAACTGCGGCTTTAAACCCATCTGCTGGAATGCTCCCCATGAGAACAATTGAAACGAACCTTTTTCCGATCAGCGGCTTTGGCGGACTCGATGCGACCTACGCGATCTATCGGGTGGACGGCCTCGCCCCGGACCACGACGAATACCATGAGAATTGCCAGCGCCTGCAGCGTCGGGCGACGCGCCTATGCAATGCCGGCGTGATCGTGCTGAAGCGGGAGGCCGGCCCGGTGCTGGCGGTGCCGGCCGCGAGCGCGCATCTGCTGCCAGGCTCCGTGCTGCTCGCCCGCGCGCGCGTCACCCTCCAAGCCACGGCGGAAAGGATCCGGGTGGATTTTTCGGCCCTGACGCCGGAATCGGAGCGGCTTGCGCTCCGGTATCTGCAGTCCGCGGTGAGCGATTCGCTGCGCACGAGCAATGTTCTCTGGCAGCCGGATTCGCGGAATCTCTTCTTCGAAAAGCAGCCGGTCGATCGGGACCGCCACATCGGCATGTATCGGGGGTTCGGCGCGATGGTGACGCGGATGCCGGAAGGCGGGTTCGGCCTCGCGGTGGACGTCCAGTTCAAGTTCATCGCCCAACAGCCGTTGCGCTCGCGCCTGCAGGAGCAAGAGTTCCGGCAGCAGCACCGGATGCATACGTTCGTCTATCATTTCGGCGACATCTGGTATGAGGTCGAATTGGAAGGCTGGACCAACGTCGAGGTTGCCGCCTATCGGTGCGGTGAATCCGCCGGACGTCGACCGCTGCTGGGCTGGATTCACGAACAATGCCCCAAGCCGTTGCCGCCGGAGATCGCGCACCTGGACAAGGGCGGCACCGTCTTGGAATACTCGAATTCCGACGGGGAGACCCGGGGAGTTCCGGCGCAACTTTGCTACCGGATGTTCGACAGTGAGGCGCCCGAGATCCAGCACCTGCACCGGTTTGCCACACGGCTGCCGGGGGCACGCCGCGCGGATATCGCTGAAGTGGTCCGGACCCACCTTTCCGCTCTGCATTTTGCGGGACAGCGGATTACCGTGGCCGGCCAGCCCTGGAGTGCAGCGCACCGCTTCTTTGTGCCCCCGGACCTCCGGTTCGGTGGCAACCAGGTCCTTTCGGCCCGGCACACGGTCGGCGCCACTTCATGCGACCTCGTCGACTACGGGCGCATGCGCGGTAGTCTCCTGACTGATCGCCGGGCGGGATTCTTCAGCCGGGACAACCTTTCCCAGCAATTTTTGTTTCTGCCGAAGACCGTCGAGAATACGTGGGGGCCGTTATTCGTGCAGAATTTCATCCAGGCGACGAACCAGCTTTGTGCGAACCAGGACGGCTACGGGCCGAGGGTGGAATATTATGACGACACCGCCGCGCGGAACATCATTGAGGAAGCCGACGCCATCGGTGCCAAGGCGGCTGAGGTCGGCGGCGGTTTCGGTGGTTTTGCGGTCGTGATGTTGGCCGAGCCAAAGGTGCGGACCCAGCAGCGCGAGGACGAGTTGGCGGGTTGTGCGGCGGAGCGCCTGGCAAAGCAGCAAATCATTCCCGCGTTCATTCACGCGACCTCCGCCGGGTCCTTTTTCACCTACTCGGCGGCCGAGCGTCGGTGGGTGCCCGCTCACGATCCCAAAGGAAGGTATCGGAGTTACCTTCGGCTGTCAGCGCTCAACAAAGTAATGCTCACTGCGCGGCAGTGGCCCTTTGTCTTGGGATCAAAGCTCCACGCCGACGTTACGATCGGAATTGATGTGAAGGGCAACACGGCGGGATTCACCGGCGTCTGCCGCCTGAGCGAGAAGGTCTGGTGCGCCACGACGGAAACGAAACGCAAGGAGCGCATGAGTCGGCGGAAGTGCCGGGAGATGCTGATTGATGGAGTCACGAAAGTGGCGAAAGCGGCCGGGACCTTGCCGGGTCGGATCGTCGTGCAGCGCGACGGCCGGATGTTTGAGCCCGAGATCGAGGCCGCCAAGGACGCGATCGAAGAATTGAAGCGTGCCGGCGTGATCGCCGCGGATGCGAGTCTCACTTGCGTCGAGATTCCCAAAAGTGGGGCCGCCGCGTTCCGGCTGTTCGACGAATACTTCGACCGCGGCAACCGCGAGTTTCGCAATCCGGAATATGGAACGTTCGCCGTCATTGGGCCCAACGAGGGTTTTGTCTGCAACACTGGCTTGTCTTTTCGGGTGCCGGGCACGGTGCGCCCGTTGCACGTCAAGCGGGTCCACGGCGAGATGCCGATTGAGGAATGTCTCGAGGATATTTTCTTTTTGGCCTGTCTCACGTGGAGCAAGCCGGACGGCTGTTCCCGTGACCCGCTGACGGTGCGGTTGAATGACCGCCAGCTCATCGATATGGCGACGCCATTCGACGATGAGGATGACGAGGCGCCGTTATCCGCGACCGTTGGGGTCGAAGGAGGTGCGCGATGAACAACGCGGGCCTGGAGTCGAGCATCTACGACCAGCTCCGGAGTTATTCCGAGTCCCTGAATCATTACCTGGTGAAACTCAAAACGGAGGCGCCCGCCCCGGTGTTTGCCCCGCCGGCCGAGGTCGCAGAATTGATCCGCGGGCTGGGCGAGAACGTCCCGATTGAGGTTTCGGTCCAACTGCTCGCCAGCGGCATGAAGGAGCGTGGCGCCTTTCCGGATTCGACGGTCCGCCGGCTGCGCCTGGCGTTGGATGCCTGTCGGAGCGCCCCGGAGACGGTGGCCGACTTGGAACGTCTGGCGCAATTTCTTGGCCGGCAACAGGCCGGGGCCTTTGCGCGATTGCGGCGGATGCGATGAATGAGTCGTATTTCCATGCCACACTCACCCAGATCGAAGAACGCGCGAAACGTCTCTTAGGTGGGGTTCCGCTGCGGGTCGAAGGGATGGATGCGCTCGCGGAGTCGTGCCGGCGGGAACTCGACTTGGTGATTCGCGGCGCCGGCCATCTGCGAGACGAGCCGCAGTATCGGCACAAGGCGGTGCAAACGGAGCGGCTTCGCCTGCTGCGCAATTTGTTCGGTCAGCTGGATATCGTGGAGTCGTCCGCGGTGGCGGCGTTGCAGCGGGTACGGACGGAAGACTTCCGCATGACCCGGATGGTGGGCGAACTGGCGGCGGAATGCCGATTTCCGCTGCCGGCTCCGGTGGTGAGTTGCACGTCGCAGGATTATTTCAGTATCAACACGGGGTTGCGGTTGGTGCAGATGCCGCTGACGGATGGCCGCCATCTCCTCCACCTGCCCGACCTCGTACATGAGGTCGCGCATCTCCTGCCCGCCGAGCTGCACAACCCGCGAGCCACGCCATTCAAGCGCGCATTGCAGGAAGTGAAGGCGCGCATTTATGCCCATTACGACCAGCGGCAGGCGGACTTGGCCTTAGGCCGGTCGCCTTTGGGTTTAGTGGCCCGCATGCCCGTGTGGTGCCAGAGTTGGCTGAAGGCCTGGACGGTGGAACTCTTCTGCGACCTTTTTGCGGTTTATGCGATTGGTCCGGCCTACGGATGGGCGCACCTGCATCTCTGCTTGCGGCTGCCGTCAGATACTTACCACTGCCCGTCGTTTACGGAGACGTCGCATCCGGCAAACGCCGCGCGGACGTCGGCCATTGTAGATGGACTCCGGTTGGCCGGATTTACGACTGAAGCGGATGAGCTAACCAAGGCTTGGGAGGAACTGTTGATTATCACCGGAGAGAGACCGGAGGCTGATTTCGCGGAGTGCTATCCGCCAGCGCTGATCAAGCACGCGGTGGAATTCAGTTTTCAGGGTTTTCGTGACATCGGTTGCACCGTGATGTCGCGTTCCGCAATGGGACAATGCCAGTCGCTATTAAACGAAGCTTGGCGACGTTTCCGGGCGGATCCCGGAAAGTATCCGACTTGGGAGAGCTCCGCGATGAACGACTATTTTGAAACACGTGGTCGTTAGTGGCGCAATAGCTGCCCAATTCCCATCAGATCACTCCGGCCTCCCTGAACGAATACATGCCCCGGCCCAGTGGGTCGGCGCTCGGCCGGCCTAGGATCACATGATCCAGTAGATCGATGTCGACGGCCCGGGCAGCGTCCCGCAACTGTCGGGTCACCTGCACGTCGGCGGCGCTGGGCGCGGGATCGCCGCTGGGGTGGTTGTGCACGCACACCACCGCGGTAGCGCCTTCGCGGATGGCGGCCCGGAACACTTCTCGTGGATGGGCCAATGAACTGGTGGCGGTGCCCGAGGTGACTTCTACCAGCTTCTTCAGCCGGTTCTTCCGGTTGAGACACAAGACCCAGAACTTTTCCACCTCCAAGCCACGGGTAAATGAGGCCATGTGGGCTGCGATCAGCTCCGGTCGATTGAGCACAGGGGCCTCAGTGGCTGGTTGCCGGATCATGCGCCGGCTGATCTCGGCTAGTGCGGCCAGTTGCTGGCCCTTGGCTCGGCCGATGCCCTTGAGTCGTCGGAAGTCCTCCGGCTGCCAACTGGCGAGTCCGGCAATCGACCCGGCCTGGGCGATGAGTTGCGAGGCGAGTCCAAGAACGGAGTGTCCCCGGATTCCCGTATGGAGCATAATGGCTATCAGTTCGGTGTCGCTGAGCGCCCCTGCTCCGAAGTTTTCAAAACGCTGTTGCGGTTGTTCGCCACAGGCGATGGCCGGTGTCTGGTGCTGGTCGTCTAGGTTAATCATGGATTGTTTCATGTTGCCATGCGCTCGTGCGCACCTTGTTCGGGTTTCCTTACCCGGGTATCAAAGCGTGCTCCGCGCGCTGGCCCCAGAAGGCATACCCAGCCACGGCCGAGGCCGCCGAGTGAGGAGCCTGGTCGCTCCTCGCGAGGGGGAAGGCCGAAGGACGGAATGGAGGAGCGCAGCGAAGCGAGAACTCCATGGCGGGTATGACAAAATGGGGAAGCGAGCGGAGGCGGAGAATTCATTTTTCACGCGCCCTCGTCCGCGGGTTTTGGCCGGAAATTGGTTCAACTTCCACGGTGTGAACCGCACCTATTTTCTGCGGGCTACAAATGGCGCGCGGATGCGCGTGGGCTCGGGCAGGTGATCCTATTGCCGGTTGTGGCGCGAATGCGCCACAACCGGCG
>DASYDZ010000116.1:0-7446 GCA_036499305.1 Candidatus Didemnitutus sp.
GGCGGCCAGAATCCGGCCCGCCTCGTCCCGGCAATACACGAGTGCTGCGCTGCCCGCCCACGCGCCGAGAATATCCTCCGGCGGCGGGAACGCAGCGGCACCCGCGATAGAATCGCAACTCACGACAGACATGCATCCCTGCTATCGGCCCAAAACAGGCTGGACTTGAGACCTCAGGCAGGAGCCGGCCGGATGAAGGTTGCGCGCCGGGGCGGCCCGCGGAAATGCCGCGAAATTCGCGGGTTACAACACGCCGCCGAGCATGGACGGCAGGTGCTGCATCGTGTTGGCCATGTGGGCCCGCGCGAGCGCTGCTTCGGCTCCGTTAGTGCCGTAAAGAATCTTCCATCCCTCGGTCTCGAGCCAGGTGTCGTTCTTGACCGGATCGACCTTCTCGAACCCGCCGGAAATGCCGGCGTGCCGCACCATCATGTCCGCCACCTGCACCGCCGCGGCAAACAGGCCGTGGCGCGGCGCCAGGTCGGGGGCGTTGTGGTACTGGACGGCGATGTTGATCTCGTCGGCCAACTGGTGCCGCTCGAGAAAGTACGCGCCGATCTGGGCGTGATCCCAACCAATCAGGCTCCGTTCGTGCTCGCAGACTTCCAGTGACGTGCGGTGCGACCCCTGCATCACCTCGTGCAGCTCGTCGGGAAACGAATACGCCATCACGACCTTGCCCACATTGTGCAGCAGACCGACCAGATAATCCGTGTCGTCGTCGATCGCCAGCGGAGTCGAGTGCAGGATCTCGCGCGTCAGGATCGCGGTCCCGATGCTGTGGCTCCAGAGTTCCCGCCAGGGCAGGGGATGCGAGGACTTGGACTGCACCCGCTCCAGCTCCTCGATGATCGGCGTGGCCATCGAGAGCTCGCGAATCTGCCGGAGGCCAAGGAAAAACACGGCCTCCTCGATGCTGTTCACGCGGGCCGACAGGCCGAAATAGACGGAGTTCACCATGCGCAGCAGGCGCGCCGACAACGACGGATCGTGCCGGATGATATCCGCGATCTGCGAGGTGAGGCTCTGGTCCGACTTTACAAGCTCGCTCAGCGCCTGGTTGTTTGACTGGAGCGACGCGAGTTTCGGGCACCCGTCGATCCGGCGTCGGATGTCGGCTTCGGTTTTCGAGGAGAGCGTGGAAATCATCGGGTAAAGCGGGGACACCCACCGCGTGATGACGGGGTGAGCGGAAGGATACAGGCTCTTGATCGACGGCGCGCCGACGACCTTGAGGGCGAACTTCCTTCCCGGGCAATTTACCCGGGAACGCCACGCGCCGATTCGGCTCAAGTCGATGGCGAACGGTGCCGATACTCTGGCCGCGAATCATCCTTTCCCCTCTTCCGCCTCGCGCGGAGCGGGGCCGTGCTGCCGCGCAGTCCGGGGACATCGCCGTTGCCACACGCCCATGTCCCCCGCCCAACTCCAACGCCTCCTGCAGGACGCAGTGGCGCATCACCGCGCCGGCCGGCTGGACCGGGCGGAGGCGTTGTATCGGCGCGTGTGTGCGTCCGCCCCGCGGAATTTCGACGCGGTGCAACTTTCCGGCGTGGTTGCCCTGCAACAGGGGCGCGCCGCCGAGGCCGCCGAACTGCTGGACCGGGCCTGCCGCCTGAACCCGTCCTCCGCCGTCGCGGTCATGCGTCACGCCCTGGCGCTGAGTGCGCTGGGAAGGATTCCCGAGGCGGAGAATCGTTTGCGCGAGGCGATCCGCCTCGACGGAGCGCTGGTCGAGGCCTGGGACAACCTTGCCTATTCGCTCAAGACGCAGAACCGGCTGCCCGAAGCGCTGGAGTGCCACGCCCGCGCGGTCGCGCTCAAGCCCGACTACGCCGCCGGCTGGTACAACTACGGTCTTAGCCTGAGCCTGGCCGGTCGCGTCACGGAGGCTTTGGAGTGCCACCAGCGCGCGTTGACCGCCGATCCCGCCTACGCGAAAGCCCACTACGGTCGCGCCCAGGCGCTCCAGCAATCGTTCCGCATGCGGGAGGCGGTCGAGTCCTATGACCGCTATCTCGCGCTCGAACCGGGAAACCACGAAGCGCGGAGCTACCGGTTGTTCGCCTTGAATTATCTCGAGGACGTCACTCCCGACCGGCTTTTCTCCCAACATGTGGCATTCGGGCGCGCGGTCGGAGAAACGCCGGTCCCGGATTTTGCCCACGAGGCCGATCCGGCGCGCCGGCTGCGGGTGGCCATCCTTTCGCCCGATCTTCACACCCATTCCTGCGCTTATTTCATCGAGCCGCTGGTGGCCCATCTCGATCCGGCGGCCTTTGAGATTTATCTCTACCACGACCATTTCCGCGAGGACGACGTCTCCGCGCGCCTGCGCCGCCATGCGGCGGTCTGGCGCAGCACCGTCGCGCTGCCGGGACCGATTCTGGAGCAAACGATCCGCGCGGACCGCCCCGACATCGTGATCGACCTGGCCGGTCACACGGGCATGACGAACCGGCTGCCGCTTTTCGCCCGGCATCTCGCTCCGGTCCAGGTCACCTATCTGGGCTATCCGAACACCACCGGACTGCCGGCGATGGGCTACCGATTCACGGACGAAATCGCCGATCCGGCCGGAGACTCGGACGATTTCGCAACCGAGAAACTGGTTCGATTCGCGCCGACGGCCTGGGCCTATCGCCCGCCGGAGGACGCGCCTCCGGTTTCCCCGCTGCCGGGCGCGGCACCCGGGACGCCGCTGACTTTTGGCTGCTTCAACAACCCGGGAAAAATCTCCGACTCGACGCTGCAGTGGTGGGCGCGCATCCTGCAGTCCGTGCCGGCCTCGCGCCTGCTGCTGAAGGCGCGGGGACTTGGCGACGCGGGCACGCGGGAACGCCATCTTGCCCGGTTCGATGCGCTTGGTCTGCCGCGCGATCGCGTGGACCTCGTCGAGCGCACCGCCCGTGCCGACCAGCATCTGGCCGTCTACCATCGCGTGGACATCGCGCTCGACACCCATCCCTACAACGGCACCACCACGACCTGCGAGGCCCTGTGGATGGGAGTGCCGGTGATCAGTCTGCGCGGGGACCGCCATGCCGCCCGCGTGGGCGCGAGCCTTCTGATCGCGGCGGGCCATCCGGAGTGGATCGCGGGATCGGCTGACGAATATGTTCGCCTGGCCGTCAACCTGGCCTCGGACCGGGGCCGGCTGGCCGCGCTGCGGGCGGGATTGCGCGACGACCTGCGGCGCGGGACGCTGCTCGATCACGCCGGTCAGGCTGCCCGCTTTGGCGACGCCCTCCGCGCGTGCTGGCGCGATTGGTGCGCCCCGCGCCGCGCGGGTGCGACGATGCACGCGGCGGAAACCCTTTGCGCATGAACCAGCGAAAAATCCAGCAGGCAATTGAATCCGCCCTCGCCCTGCACCAGCGCGGGGAACTCGACGAAGCCGCCCGGTTGTACGCCGAGGTGCGGCACAACGCGCCCAATCGATTCGACGCGTGGCATCTGGCCGGTGCCCTCGAATTCCAGCGCGGGCGTCTGCCCGAGGCCGTCGAGCTGCTCAACCGCGCCCGGCGGCTCGATTCGCAGTCGGTACCCTGCAAGCTCTTTCTCGGCATGGCGCTCGCGGACCTCGGCCGTTTCGCCGAGGCGGAGAAACCGCTGCAGTCGGCGTTGGAGAAAATGCCCGGCCATGCGGAGGCCTGGCTGAATCTCGCGCGCGCCCATCGCGCGCTCGGACGTCCGGCGGCGGACATTGTGGCGGCATTGCGCCGCGCGGCGGCGCTCGAGCCCGATCGCGCGGGCACGCAGGAACAGCTCGGCGAGGCCCTGGCCGCCGGCGATGGCCTGGTGGCCGCGGAACCTCACTTCCGGCGCGCGACCGAGCTCGATCCCGGCCTGGCGTGCGCCTGGACAAATCTCGGCCTCGCGTTGATCGAGAAGCCCGGCCGGCTCGACGAGGCGTTTGCCTGCCTGGAGCGTGCGATCACAGCCGACCCAATGTCAGTCGAGGCCCGGGCCAGCCGCGCCCTGGCGTTGTTGCACGCCTATCGGCAGGAGGATGCGGCGGCCGAATACGAGACGGCGGTGCTGCTTGAGGCCAACAATCCGCGACTGCTCAGCGCGCGCGCGATGCTTTCGAATTATCTCCCGGGACGCGATGCCGAAGCCGTTTTTGCCTTCCATACGGAGTTCGGCCGCCGATTCCCGGCGCCGCCCACCGCGATCGTGTCGGACCGGGATTCCGAGCGGCGCTTGCGGGTTGGATTCATTTCGCCCGACCTCCGGACGCATCCGGTGGCGACCTTTCTCGAGCCACTGCTTCGTCACCTCGATCGGCAGGCTTTCGAGGTGGTGCTTTTCCACAACGACCGTCGCAAGGATGCCGTGAGTGAACGGCTGCGCGGTTATGCCGCAGCGTGGCACGACCTTAATTCCCTGGACGACGACGCGGCCGAAACCCTCGTGCGCCGGACTGCGCCCGATATCCTCGTGGATCTCGCCGGGCATTCGTCGGGCAACCACCTTTCGCTTTTTGCCCGCCGGCTGGCGCCAGTGCAGGTTACCTATCTCGGATACCCCAACACCACCGGCCTCGCCGCGATGGACTTTCGGTTCAGTGACGAGTTGGCGGATCCGACCGGCGCCGCCGATGCCCTGGCCACGGAGAGAATCGTTCGCTTCGCCCCGACGGCCTGGGCCTTCCAACCCCCGGAAGATGCCCCCGCCGTTACCGCGCGTCCCGAGGGCGCGTCGGTGGTCTTCGGATCGTTCAACAACTTCACCAAGGTCACCGACGACATGCTTCAAGTGTGGTCGCGCATCCTGTCGTCCGTGCCGGATTCACGTCTCATGCTCAAGAGCCGCTATTTTGACGAACCGAGCGTGATCGCGGCCGTGAGTGCCCGGCTGCGAACGGCAGGAGTGGCCGGGGATCGCTTCAGCCTGCTCGCTCCGCGTTCGTCGCTCCGCGAGCACCTCGACGCGTACGCGGGAGTCGACGTTGCACTCGACACTTTTCCATACCACGGCACCACGACCACCTGCGAGGCGCTGTGGATGGGCGTGCCGGTGGTCACCCTGGCCGGCGACCGCCATGCGGCGCGCGTCGGATGCAGCCTGCTGACCGCGGTCGGCCATCCGGAATGGATCGCCCGCGACAGCGACGCCTACGTTCGCATTGCGCTCGAATTGGCCGCCGATCGCGCCATCCTGGCCAGGCATCGCGGGCGGCTTCGCGACGAGCTGCGGCGCAGTCCGTTGCTCGATCATTCCGGCCAGGCGAATCGATTTGGCGATGCGTTGCGGAAATGTTGGGAAAGCCGATGTGTCCCCGCAGCGCCGGTCGCCACCATCGCCGGCGAAGCCATATCGGTGCTGGCGTAAAACGGATCGACGTCGTTCTCGTCGGATTCCGGCCGGGCCCAGCCTCCGGGCGGACCGGGATGATTTGCCGGCCACCGGCAAGGCACGATGCGGCGGCAAGGCCGTGCGGTTCGTATCTCGGTGGTTTCCTTTGCCCTACGGGGCCCGGGGCGGAGCCCCGACGAGGTCGTCCAATGGGTTCGTCGCGTTGTCGACGGTGGCGTGGCGGTAACCCGAGGTGGTCTCGATGGAATTGTGTCCCATGAGCTGGCGGAGCGTCTCGATCGGCTCGCGGGAATGCGTGGCGTAGGCGTGGCGCAGGACATGGGGCGTGATGAACCCCTCCAGTCCGATCCTCACCGCCGCATCATGGACGGCCCGCTGGAGGGCATCGTGCAGCAGGTGGAAGCGCACGGTTTCCCGGGAGCGCGGGTGCTGGCAGTGGGCCCGGGCGGGAAAGACCCAGAACCAGGACCAGGAGAAGGGCGCCGAGGGATATTTGCGCGCGAGTTGGAAAGGGAGTGCGACGCCGACATCGGGGCCGGTGTCCCGATCCGACTTCCAGATTCCGCGCGCGAATTCGACTTGGGCGCGGAGCGGCGCGAGGCAGCTTTTCGGCAGGGGAACCCGGCGGTCCTTCGCGCCCTTGGCCGCCCGGATAACGAGCTGATTTTCGTGCCAGAGAACATCCTTGATCCGCAGTTCGAGGGGTTCGGAGACCCGCAGGCCGCACCCGTAGAGCAGGTCGACGAGAAGGCGGGCGGGCGTGAAAGGGCGGTCGGTGACGGCGGCCCGGAGGGCGCGGACCTGCTCCGGCGACGGGGCGGTGCGCTCATGGCGATAGTTTTTGGCTCGCAGCGCATCGACGTTCCCGAGTGGCTGGGCCAGGACTTCGCGGTACAGGAAAAGAATGGCGGCGAAGGCCTGGTTCTGGGTGCGGGCGGCGACACGTTTGCGTACGGCCAGGTCGGAAAGGAACGCCTCGATTTTCCTTTCGGGGGCGAGCCCGGCAGGAAGCTGGCGGCAAAAATCGTAGTAGTGGCCGATCCACCAGCAATAGAGATATTCGGTGTTCAGCGAATAATGGCGGAGCCGGATGCGGTCTCGCACGAGGGCAACGACTTCGAGGCGGGATTTCACCGGCGAAGCGAATCGGTTTGAAAAGGGCGGGACGAGGCGTCTGAATAATGCAGTTGCAGGGTTGGATCCACGGGCCGGCCATCCCTCCATCGCCCATTTTTACCCGTCGTGGTTCATTGCCCGTCCCTCATGGCCTCCGCCCTCCTCGAGTCCCATTGTTCCAATCCGGGATCCATGGGCAACTTAGCCATCTCATTGAACCAACCCATGGTGGTTCATACATAGTTATGCATACGACAACGTGATGATGACTGCGCCTGGAATAGTCGCGCTGGGGAATTCGGGTCCGCTCGCCAAGTCCATGCGGAAGGTGCCGAGGCGGCTACGTGGCGAGGTGCGCACGCGGTACGCGCCGCGGCTGAAGCGGGCGCCACTCGTGGGGCGCGTGAAGCTCGAGTGGGCGATCGAGCGCGAAGCCCGCGAGGAGTTGGCGAAGATCTTTCCGCCCGGCGCGCTTTACGCCTCGCAAGGCCAAGGCATCGTGCATAACCACTCTCCGCAGCCGACGCCCGCAGCCGGGCGCGGCTGATTTCGACGTTCGGCACTAAAAATATGCAGCGATTCCAACTACCTCTGTTCCTCCTGCTCGTCAGCTTCATTCCGATAGCCATGGTCGCATACAGCTTTCTCACCGGCCGCGCGCCAGCTAAGACCGAATGGGTGCGGCGAAGCGAAAGACCTAGAGAGTTCTATTTCTTGATCGCCTTGTTCTCCGGCGCCGCCGCAGTGCTACTCTACGGTGGCATTCTTCTTCTGCTTCATCCGCGCCATTGACTTATCGATCGGAAAAATGACGAAGCCGAACCAATCGTCGCATCCGACGCTCGCAACCGAGCGCGGATGACCTCAACGTTACGTGGGATGAAGCGTATCTGGCATTTCCTCTCTCAGCCTCACTACCTGTTCGATTTTGATCGGCCTGAGGCGCGCTGGAAAGACCCATGGAAGCGAGTGCTGAACTCGCGGGCTGGCCAGATGGGTGGAATCGTC
>DASYDZ010000117.1:0-24094 GCA_036499305.1 Candidatus Didemnitutus sp.
CATCAACGCGGCTTCCGTGTAGAGATCCGACAATGGGCGTCCCGGCTGGTGCAGAAAGGTGTAGTCGGCCGCAAAATCCAGCTTCAGCAGGTCGCGGGATCCATATTCCTTGTCACGCGTCTGCAGGGTGTTGTCCAAGGCGAACCGGAAGGTGTTGAGAGCGTCGAGCTGGTCGACGTTGCGCTGGTCGGCGATGGAAAGCGGCTGCAGGTAGGTGGTGAAGACCTGGCTGTCGATGTTGGGAATGTAAGGCTGGCCCTGGTCGGCCCGCGGCGCGTAGCGGTAGGATATCTTCGGTTCGAGGAGGTGGCGGAGTCCGTCGATTTCCCAGATCTCGTTGCGATAGTTGAAGGTGCCATTGGCTCGCAGGACGGCGTCGAAGCCCACCTCGCCGATCGTGCGGGTATAGGTGTCCCGGCCGGCGATCGCGTCCGCATAGTACGTGATCCGGCCGCCCGCCACGGGCGTGAACGTCAGCCACGAGACAGGCGAGTACGGGCGCTCCAGTCCGTAATAGGCGTCGATGCGATCGGAGCGGAGGCCGGGGAGGTTCTCGTACGCGTCCTCCTGCAGGACCGCGAGGCTGGCGTCAAAGCGCTGCGTAATGCCAAACGCGAGCGGAGTCGGAAGAAGATCAAGCCGGATTTCGGGCAGGCGGTCCTGGGCGCGGAAAAATGGATTGGGATTGGCGCGCGCGAATGCGCTGAGGACCAAGTTGTCGCCGGTGTAGGTACCCTCAAGGAACGAATCGGGCTGCTGGACGGGAAAGAACCACTTGGGCTTGAAGTCGCGCAGCACCTCCGAGTCCGACCAGTAGTTGAACTCGCCATTCAGCGTGAAGTGGTCGCCGACGGTCTGCTGGTGCTGCCAGGCGATGTATCCGCGGTTGGACGGCACGGGATCGCCCCGGATATCGACCCCGCGGTCTCCCCCGTCGTAGATATAACCCGAGCGCAGAAATCCGTTCATCGTGTCATCGCCGTCGCTCCGGGAATAGGTTCCCGAGGGGCCCACCATGAGACCGCGAGTGGTATAGATGCCCACATCGCCGCCGACTTTCACGCCCTCGGCGATCGGGAGGTGGAGGCCGAGTTCGGCATACGGGCCGAGATTGCGGCGATATCCGACCTCGCCGCTGAGATAACTGATGAGCACCGAGTGAAGATCGGCGTGAAAATGGGGCAGGGGAATGAAGTGACTGCCCAGAAAACCCATCTTCAGACCCTCGGCCGACACGATCCGGTTTCGCTCGTACACGAGTTCATCCGCCGTGATCGACGGGGCGAAGGCGTTTTCCTCGCGGAGGAAGACGGTGGCGTGGCGAAAGACCAGCCGGTCGAACGTGCCCGAGACCAGGTCGGCGGTGATGTACAGGGGGAACTGTCCGTACCGCAAATGGTCGACCTGCAGGGTGCCATTGGTGAAATTGTATTGTCCGGTGTCCGCCACCAGGCGCCGGCTGCCGCGGGTGATGATCAGGTGCCCCTTCGCCGCCGCGTCTCCGGTCTGGCGGTTGTACCGGAGCTCGTCCGCCGTCACGACGATGTCGTCGTAGGTCAGCTTGGCATTCCCCCGGAGCACGATCAGATGCGACTGGTCATCATATTCCGAGGATTCGCCGCTGGCCACCGGGACCGGCCCGCTGTCGGCCTGCAGGCCTGCCGCCCCCAGGCACAGCGCAACCGCGCACAGGGCGGGGCGGAGGCGGGCAAGGTGGGCGGGCAACATGCTTCGGAACTGCCCGGGGGGACCGGGGCGTGCAACGAGAAATCTTGCTGGCTTCGAGCTTGTCACGGCCGAATTGTTCCCGAGAAAGTTCCAGGACGCCCGGTGGATTATGACAGGCCTGGCAGGATTTTCGCTTCGAGGACGTCGCCCCCCATTCCATTCTTCCGCCCTGATGCCCGCCCAACGCCGCTCCCGTCGTGTCACCGCCCTGCACGAACTGCCACGGTTGAAAGCGGACATCCGCACCCTCGGCTCCGTGCTGGGCCGGATCATCACCCGGCTGGAGGGCCCGGAGGCGTTTGAAATGGTGGAGGCGCTCCGGCGCTCGGCGAAGGCGCGCCGCGCGGGCGACGACACGGCCGAGGGCCGGCTCGCGGCGATCGTGAAGGGCATCGGGGCGGAGCCCGCGTTCAACCAGGCGATGGCCTTCACCCTCTATTTCGAGCTGGTGAACCTGGCCGAGGAGAACTTCCGGGTGCAGTTGTTGCGGGAACGACGCCGGGAGTGGCTGACCGGCGACGATGTGCCGCCGCAGCGGGAATCGATCGAGGCGGCGGTCATCGCGTTGAAGACGCGCGGCGTGGGCGCCGAGGCGATGCAGTCGTTCCTCGACCGGATCAACATCGAGCTGGTTTTTACCGCCCATCCGACGGAGGCCAAGCGCCGGACACTGCTCGAGAAACTGCGGCGCCTGGGCGGCCTGCTGCGGGGTGACGGCGCGCTGGCGGACCTCGAACGCGTCGAGCGCGAGGTGGCCTCGCTCTGGCTCACCGACCGCAACCGCGCGACGCGGCCGGAAGTGACCGATGAGGCGCGCACGGGCCTGTGGTTTTTCGACACCGCGCTCTTCGACACCATGCCACGCCTGCAGGGCGATCTCGTCCGGGCGCTGGCGAAACACTTTCCCGGTGTGCGCGCGCCCTCACGCTGGCTGACCTTCGGTTCCTGGATCGGGGGAGACCGCGACGGCAATCCCAACGTGACCGCGGCGCTGACGGCCGAGGTGCTCCTGCTGCACCGCCGGCTCGCGGTGGAAAAACTGCGGATGGCGGCCCGGGAGCTGGCCCGCACGCTCACGGTCTCGGACCGGCGCGACCGGATTTCGGACGAGGTGCGACGGATGGCGCGCGAGAGCGCCCATTTTTCGAAGCATCTCGAGCAGCTTGGGCACCGTTACCCCCATGAGCCCTACCGCCTGCTGCTTGGACTGCTGCGCGAGCGTCTGTCGCAGGCGGTCGTGGAGGTGCGGGATGGTACCGTGCTGGCATCGGAAACGGTGGGCGACGAGACCTGTCTGGGGGCGGCGGCGGTGGAGGAGACCTTCCGGGTGATTCGGGAAAGCCTGATGGAGGGCCGCGCGGCGATTCTCGCGGGTGGCGAGCTGTCGGACGCCGAACACAATCTCGCGGTCTTCGGACTCCATACGGCCGCCCTCGACCTGCGCCAGCATTCGGCGCAGCACGAGGCGGCGGTGGCCGAGGCGCTGGGAAAGCCGGAGTACACCCGGCTGGGCGAGGAGGAGCGGCGGGGGGTGCTGCTTGCGGCGATCGAGTCCGCCCGACGGCTGGCGCGCGGCGCGGTCGACCGGTTTTCCCCGGCCACGCGCCAGGTGATCGAACCGCTGCGGCTTTTTGGGCTGGCGGGGACCAAGCTGGGCCCGCGGGCCCTGGGAATCTACATCATCAGCATGACCGACGACGTGTCGGACCTGCTCGAGGTCGAGCTCCTGATGAGGCTATCGGGGGTGATCATGCCGATCGCGCCGCTGTTCGAGACGCTCGATGACCTGCAGCGCGCGCCGGCGATCCTGAAGGTCCTGTTCACGCTGCCCGGCCGGGTTCCGCCTCGACACCAGCATGTGATGCTCGGCTATTCCGACAGCAACAAGGACTGCGGCTACCTGACGGCCAACTGGGCGCTGTACGAGGCGCAGGACATGATCGCGGCGACCTGCCGCGCGCACGGCGTGGGCCTGACCCTGTTTCACGGGCGCGGCGGCAGCATCGCGCGCGGCGGCGGACCGGCGGCCAAGGCCATCCTGGCGCAGCCGGCGGGCCTGCGGGACGGCGGCATCCGCGTGACGGAACAGGGCGAGGTGCTGTCCACGCGATATCACGACCCGGATCTGGCGCACCGCATCCTCGAACAGATGGCCTATGGCGTCCTGCTCGGGACGCACGCGGCGCAGGAGCCCGTCACCGTCCCGGCGGAATGGCGGGAGGCGATGACCGCGATGAGTGCGGCGGGCTTCGCCACCTACAAGGCGCTGGTGCACGACGACGCCGCGTTCCTGGATTTCTGGCGTCAGGCGACGCCGATCGACGAGATCGCCAACCTGAACTACGGTTCCCGTCCGTCGTATCGCAAGGCCACGCAGAGCGTCGCGGACCTGCGCGCGATCCCGTGGGTGTTCTCCTGGATGCAGAGCCGCTACAATTTTCCCGGCTGGTTCGGACTCGGGAGCGCCCTGCAATGCGTGCTGAAGCGCGGACCCGCCGGGCGCCGGCTGCTGCGGACCATGCATGCGCAGTGGCCGTTTTTCCAGACCCTGATCGACAACGCGCAACTGACCCTGCGCAAGGCCGACATGCGCATCGCGGAGCTGTACGCGGGCCTTGTGCCGGACGAAAAGCTGCGCCGACGGATCTTCAACATCCTCGCCGCGGAATTCGCGCGGACGGAGAAGGCCATCCTTGCGGTGACGGGGCAGCGCCGGCTCCTCGCCCGCGAGCCGGTGCTGCTGCGCTCGATCGAACTGCGCAATCCCTACATCGATCCGCTGAATTTCATCCAGGTGGAGATGCTGCGGCGCCTGCGCTCGGGCGGCCGGTCGGAGTCCGAAACCACGGCGACCCGCCGGGTGGTGGAGCTGACGATCAACGGCATCAGCGGCGGTTTGCGGAACACGGGGTGAGCGGGGAAGGCCCCACCCCCTTTGTTGTAGACGAGGGCGGGGCCGGGGACCATCGTGCGCGCTGGCCGTGATCATTCCCCCGCGAGAGCTCGAAGCGTTCCTGTACAACCATCAGGCCGACCCGCACGGCTGGCTCGGGATGCATTCGGTCGCGTTCAAGCGCCGGAAGGGCGTGGTTGCCCGGGCGTTCGTCCGCGGCGCCGTCACCTGCGAGCTGATCGACCTCGATGCCCCCGGTGCGCCGTCGCACCCGATGGAGCTTCTGGCGCCGGAGGGGTTCTTCGAGCTTTTCCTGCCGAAGCGCACCGTTTTCCGGTACCAGCTCCGCTATCGCACGTCGTGGGGCGACATTCACCAGGTTTACAACGCGTATTCATTTCTGCCCACGCTGAGCGACCAGGATCTCTACCTGTTCAACGAGGGCACGGAGCAGCGCGTGTACGAGAAGCTCGGCGCGCACCTGCGGGTCCTCGGCGACGTTCCCGGCGTGGCCTTCGCGGTGTGGGCGCCGAACGCCTCGCGGGTCTCGGTGGTGGGCAACTTCAACGGCTGGGATCCGCGCTATCACCCGATGCGGCCGCTCGGCGCATCGGGCGTCTGGGAGCTTTTCGTGCCCGGGCTGGGCGAGGGCGAGCTCTACAAGTTTGCGATCTGGGACCGCCGCGGGAACATGCGGATGAAGACCGATCCGTACGGCACCTATTTCGAGGCCCCGCCCAACAACGCCGCGATCGTCTGTGCCACGAACCGCCATGCCTGGGGTGACGGCGACTGGATGGCCGCGCGGGCGGCCCACGCGGGCCAGGTCGACTGCGCGATGTCCATCTACGAGGTGCACCTCGGATCGTGGCGGCGCAAGATCGAGGAGGCCGGGCGCCCGCTGAGCTATCGCGAGCTGGCGGTGGCGCTGGCGGACTATGTGGTCGATCTCGGCTTCACCCACGTGGAGATCATGCCGGTGTCGGAGTATCCGTACCCGGGATCGTGGGGCTACCAGGTGTCGGGATATTTCGCGCCGACCCACCGTTACGGCACGCCGGAGGACTTCCAGTTCTTCGTCGACCACCTGCATCAGCGCGGGATCGGGGTGATCCTCGACTGGGTGCCGGCCCATTTTCCCCGCGACGCATTTGCGCTCGCGGAATTCGACGGCACCCACCTGTACGAGCACGAGGACCCCCGCCTCGGGGCGCACATGGACTGGGGCACGCTCATCTTCAACTACGGGCGGCACGAGGTGCGGTGTTTCCTGGTCGGCAGCGCGCTGGCCTGGCTGGATCGTTATCACATCGACGGCCTGCGGGTCGACGCGGTGGCGTCCATGCTGTACCTCGATTACTCGCGCAAGGCGGGCGAGTGGATCCCCAACAAGCACGGTGGACGCGAGAATCTCGAGGCGATCGACTTCCTGCGGCAGACGAACGAGCTGGTGCACGGGCATCATCCGGGGGCGGTGATGATCGCGGAGGAGTCGACGGCGTTTCCGCAGGTGAGCCGCCCTGTCCGCGATGGTGGACTGGGTTTCGACTACAAGTGGAACATGGGCCTCATGCACGATTCGCTGGCCTACTTCCAGAAGGACCCGATCCACCGCAAATGGATGCATGACAAGCTGACCTTTGGCATGCTTTACCAGTACTCGGAGAACTTCATCACGGTGTATTCCCACGACGAGGTGGTGCACCTGAAGGGCTCGATGCTGCAGAAGATGGGCGCGGGCAGCACCGCCGAGAAGGCGGCCAACCTGCGCTCGCTCTACGGCTACATCTGGACCTATCCCGGCAAGAAGCTGCTCTTCATGGGCGGCGAATTCGGGCAGTTTTCCGAATGGAATCACGACGCGAGCCTCGACTGGCACCTGCTCGCGCAGCCCGAGCACCGCGGGCTGCAGGCGCTGGTCCGCGACCTCAACCGGCTGTACCGGTCGGAGGCGATCCTCGCCACGGCCGACTTCAATCCGGCCACCTTCCGCTGGGTGAACTGCACGGACGGCGACAACAGCGTGATCAGCTTTCTCCGGATCGACGCCGACCAGCGCACGGCGCTCGTCGTCATCGGCAACTTCACGCCGGTGACGCGGCGGAACTATCGGGTGGGGGTCCCGTTCGGCGGCTCCTGGACCGAGGTGATGAACACCAACTCGGAGTACTATGGCGGCTCCGGGCTGGGGAACGACGGCGGGCGCGCGGCGGAGGGCGTTGCCGCCGACGGCTACGGGCAGTCGCTGGTGCTGACGCTGCCCGGCCTGTCCACGCTGGTTTTCAAGGGGACTTTGAACCCGGGCGCGTGAGCGGCGGGGACGAGCCCTTGCGCCGGCCAAGGAGAAACGTTTCCATCGGTCCGACGTTCTTGATCTCCAGGCGGCCGACCGGTTCGAATTCGAATTTGCTGTCGAGGAGTTCCTTCACGTAGGCGCTGACCTGCACCTTGCCGGGCTGGCCCTGCGACTCCATGCGGGCCGCGATGTTGACCGTGTCGCCCCAGAGATCGTACGCGAATTTCTTGGTGCCGATGATGCCGGCCACGACCGAGCCGCTGTTCATGCCGATGCGGATCTGCCAGTCGAGCTGGTGGCGCCGGTTGAACACGCGGAGCGACTCCAGCATCTCGAACGCCGCGTTGGCGCAGGCCTCGGCATGCTCGGGATGGGCGAGCGGCACGCCGCCGACCATCATGTATGAATCGCCGATCGTCTTGATCTTCTCGAGCGAGTAGAGCTCGGCGACGCGGTCGAAGGCGGAAAACAGGTCGTTGAGCAACTGCACCGTCTTCTGCGGTGCGTTGCGCGCGGCGATGCGGGTGAATCCAACGATGTCGGCGAATACCACGGTGGCCTCGAGGAAGCTGTCGACAATCGTGCGTTCGCCGGCCTTGAGGCGGTCGGCCACCGCGCGCGGCAGGACGTTGAGCAGGAGGCGCTCGGATTTGGAGCGCTCATTCTGCAGTTGCGCGAGATAGGCCTGCTCCTGGTCGCGCAGGTGCTTCTTGTCGAGCGACGCCGTGATGCGGGCGCGAAGAATGATGGGATTGAAGGGCTTCGGGACGAAGTCCTCGGCGCCGGCCTCGATGCAGCGCACCGTGCTCTCGACGTCGTCGAGGGCCGTGATCATGATGACCGGCAGGTGCCGCAGGCGCGGATCGGCCTTCATGAACTCGAGCGTCTGGAAGCCATCGAGCTGCGGCATGACGATGTCGAGCAGCACGAGGTCGAAGTTGCCCTCCTTGAGCTTTTGGAGCGCGATCCGGCCGTCGCCGGCCTCGCTGACATCATAGCCCAGCTTGACGAGGCGGCGGGCCAGCATCTCGCGATTCATCTCATCGTCATCGACGACGAGCAGCCGGGCGGCCGGGCGGCTGGAGGTGGGTGCGACAATGTCGGCGGCGCCGGGAACGGAGATCGGGGAGATGTCGGAGGCGCCCATGGTCGCCAGGGCGGCGATGCCCGGGTCGCCCGGGGCGCCCGCCTGGATTGTCTCGGGAAAGGAAGCGCTGTCGAAAAGGCGGAAGAGGCTGATGCCCGCGCGGTGAATTTTCTTGAGATCGGAGACCAGCTCCTGTCGCCCCGTGACCGTCAGCTCATCGAGGCAGAGTTCGGCGTAACCGATGATCGCGTTGAGCGGTGTCCGCATGTCGCGCCGCATGGCCTCGACGTCGATCTTGCCGGTTTCGACCTTCCAGGGGGCGAGGGCATCGTTGATCAGGGCGACCAGTTGCCCGCCGGCCGTGTGGATGCGCTTGAGATCGCGGAGAATTTCCTGGATGTCGGCCTCCTCGGCCGACTCCATCAGCATTTCGCAATAGCCGATGATCTGGTTGAGAGGTGTCCGGAGCGCATGCCGAAACTTGGAGAGAGCCTCCATGTCCCGGGCCTGGATCGCCCGGATGAATGGTCCGAGGGAACTCGGTTGACCGCTGCCACCGCCTCCACCCGGTGACTTTGAATCAGGGTTGAGACTCATGCCGGAGCGGCGGGCGGGGGCCGGTTCTTGAGCAGCTCGTCGATTTTTCCGAGCAGACGCGGCAACTCAACCGGCTTCGTGTCAAAATCGTTGCAGCCGGCGGCGAGGCACTTCTCGCGATCGCTGGACATGGCATGCGCCGTGAGCGCGATGATCGGGATGGCGGCGATGTCCGCGTCGGCCCGGATCATCTTGGTCGCCTCCCAGCCGTCGATGACCGGCAGGCTCATGTCCATCAGCACGAGGTCCGGCTTTTCCGCCTTGGCCTGCGCGACGCCCGCGGCACCGTCCACGGCGATCACGACGGTGAAGCCGCGTTTTTCCAGGCGACGTGAAAGCATGTCGCGGTTCATTTCGTTGTCTTCAACCAACAGAATCTTGGGCATGGGCGGGGAATTTAGGATTGCTTGTTTTTACCGGCCGTCAAGTGGGCCTGAACGGCCACGTGCACGCGTTGGATGAGCTCCTCGCGCGAGAAATTTCCCTTCTGAAAGACACCGGCCGCGCGATTGCCGAGCCGTTCGCGGATTTCCTGGGTGACGTCCATGGAGGTGAACACGAAGATCGGGAGGCCGCGCCACTCCTCGCGCCCGTCGACGACCTCCATGAACTGGAATCCGTTCATGATCGGCATTTTCAGGTCGAGCACGACGGCGGCTGGCAGGGCCTGCTCGAGGATGTCGATGGCGAGCTGGCCGTTGGCGGCGGTGCGGACCTTCCATCCTTCGCGTTCCAGGGTGCGCGACATCATGTCGCGCGTGGGAGGATCGTCCTCCACCAGCAGGACATCAAAGGGAGTGTGGTCGACGTCCGCGGCGGGCGACGGATTTTTAAACGGTGGAATCGTGGCCGTCGGCACGGTCTCGGGATCGATCGAGACCAGCCGCCGGGAAAGATCCTGCACCTGCAGCGGCATGCGGATGGTGAAGGTCGTGCCGACGCCAAGGGTGCTGTCGACCGTGATATTGCCCTGCATCATGCGCGCGAACTGGCGGGAGATCGCCAGGCCGAGGCCCGTGCCGCCGAACTTGCTGGCGGTCGAGGCGTCCGCCTGGCTGAAGGCCTTGAACAACTTGGCGAGCTGGTCGGGCGTCATGCCGATGCCGGTGTCCGACACCTTCAGCAGCACGTGCCGGTTGTCGGTGTCGCGCTGCACCTTAAGGGTGATGCCGCCCTTGTCGGTGAACTTGCTGGCATTGCTGAGCAGGTTGAGAAGCATCTGCCGGACCTTCGTGGAATCGGCCTGCATGTCGCCGATATTGTCGGGGCAGTCCACATAAAGTGTATTGCCTTTTTTGGATACAAGCGGCTGCACCGTCACGGCCACCTCGTGGATCAGCTTCTTGATCTCGAAGGTCTCGATGTAGAGCTCCATCTTGCCGGCCTCGATCTTCGAGATGTCGAGCACGTCGTTGATCAGGCCCAGCAGGTAGCGGGCGGCGGAAAGGATCTTGTCGAGGTCGTCGGCCGTCGCCTTGTTTCCGTCATCGGTGGCGTCCTCGAGCAGGATCTCGCTGTAGCCGATGATGGCGTTGAGCGGCGTGCGCAGCTCGTGGCTCATCTTGGCGAGGAAGGCGCTCTTCGCCTTGTTCGCGTCGTCCGCGGACTTGACCGCGTTGGCCAGCTCGCGCGTGCGCTCCTCGACCCGGGTCTCGAGATGGTGGTTCGCCCCCTCGAGCTCGAGGTTCGTGCTGTGCAGCTTTTCGCGCGCGCCCTCGATCTCGGAGGTGCGCTGCTCGATCGTGCCGAGCATGAGGTTGAACGAGGCGATCAGCTCGGCGATCTCGCCGGCGGCCGCCTGGGTCACGCGGACGGAATAGTCGCGTTCCCGGGTGATCTTGCTGGCAGCGGAAACGAGCTCCGTGATCGGCGCGGAGATGCCGGCCTGCAGGCGGAAGCCCATGACGAACGCGATGATGGCGGAAAACAGGAACACGATGCCGGTGCCGCGCAGGACATAGGTGAAGCTGTCCTCGTCCGAGGCGGCGGCGGCCTTCAGGTACAGAGTGCCGATCTGCCGCCCGGATTTGCGGATCGGGGACAGCACGACGTTGCGGTCGAGGGAGAACATCTGGCCGAAGTGGCCGCCGGACGGAATCGCCTCCTCGCTGCCGGGCTTGGTGTACCGCGCAATCAGCCGGTTGTCGGCGGAGTAGACCGCGGCGGCGACGATCTGCGGATCGGAGTCCAGCGACTGCAGGGCGAGGTCCATCAGAGGCCCCGACTCGGGCTCCATCAGCGGCGTCACCTTTTCGACGATCGACCGGCGCGACGACTCAAGCTGGCGCTGGATTTCGCCCCGGAATTTGTACAGGTCCTGGAAATAGAGCCCGGTGAGCGCGAGGGCGAGATTCACACCGCTGATCAGCGTGATCAGCAAGGTCAGCTTCCAGCGTAGGGGGAGGCCTTTCACGACAAGGTTATGGTGGCGACGGGGGATATTCCCCCTGAATCCATCGGGAGTGTCAATCGTAGTTCGCGACCGTAGGCCTTCGCCGGCATGGTTTTAGGCATGATTTCCGTCCGGGTCACTGGGTCGCGCCCCCCGGGGTGACCCGGTGAAACGAGAGGTAGCGGGTTTCGACCGACTCCTCGATCGGCCAAAACCCCAGGACCCTGCCTTCGAATCGCGAGATGCGAAGCGCGGGAAAATCCAGGTTTTCCCCGGGTGGGCTGGCATATACCGTCTCCACGACGAGCGACTTCATCGTCACGCCGAAGATGGGCGAGTAGGGTGCCACGAGGCGGAGGACGGACCGGCGCACCCGGGCGGGATCGCGTCCGACCACCAACTGCAGGTCCAGATGGGCCAGCACGGGTTCGGGCGCCTCGGGACGAAAGCTGCAATGAAAGGACACGCTGCCCGGTTCGTTGGCGACCTCCCGCACACTGTTCAAGTCGAGATCGCCGCGCACGAAGGTGGCGCGCGCTCCATTGCCGGTGTCGGTGGTTTCGCGATAACGCGCATAGCGATCGGACTCCTGGGGCGTCGGCGGGCGGCCGTCGACTTTCTGCAGAGTCCACCGCTGCCCGGCGGGGCGCGTGGGATCGAATGATTCGATCGATTCCCGGGTGCCGCGATGCACCGCAACGGAGTACGCCCATCCGATGGGAGGGTCGGGATTGTAGCGATGAAGGGCCTCACCAACCGGCGCAGGGGGCTCCGCGGCGGGCGCCCGCGCGGCCAGGGCCACGCCGAGCACAAGCCAGCGGACAAATGCCGGCCCGGACGGGAAGGAAGGTGGCCTGATCGATGCGAACATGGAGTCCGCTGATTCGCGGCGCGCCGTCAGTGATTGGCAACAGCGAATGACAGGCGCGGGAATCGCAGTATGCGCCCGCCCGGACCAGGCGCCGTGGGCGAGGTTGTCGTCGATCTCCCCATCGACGATCTGCGTCGGCGGGGATCCGCCACGCACCCAGCCCCTAAGAAACAGCCGGCTGGCGCGTCGTAGGTATGAAAAGGATACGCCATGCACCTCCAAAAATACTTCATCCCCGCCATGGTCGCTGCGGCGCTCCATGTTTCGCTCGCGATGTACGGCCCCTCCCACGCGCCGGCAGCGGCTGGCTGCGTGAAGGAGAAGACTCCGCGATCGCCTGATCCGTTGCCCTTTGATCCCATCGTTCCGCTCGAAGAACCCGACGAATCTCCGGCTGCGCCCGGTCCGTTGGGCCGGACCGAGGTCTTGCCACCGGAGATTCAACCTTTGCCCAACAACACGGCCATCCTCGTGCAGACTGAGGACCGCGTGCCCCTCGTCCCGGTGGACCATCGCTGGACGGGACCCCTGCCGGCAGAGCCATTCGGCCCCGGTTCCGGCGGTGTCGGCAACCCGCAGATCTTCGCGCCGGCCGACCTCGACAATATTCCCCGCGCGTTGTCGCAGATCGCACCGGCCTTTCCGCGGGAACTGCAGAATGCTGGCATTGGCGGCACCGTCTCGGTGGAGTTCACCGTCGATTCAACCGGCCGCGTGGTCTCGGCGAATGTGGTGACCGGCACGCGTCGCGAGTTCGAGGACGCGGCCGTGCGCGCTGTCCTGCGGTGGCGGTTCGAGCCGGGAAAACGTCACGGTCGGCTGGTGCCGTTCCGGATGGTGATTCCGATCTCCTTCAAGACCACCGATGTCTGAGGGGAGCTCATGCCGCGGGCGGCTAGAAATTGAATACTGAAACATTCCCCGCAGCTTGCTGCGGGGTTTCCATGCGAGTTAGGACGCTGCCCGGCATTGCCCTGCTTGGAGGGCAATGCAACCCGCGCGTAGAATCCCCGGCGAAAGGGCAGCGTTCAATGACCAAACCCTGGGAATCGCTTTGCCGGGGACATCCGCGGGCAGCAGGGAATGATGCGGAATCCACCCCCACCGGTGCTGCGCGCTTTCAACCTTCAACCGGCCTCTTTCAACCCAATGATCCCGGTAGAACCGTGTTGGCCGCTCAGCCCGCTGCCGGATTGGCCCGCTGCTCGACAAAGTGATTCACCCGGCGCACCAGCTCCTGCGGGCTGAACGGCTTCGTGATGTAATCCAGGGCTCCCAATTCGAGTCCCAGATGGTGCGAATCGAGCGACGCCCAGGCGGAAATGATGATGATGGGAATGGTGGCCGTCTTGGGATCGCGCCGCAGAATTTCACAGACACCGAATCCGTCCAGATCCGGAAGCATCAGGTCGAGCAGGATGATGTCCGGCCGTTGCTGGTGGATCTGGTCGAGCGCCTCCCAGCCGTTCGCGGCGGTCGACACATGATGGCCCACGCGACCGAGGTGATACGAGATCAGCTCGGTCAGTTCCGGTTCGTCATCGACGGCGAGGATATGAGCGGAATGCACGCGCGGAACGTAGCGGCGGCATGTCACGCACCCATGGGTTTGGAGTTACAATCGCGTGACAAAAATCGGGCGCCCGATCACCACCGATGGTAGGCGGGATGTCCCGGACGCACGGCGACAAAGGTGCCGCGGCAGGTCGCGCGGGCCTTGCCGGCGGCAGACAGGATGCCCTCGACAGTGGCGCGATCAGCCGCCGACTCCACCACACGCGCCACCAGGTCAACAGGGCCGTCCGTCGGAGTCGGGCGAAGAAGCTTGATCGCGTAATCGGCGGTCACCGTACACGGCGGCGCCTCGGCACCATCCCGCTGGCACAGGAACCAGGCGGCGGTCCAGTTGCAGTGGCAATCGAGCAGCGAACCGATGATGCCGCCATTAAGCATTCCTGGAAACGCCTCGTGATGGGGCTCGGGAGTCCAGCTCGCAACGACTTCCTCGCCCCGGACAAGGCTGCGCACGTGAAGACCCTTGGCATTCGCGGGACCACATCCGAAGCAAATGCTCAGAGGGGCAAATTTTTCCTGCAGGCTGAGGTCGGACATGGGATTCAGTCTGAGGGCCCAAAAATGACGGGAAAAGCAACAAAAAGAGGATATTTTCGGTGCGGGAGAAATATCTTGATTAAATTTTTAACTCGCGCCGTGCTGCGGGCTTGGCATTTTAACGTCGCTCACTGTACCGGCTCATGGTTCGCAGAATCGCATTCATCAACTACAAGGGTGGCGTCGGCAAAACGTCACTGATCGTCAATACGGCTGCCAGTTTGGCACGCCGCGGTTTGCGCGTTTTGCTGTTCGATTTTGACACCCAGTCGAACGCCAGCATCTGGCTGATGAAGCTCGATCGGTGGAACAAGATCAACGTCAACGGCACGGGCTCCTTCTATTCGATTTTCGATCCGGGCGGGGTTCGGGTCAAGGACCTCATCATCAAGGATGTCGTGGAGGGCAAGGACGGTGAGAAGCTGCTGCCGGGCCTCGATCTCGTGCCGACGTCCTTCAATCTGGTCGACCTCGAGGGCGAGTATAAGCCGGATCCGAAGCGGCCGTCCTACGCAATTTTTCAGGAGCAGCTCGCCGAGGTGGAAAAGAATTACGACGTGGTCCTTTTCGACTGTCCGCCGAACATCCTGCGCGCGTCGCAAAACGGCATCTATTGCGCCCAGGAAATCTATGTGCCGTCGAACCCCGACGCGCTCAGCCTCATCGGGTTCACCCTCCTGATCGAGAAGTTGATGCGGTTCCAGCAGACTTCCGCCAGTTTCCGGACCACCGCCATGGGGCCCGCGGCCCAGGTGTACGGCATTGTTTTCAACTCGATCAAGACGAACGTCGACATCGAGGTGCCGAAGATGCGCATGCAACTTCGACTCAATCAATTCAAGACGCAGAAGCGCGGCGTCGCTCCCTCGGCGAAAATCTTCAACACGCAGATCCGCGACGCCATGGTCGTGCGACGTGCCGTCACGCTGGGCCTGCCGGTGTTCCTGGTCGGCCAGGAGGCGAGCGAGGAGGACAGCGTCTCGAACGACTATTTGAAGCTGGCCGGCGAAATCATCGATCTTGCCCCCGTCGGCTGACCGAATTCGGGAGACCCACACCATGCCCAAATATACCCCCGCCGACTGGGACGAGGTGCGAAAGAAATTCCGCAACTCGATCATGACCGAGACCTCGCTGGTCAGCCTGGCCCAGAATCTTGACATGGAGGAATGGCCGAACACCGGCACCGAGGAGAAGCCGAGCAAGTACATCGACTTCACCTGGGAGGAGCTGCTCATGCTGCCGGAGATCGCGGGCAAGTCCGACCGCGCGGCTCACCTCGTGGCGATCCTGAAGGAGACGCTGGCGTTCGACGATCCGTTCGGCGACATGGTGGCGCAGGTGGAGGTTTCGGCGTCGAAGGAGAATCCGATCCTCAAGACGCTGTCGCGCCTCGGCATCCCGGAGGATTTTCCGCTGCAATTCGCGAATCTCAGCGAGGGCACCCGCGCCGTCTGCCTGTCCGAGGGCATCAAGACGGTCGGCGAGTTTGCCAACCTGGGCCAGCAGATGTCGACGCGCGTCGTGCTCGGCGGCGATTTCCGCAGTGCGCTCAACGCCCTCACGCATGGCGACGAGGAAGGCATCGGCAAATTCCTGCCTTTCCGGCGCGGCACGACCGGCCTGCATTTGCCGGAGGCCCTCGGCCTGATCGCGGCATCGCTGCCACGCGCGGACCAACTCGCCCTGGGTCAGTTCTATGGCGCGAAGCTGGCGGCCGGGGATGTGGTGGTGACGGTAAGGACGCTGACCCGCGAGCAGGCGGAGAAATTCGAATCCACGATGCGCCCGAATGCGATCGCGGTTTTCGCGTGGTTCAAGGACGAGAAGGCGACGCTGTTGCGCGACCTTGGTGACAGCCTCACGCTCGAGCGTTATTTCGTGGTGCTGAATGATGCGGCGCGCGAGGCCATCGGCGTACACCTGGCGCAGACGGTGCTCGGGCCGGAGCTGCCGGGCCGCAAGCCGGCGGCAGGATTGGCCGACGTAAAGAAAAAGGGCCTCTTTTCGCGCTTGTTTGGTAGGGGTTGAGTGCTTTTTGTCCCGTTGTGGACAACAACCAGCCGCCCCCGCGGCCACCCAAGTTTCCCAGTCCGCTCGCGAAGGCCGCGCCGGCCCCGAATTTTCCCCCGCCGGGAACCCCTGGCGGGCCCGTGTCGCGCCCTTCGTTCGGACCCAAACCGCTCGTTCTGCCGCGCCGGATCAGCCCGCTGCAGCGGGCGCAGGAAGCCACGGCGGCGACCGCCGAGGCCCGTCGTTCGCTCGACGCCATTTTCTCCCAATCGCGTTCGCCGTGGAAGGCCGAGCCGATCCTGAGCGGTTCGCAGGTTGACGAGCTTCAGAAGACGATCCGCACCCTGGAATCAAAGCTGGCGCAGCGCGAAATGGCGCTGGCCGAGGCGGAGGCCAAGATTGGGGACCGCGAGCGCGCGCTCGCCGAGGCGGAGGCGCTGCTGCAGGCGCGAGCCCAGTTGATCGCGGCAGCGCAGACCCAGTCCACCGGTGCCGGAAGCTCCCCGGAGCACGACGAAGCTCTGAAAAAGCTCAAGGAGGAACTCGATCGCCAGGAGCACAGCATCAAGGAGGAGAAGCAGGCGCTCCAGGAGCGGCAGGATTTTCTCGATCAAAGCGAGGCGTCCTTGTTCGCCAAAATGCAGGCCCAGCAGGAAAAGGAGACCGAGCTGGAACAGAAGGAGGAGGACCTGAAACGCCTGGCGCGCCAGGCCGGCGTGCTCAAGGACGAGCCCAAGGAGCCGATGGAAAAGGCCTGATCCGCCGTCGCCGGCTGAAAAAGTGCGCTTTGCGCGTCCGGGACGGAACCCGCGCCTTTTTCCCTTTTCCAAACTGCTCCGTTCTGCTTTCAAGTACCCCTTATCCATGAAGCATCGCCTGCTGCTGGCCCTCCTCGCCGCCATGACCTTCGCACTGACGGTGACGCGCGCCGAAGATGACGACGAGGATGACGACCAGGAATTCGACTATTTCTCCTATTTCAGCCGGGCCCACCACAACCTGACCTTCGGTTTCCGCGCCACCCAGGGCGCCAAGGTCAAATTTGGCAATGTGGGCAGCATTCCCTCCGCCACCCCGGTCGCCCCGTTTACCACGGATCAGACCGCCAATAACGTGAACCGGATTTATGACAACGGCGTCGTGCTCGCCGACGGCTATCGGGCGAATGAATACAATTCCGCCGGCGCGGTCATTTCCACCCCCTCGGTCCTCGACCCGGCGACCGGAAGGGTGACGACGATAAACACCTATTCGACGTCGGCCTCGCAGGTCGACGCCAATGGCATTCCGGTGGTTAAGGACGGCGTTCAACTCGTCGCGACGACGGGAACCTTCCTGAGCTTCACGCCTGGGACGTCGCGACTTTACGACATTGAGGCGCAACCGACCGGGACCGGGACGGTCACTTTCACCCAATACAGCGTAAACTCGGAAGGCGACTCCATGGATGGGCAACGCAACATCTCGGGTGGCATCGAGCTCCACGCCGAGCGGCTCTTCTCCGATCCGTCGAAGCGTATCCGCTTCAGCCTCCTCGCAGGCATCTCGCTGAACGGCATCAACAGCAAGGTGACGGGAACGGTGAAGGGAAAACTTCACGTCATCAACGACACCTACGTGATCGGCACGCTGCCGTCGCCGGCCTACCCGTACACGACGCCGGACCTGGGAGGCACGGGCACTCAGACGGACGCGCTCGGGAACGTCATAACCTATCCCATCGAACAGTCGCCCTACATCACGCTTCCGACCAGCTCCACGGCCCGAAACGAAACCGACGATCCGACCGACGTGGATGTCGACGGAATCTGGGAGGTGAAGGGCGCGTACGTCGTGATGAAGATCGGACCGCAGATCGACGCGACGGTGACGCCCAACCTGTCCTTCAATGCCAGCGCCGGATTTGCAGCGGCCTACGCCGGAACGAATTTCAGTGCCATCGAGACGACCACGATTGCGAACGACCCGTCGCTTCCCGCGCCCACCATCACCACCGGCGCGGTGACCAGCGAAGTGAGCAAAGTTCTGCCGGGTTACTACGCCAATCTGGACGCCAACTGGGCGATCAACGAGCGCTCCGGTTTGTTTGCGGGCCTGGAGTACGAGTCCTTCACCGACTACGATCAAACGCTGGCGGGACGCACCGCGAAGGTCGACCTGAGCGGCAACGCCAGCCTCCGCGGCGGCCTGAGCATAAAGTTCTGATCACCCGCGGGGCGGTTTTCAGCGCGCCCCGAGATCCGCCAGCACGTCCTCGATTCCCCGCAGTCGAGCCGGGGGAAAGAAGGAATTGATGCGCGCGACCACCTGCTGGACCAGCCCGTCCGGACAGGATGCACCTCCCGTGATCAGCACCCGCTTGGGCATCTCGTCGTCCGCCCGCCACAGCGGATGGACCTCGACATGCCCGCCCTTGCCCCGGCCATGGAGGGGGAAGACGTAGTGCTCGATTTCGCAGCGCGAGCGGATGTTCGCTTCCGATTGAATGAAGAACGCGCGGTGGCCCAGCTTCTGGGCGCAGAGCCGGTAGAGCTGGTAGGTGTTGGAACTGTTCTTGCCGCCAATGATGAATGCCGCGTCCAGTGGCTCCGCCAGGGCCCGGCTCAAGGCGTCCTGGTTCACCTGCGTGGCATAACAAAGCGTGTCCTTGCGGCCGCCGCCGGCGACGTGGGCCGGACCGGCCTCGGGACCATAGCGCTCCACGAAGACGGACTTCAGGTAGTCCATGATCGCCGCGGTCTCGTTCATCAGCAACGTCGTCTGGTTGACGACGGCGAGCCGGTCCAGGTGGAGCGCGGGATCGAAGCCGGGAGTGCTGACACCGGCGAACCGGTCCAGGATGACGCCGCGCCGGGCGACATCGGGCGCGGCGATGTAATCCCCCAGCAGCCGCGCCTCCTCCATGTTCCGGATGATCACGGAGGGCGCATAGCGGCGCGAATTGGAGAACGTGGCCTTGGTCTCCTCGTGTTCGCTCTTGCCGTGGATCACGACGGTGAATCCCTCGCGTCCGTACGCGCGCGCGGCCTTCCAGACTTTTTCGACCAGCATGCAGGTCGCGTCGTATTGGGCGACCCGGATGCCTTTTCGAATGAGGCGCTTCTTGTCCTCATCCGTCGCGCCGAACGCCGGGATGATCACGACGTCCTCGGGCTCGAGGGTGTCCCACAGCGCCACGGGCAGGGCATTTTCGGCCCCGCCGACCGGGTCGGTGGCATAGGCGGTGCCTTTGTCCGATTGCAGGAAACGCAGCCCCCGGCGCAGAAGGTCCTCGTTCACGAACGAATTGTGGATCAGCTCGCTTAGCATGAAAACCCGTCGTCCGGGATTCTCCGCGAGCGACTCATAGGCGCGCTCGATGGCGTTCTTCACGCCGAGACAGAAACCGAAGTGGCTCGGAATGACGTAGCTCACCGGACCGAAGTCGAGGGTGGCCGGTGCGGTGGCAGAACGTTCGTTGGTCCGCGAGAGCTGCTTGATGGCATCGCACAGGCGGCTCTGGTACAGGGCGCGTGCGGCCTCGTCCTGCTGGTAAATGTCGCGGTTGCGCGCCTTTTCCACGCGGAATTTGTAGATGTAGTCGTTCTCCCCGAGGTGAAGATACGGGATCTCGATCAAATAGGGTTCCATCCCGACGAGCAGCCGGGTCAGGCGGGGACTGAGCGGCTGGCGGGCCAGCCACTCGAGAGGTTGGAATTCCACCCCGGCAGCGCCGTCCGCGACCTGCGCAAAAAAAACGCGGCACGATTCCCCGTCGACGTCGCAGGAGAAAAATTCGGTGGGCGTCGTGTGCCCGACCGCGAGGGAATCAAGCCGGGCCAAGGAGTCGTCGCCCGCAAACGCGACATCCCAGCATCCATCCCGTCGCACGACCGCGAGATGGTTGCTGGCGTTGAAGGCCAGAACCACCGGGACCGGATCGAGCGTGGCGGGCGGGGCCGTCATGCTCGCAAGGAAGCACAATCGCCGGTGCCGTCAACGACGCGAATCCGTCCGAACGCGAGCGCGGCCACGCGCTCCGTCGCTCCGTGCGGGGTCCGGGTCAGGCGGATCCGCCGAAGGTGACGTAGTCGTCCATGTCGAGGCGGTCGAACAGGGTGCGGATGTCCTCGCGATGGGGACACTTGGCCTTGATATCCTCGAGAAAAATGCCGTGCCGGTGCGCGTCGCCGGGAGCCAGATTCTCCACCCACGCGGACCACGCCGCGATCTCCCATTCGTGGCGTTCGGGCCGGGCATGGGCGTTGATCCAGGCCAGCACCGCGGTGTCGCTTTCAGCGGCTTTGACGGCGGCGAGAAAATCCTCGGTCGTGACGCCCAGGAACTTGAACAGACGTTGGTCGAGAGGGTTGTTCCACTTGTACTCGCCGCATTTGCCGGTGAGGTGCGCGCGGGCCTTGTCGATGATCCGGGGCAGCACGACGAGGCCGCCGAGGCGGACCCGCGGGCTGCGCGGTGGATGTTGGGTCAGATTCGGAGTCTTGTAGGCTACCATGGCCCCCGAGCCTGACCGCACTTCCTGAAACCGGCAATGCGAAGAACCGCTTCCCGACCGTCGAACCCGGCCAGCGCCACGAATATTTCCGCGCACAGGACCTATTCCCCTCCCGCGGCGCCGCCGTCATCGTCGTCGGCCACACCGGCATCCCGATCGAAGAATCCCTCCTGCTCGAGGACGCGCATTACTCCGTCGATCACGACTTTCTTGTCGGCGGCGGGAAGGGACGGATGATGCATCGTCAGGATCTCGGCGACGCCGGCGCGCGCTTCATCCCGTCGGCTCACGCCGGACAGGAAATCGTCGGCCTGGTCGCAGATGCCGCTGACGATGGACTTCAAGTCCATGGCGCCAGATTAGGGCACCGGTCGGAAAACGCAAAGCGAGATCGGGCGGGCAGGATTTTTGGTTGCAATCGCGGCCGGCGGGTTGCCCGAGGTGTGGACCACGCGATTGCGAATGCCACGGATCAACCGGAAGCGGCGCGCCGACGCCCTCGAAGCGGAATCCTACAACGTGAGCGCGTTCGCGAGCTTCGCTGGATCGCCGCCACCGCCTTGGGCGTAGTCGGGCTTGCCCCCGCCTTTGCCGCCGAGCTTTTGCGCGATTCCATTGACCAGCTTTCCCGCCTGCACGCCTGCGGCAATCGCAGCGGGCGAACAGAAGGCGACGACGCTGACCTTGTCGCCGAACGTGGCGCCGAGCTGGACAACGCCGTCGCCGAGCTTGTGCAGCACCTGGCTGCCCAGCGAACGGAGGGCGTCGGGATTGTCCACGGTGACGACCGCGGAAACCCAGCGGCGGCCGTCCTTCGCGACCGCGCTGCCGGCGAGGTCGTCGGCGAGTCCGGCGGAAGCCTTGGCCTCGAATGCCTTCAGTTTTTTCTCGAGGTCCTTCTGGTGGGCGAGGACGGATTCGAGTTTCCGCGCCACGTCGGAGGTGCCCGCGGAAAGATGGGCGCTGACGGCGGCGAGCGCCGATTCCTTGGCGACAATGTGGTCGAGCGCGGCCTGGCCGCAGACGGCCTCGATGCGGCGCGTGCCGGCGGCGATGGCCATCTCCGCGACCACCTTGATCACGCCAATCTCACCGGTCGTGGCGACATGCGTGCCGCCGCAGAGCTCCTTGGAGAATCCGCCGATATCGACCACGCGCACCCGCTTGCCATATTTGTCGCCGAAAAAGGCGAGGACGTCGTCGGGCTTCTTGTCGTAGTCGACCTCGGAGGTCGCGACCGCGCTGTTTTCCAGGACCTTTTCGTTGACCAGTTGCTCGCATTCGCGGATCTGCGCGGGCGTGAGCGCCTCGAAATGGGTGAAGTCGAAGCGCAGCCGGTCGGGCGTCTTGTGCGTGCCGAACTGGCGGACATGCGTGCCCAGCATCTTGCGCAGCGCCCAGTGAATGAGGTGCGCGCTCGAATGGTGCCGGGAGATCGCGCGGCGCCGCATGAGATCGACATGCAGGGTGGCGTGGTCCCCTGCTTTCCAGGGCCACGGGTCGGAACCGCCCAAGGCGGCGATCTTGTGGAGATGGCGGCCGGATTTGTCCTTCACCGTGTCAATGATGTCGACCTTGGCGCCATTGATCAGGGCATGCCCGGTGTCGCCGACCTGTCCGCCCATCTCGCCGTAGAACGGTGTCTGGTCGAACACGAGGTAGCGGTTGTCGCCGTTGACGATGACGTCGACAATCGTCGCATGGGTCGCGTGAGTGCCGTCGATCTGATAGCCGACAAATTTCGTGGCCTCCGCCTTCGCGTCGCCCTCGGTGGCTCCGACAATGACGTCCTGCTCCGCGGCAT
Source organism: Candidatus Didemnitutus sp. (assembly GCA_036499305.1). Taxonomy (GTDB): domain Bacteria; phylum Verrucomicrobiota; class Verrucomicrobiia; order Opitutales; family Opitutaceae; genus Didemnitutus. The sequence goes on from DASYDZ010000117.1 coordinate 22,289, forward strand.
CGGAGATTTCCTTGTGCTTTGCCATCTGCTCGTCGAAGCCATCGACGTCGACGGCGAGTCCGTGCTCCGCCGCGAGCAACTGCGTCATGTCGACGGGGAAGCCGTAGGTCGCATACAACTCAAACGCATCGGGCCCGGAGATCCGTTTCTGCGATTCCGATCCGCCGCCCGGCAGTCGCACGGTGGTGGCCTCCGGACGCTGCGCCGCCTTCTCGAACATCTGGAGGCCGCGATCGAGCGTCCGTCCGAAAAGTTCCTCTTCGGCGCGGATGGCCTTTTCCACCATTACGCGTTGGGTTTGGAGTTCGGGAAAGACATTCCCGAGGGACTGGACAACCGGGCCGATAAGCGCGCCAAAGTCCCCCGTTTTCAGGCCGAGATTCTTGCGCCCATACAGCACGCCGCGGCGAAGAATGCGCCGGATGACATTATTGCGTCCCTTGTTGCCCGGCAAAATCCCATCGGCGATCGCACAGGCGACACAGCGCGCATGATCCGCTAGCACGCGGAAGGCGATATCGACCTGCTCCTGCTCGGAAAGACCGGTGCGGGACTTCGGGACGCTGCCGGAGTAGGTCCTGCCGGAGAGGGCCGCAATCTGGTCGAAGGTCGGCTTGAAGACGTCGGCGTTGTAGTTCGAGGGTTCCGCCGCGAAGTTCCTGAAGCCGCCGGTCGTGGCGTGAATTCCGGCCACACGCTCGAAACCCATTCCGGTGTCGACGTGTTTTGCCGCGAGCGGCGCGAAGGTGCCGTCGGCGTTCGCATTGAACTGGATGAACACGTGGTTCCAGATCTCGATGCAGCGCGGGCTGCCGGTGTTCACGAGCGCGCGACCCGCGGCCTCGTCATCGGCGGGCAGCAGGTTGAAATGGATCTCGGAGCATGGTCCACACGGGCCGGTGTCGCCCATCATCCAGAAATTGTCCTTCTTGTTTCCGTTGACGATGTGCGCGGCGGGGTCGAGTCCGGCGGAGCGAAACAAATCGGTCCAGATGGCATGCGCCTCGTGGTCAAAGTCGGACGGATCGCCCTTCGCCTTGTCGGGCGAATAGACCGTGGCAAAGAGTCGTTTCGGCGGCATGCCCCATGCCCGGGTCAGGAGTTCCCAGCCCCAGCTCAGCGACTCCTTCTTGAAGTAGTCGCCGAAGGACCAGTTGCCGAGCATCTCGAACATCGTGTGGTGATAGGTATCGAAACCCACGTCCTCGAGGTCGTTGTGCTTGCCGCCCGCCCGGATGCATTTCTGGGTGTCGGCCACGCGCTTCCACGGCGCCGGCTGTTCGCCGAGGAAATACGGGACGAACTGGTTCATCCCGGCGTTCGTGAACAGCAGGTTCGGCGCCGTCGGCATCAGTGACGACGACGGCACGATCGTGTGCTGCTTCGACTGGAAGAAATCGAGGAACGACTGGCGGATTTCCGAGGAGGTCATGGAGGCGGCGGCCCATCGGGAAGCGATCGGCCGGAACCCGCGAGCTAAGCGACTCGCGGGTGAGGGTGAAGGACAAACTTTTCGCGGAATTTGCGTTGCCACGGACGAGGCATAGGCCGGTGCGACAGTGAGAATCTCCCAAGGCGCGGCACCCTCGATGATGAGTTGGGAAGAAACGCCGCGAGCCCGCGCGTTTCAGCGCCGCATCCTTCGCGCCCGGACGGGTATATCCCCCCATGCAACACTCCCGACAAAGTCCTTTCACAGTAGTTCGCAGATCAATCGTCGCGCGCCAAGGGGGGAGCGAACCCCTCGCGAACCGACTAGGGAATGTTACTCATAGTCTATTGTGCCGACTGATAACATGTAACGTG
>DASYDZ010000118.1:0-58178 GCA_036499305.1 Candidatus Didemnitutus sp.
GGTGCCATTCATGTCGGCGTGGGCCGGACGCACAAATTCCATCCAGTCTCCGCGGGCGTCCTTCATGAAAACGGTTCCCACGCCGGGCACCAAGCCGCTCCAATTCTGAATGAGAATATACGTGAAAAGTCCGATCAAAACGGGAAACGCCGCCTTGATGGCGTTCCGGCCCACGATCGGCGCGACAAGATCGTAAATCGAGCTCACCAGCGACTCGACGATCGCCTGGCCGCGCGAAGGCACCAGCTTCGGCGTCTTGATCGCCAGGCGGACGGCAACGATCAGCGCCACCGCCACCACCCAGCTCGTCACCATGCTATTGGTAATTGGAAACGGTCCGGCGTGAAAGAGTGCTTCGGCCTTGGTCGCAACGCCCTCGCTGGCACTCGCAGCGGAAGCGAGCCCGAGGCCCAAAAAGGCGCCGAGAATTTTATGGGTGTGCAGCATCATGACGGCCGGGGCGGGCCGGGTGGATAAGGGTTAGTTAGGTAGGTTTTCACTCGGTAATCCGTCAACCCCCGAAATTGAAAAAGAGGTTGGGGAAGGGTTAATTAGCCGTGACGGGAAAGCGTGCCGGCCGGACTTATGGCCAGCCGGGCCGGGAGCGCGCTTGCGTTAGTGGGCAAGTGCCGCATTTGTAAAAGGATGGACATCCGATCGGGCTCCGAAACGAACCTGGATCCGCTTGCGCGGTATCCAAACGGGGAGCGCAAGCTCGCCCGGGACCCGTTCATGCAGGCGACCTGGGCGCTTCTCGGGGTGGCAGTCCTGGTGCAACTATTTCTGTTGGTGTGGCTGGACCTGATGTCCTGACCGCCGTCAGGGACCGGAAAGCCGCGGCCCGCTCCTGAAAGACGGTCTCGGGTTCGGCCGGCCAGGGCTCATCCGCGGCGATCCTCCATGTCGCCAGCGGAACCAGCGCGGCCGCAACCTCGGCGAAATAGCCGGCGTCGTCCGTGCGAAAGAAAAGCCGCGCCCCCGCGGCGGTCCGGTTGGCGACCGCCTCGAAGAATTCGGGCTTCAAAAGGCGGTTCTTGTGGTGCCGGGCTTTCGGCCACGGATCGGGAAACAGAACCCAGATTTCCTGCAACATCGTCCCGATCGGCAAGGCGTGAAAAAATTCGCGGGCTTCGGCGCGCAGAAAATGGCAATTCGACGCCCGGGCCCGGTCGCGTTTCCGACCGCTGCGTTCCAATCGTTCCAGGCGCAGGTCGATGCCAACGCAGAATTTCTCCGGAAAGGCCTGGGCGTAGCGCACCAGGAAATGCCCGTGCCCGCATCCGATTTCCCAGACGATCGGCCGATCGCGCGGCAACAGGTCGGACACCCGGGCCTGCAGCGCGGCGCGGCGGCGGGCGATGAGGTCGAGAAATTCCGGCCGGTAGTCCACGCGCGGTTGTGATGCGACGGGAGGCTGCGCGGCAAGCCCGAAGGAAATCTCCCTCCCGGGCGAAACCGGAGCCGTGCGTGGCGGAGTTTCCATTGTCGCTCGATTTTCAAGGGACCCACGGCTGGTCGCCGATGCCTTCATCGACGATCAGCGCGGCAGGGACACCATCTTCCACGCAGCGGGACGGCGCTCGTCAGGCCGCGATGGATGGCCGCGGCGCGGCCACGGGCGCGTTGCGGGGCAGGCGCATGATGATGGCGGTCCCCTCTCCCATCGCGCTTTCGGCCCACACGCGGCCGCCGTGCAGGAGGACGAGGTGCTTGACGATGCTCAATCCGAGGCCGGTGCCTCCGGTCTCGCGCGATCGGCCTTTGTCCACGCGATAAAAGCGCTCGAAGATGTGCGGCAGATCCTCCGCCGGAATGCCGGGGCCGTTGTCGCGCACGGCAATCTCGATCTCGCCCGCGGGCGGCGTCACCGCCGAAAGTTCGATGCGCGAGCCCCGCGGGGTGTATTTCAACGCGTTCTCGAACAGGTTGCTGAAGATCTGATTCAGCCGCACCGAATCGGCATGGATCACGCCCAGATCGGGGGCGAGGCTGACCACGATCTCGTGATCGGCGGCCATCGGGCGGCGGCGATAATCGTCGGCAAACGCCTCGAGGAACGACCCGATGTCCACGGCCTCGGGCTGCATTCCCGGCGTGGCGGATTCGAGGCGCGAGATGGTGAGCAAATCCTGGATGATCGCGTTGAGCCGCTCGCTGTGCCGCTGGATGGTCTTGAGAAATTTGTCCCGCTCCTCCGGCGCCATCGTCAGATGGCCGTCGACGAGGGTCTCGACGTAACCCTTGATGATGCTGAGCGGCGTGCGAAGCTCGTGGGAGGCGTTCGCCACGAAATCGCGACGCATGCGCTCGAGCTTCCGCTGCTGGGTCATGTCGTGGATCACAAACAGGGCCCACCGGGATTTGCCGTCGGGGGAGGCGATCGGAGCGCCCGAAGCCTCGATGCAAAGCTGGTTCTGGCCGTCGTTGATCTCGAATTCCTGGCGCGGCAGTTCCTGGCCGTTCCGCGTTTCCTGGACGTATTCGAGAAAGGCGGAGCTGCGGATGATCAACTCGAGGCGCAGGTTCACGAGGTTGCGCGCTCCCGGAAAAATGTCGCGCAGCGCCCGGTTGGCGAGATGGATGTAGTTTGCGTCGTCGACGATAAGGACGGCCTCGCGCAGGTTGCCGAGCGTCGCTTCGAGTTGCGTAAGCTGGTCCGTGCGCTGTTGCTTGAGCGAATGATTGTCGGCGACGAGGCGGTTGACGGCCTCGACCAGCCGCGGCCACGCCGGCAGTTCGCCGCGATAACCCTCCGAAGGATGATGCGGGCGTCCGGCGGACAGCGCCTCACGGAGCCGGAGGACGAGGCGGTTCTGCCTCAACAACACGCCGGCGGCGATGGCCAGGGCGAGAGCGAGGAGAACCAACAATGCGACGATCATGCCGGGGTTTTCTTTTCCCCCACCCGATAACCGACACCGCGGATGGTTTCAATCCAACCCGCTTCATCGCCGAGCTTTTCCCGGAGGCGCCGGACATGGGTGTCGACGGTGCGCGTTTCGATCTCGGTGGAATAATTCCAGACGTTGAGCAGCAGATGTTCGCGGGTCTGGACGCGTCCCTGCCGTTCCATCAGCAGGCGCAGGAGCTTGAACTCGGTTGCGGTGAGCTCGATGGGAGCCTGACCCACGGTCACCCGATGGGTTTCACTGTCGAGATTGATCTCCCCCACCTTGAGCCGCGACGCGACCGGGGCGGGCGCGGCCGACACCCGCCGAAGGATCGATTCAACCCGGAGGACGAGCTCTTTCGGACTGAAGGGTTTGGTCAGATAATCGTCGGCCCCGGACTCGAGTCCTTCGATGCGATCCTGCGATTCCGCCTTCGCGGTAAGAAAAATGATGGGAATCCGCGCGAGGCGGCTGTCGGAGCGCAGAATCCGGCAAATCTGGATGCCGCTGAGATGCGGCATCATTATGTCTAATATTAGAAGATCCGGATGAAAGATCCGGGCATTGGAAATACTGGCGGTGGCGTCGTTCTGCACTTCGACCTGAAATCCCTTTGCCTTCAGATGGTAGGCTACCAAGTCGGTAACATCCGGCTCGTCGTCGACCACGAGGATTTTCTTTTTTTCCATCGGACCGGGATTATTGGGAAATGTGCCGCGCGCCGGCCAGTGGAATAAGGCGGCGTTTCCTGAATGTCACACGAACTTTGCCTAGTCAGCTTCCGGGCGGAATTGGCCGGGAGGAACGCGCGGCGACCAGGACCATCAGAATGCTGATGTCGGCCGGATTCACGCCGCTGATCCGGCTGGCCTGGCCGAGGGAATAGGGTCGGGCCGACTCGAGCTTCAAGGCCGACTCCCGACGCAGTCCGGGAATGGCCAGATAGTCGAGATCCGCGGGCATGCGGATCTTTTCCGCGTCCTTCATCTTCTCGATCTGGCGCATTTCCCGTTCGAGATAGCCGCTGTATCGCACCCGATAGAGCACCTCGGCCTGGACGGCAGGAGAGTTGGCTAGGAATTCGAGGGGAAAGTCTGGTTCGTTCCCGCGGCGAACTGTCTGTGCCCAAGTGCCACCGCTTGTCCGCTCCCGTTCGAGAAATTCCACCCAATGTTCCACGGAGAACTTTTTCCGCTCGATGTTACTTATTCGTTTACTGGATAATAGCTTATGATTCTTTGAGTGTTGGATAAGGCGAAGTTCGGCGCTGCCATGATTAAAAAGGAGGCGATGCTCGGCGCGACTGGTAAACATCCGATATGGCTCGTTCGTACCCTTAGTTACGAGGTCATCGATGAGCACGCCGATATAGCCCTCGTGGCGCCCCAGTATCATCGGAGGTTCTCCCCTCACCTTCAGCACGGCATTGACTCCGGCGACCAAGCCCTGGGCCGCGGCCTCCTCGTATCCTGAGGTGCCATTGATCTGGCCGGCCAGAAACAGGTTTTCGACCTTCCGCGATTCGAGGGACGGATACAATTGGGTCGGGGGCGCGAAGTCGTATTCGACCGCGTAGGCCGGTCTGAGAAGTTCCGCCCGCCCGAGACCCGGGATGCTTCGGACCAAGCGCGTCTGAATATCGAACGGCAGACTGGTGGACAGTCCGTTGATGTAATACTCGTTCGTGCTTCTCCCCTCGGGTTCGAGGTATAGCATATGCCGTGGCTTGTCGGCGAAGCGTACAAACTTGTCCTCGATGCTCGGGCAATATCGGGGACCCACTCCAACGATCTCTCCGGAATACATCGCCGATTTATCGAGATTCTGGAGCACAATCTCGGCGCTCTCAGGTGTCGTATGCGTAATCCAGCACGAGACGCTTTCAGAACCGGGAAGCCATCCCAGGCGTCGCTCTCCGCTGTGTTCCACGTGGAACAAATCGCCGTCCTCGCGGGTATCGTGAAACGCAAATAATGTCGGCGTGGCATCACCCTTCTGTTCCTGCAGGTCCGAAAAATCAATGCTGCGTCCCAGAATCCTGGGCGGCGTTCCGGTTTTCAACCGTCGCAGCTCGATTCCGGCCTCGAGCAAACTTCCCGACAATGTCTTGGCGCTGAAATCGCCCAGACGTCCACCTTCATTCTTGTTTTGGCCGATATGCATCAGTCCCCGCAAAAAAGTGCCGGTCGTAATCACGATCGTGCGACCGCGGAACTCGATATCCAGATTCGTCCTGCAGCCGACCACCCGCCCGGCTTCGAAAATCAGGCCGGTCACCGTCGCCTGAAAAACCCGCAGGTTTTCCTGAAGCTCCAGAGTATGTTTCAGCCGGAATTGGTACGCTTTCTTGTCGCATTGCGCACGCGGCGACTGCACGGCCGGTCCCTTGGATTCGTTGAGCAACCGGAACTGGATTCCCGTCACATCGGTGTTGATCGCCATCTCGCCTCCCAGGGCATCGATCTCCCGAACCATCTGCCCTTTTGCCTGACCCCCTATTGCCGGATTGCAGCTCATCTGGGCAATTGTATCGATGTTTCCGGTCAACAGCAGGGTAGAGGCCCCCATCCGCGCCGCAGCCAGACACGCCTCCACGCCCGCGTGGCCCGCGCCGCAAATGATCACATCGAAAATCTCGGGTGCAGCGGTCAAGTTATTATCGACATATCAAATGTATTATTTTGATGTCGTTTTATTTTCCGATACAGAAATTGGCAAAAAGACTGTCCAGGACCGCTTCGTTGTCGATCCTCCCGGCAATCTCGCCGAATGAATCCAAAGCTTCCCTCAGGTCGCTCGCCAGAAGCTCAACTGCTTCATTTGCAGCCAGTTTTGAGACCGCTGCCTCAATGGCGATCCGGCCTCGCTGCAGCGCGGACGAGTGGCGGACATTGATCGCAACCATTTCATCGCCGACCTCCACTTGAAACGAGTCGGCAAAAGTCGAAATCCGATCGACCAATTCATCCACACCATGCCCCGTAAGCGCTGATATTGAAAGTCTTGTGATAGAGACCTCGGCCGCCGCCGGCATCGATTCCGGCAGGTCGGACTTGTTGAACAGGGCGATCGTATTCGCCGGAGTCATGAGGTCCGCCAATTTCGAGCCCAAAACCGGCAGCGGCCGCGTCGAATCTATCACCCAGAGAAATAAATGGGCCTCGCGGGCTTGCTCCATTGTCTTATCCATCCCTTTACGCTCCAATAGGGTAGGGGACGCATTCAAGCCCGCCGTATCGACCAGGCGCAATAAATGCGGTCCAACGGTGATCGACTCCTCGAGATAGTCACGGGTGGTCCCCGGTTCGGGGCTCACGATCGCACGGTCATGACCCACCAATCGATTGAGCAGGCTGCTCTTGCCCGCATTCGGTTCACCCACAATCACAGTCCGAATCCCTTCGCGCAGCATCACCCCGTAGCTGCCGGTCGCGAGGAGCTTCTCGGTGCCTCGACGGATCTCCTCGAGATTCTTCCGAAGTCCACCGCGATCTTCGGGCGGTAGATCCTCCTCTGGAAAATCGATATACGCCTCCACTTGGGCGATGGCGCCGACCAGCCTTGCGATCAGGCGTTGCATCTCGCGGCCCAACGCCCCGCGAAGCTGCTGATTGGCGGCCGCGAGGGCGCGCTCGCTGCGGGCGTGAATCAAATCCATCACCGCCTCGGCCTGGCTGAGGTCGAGCCGCCCATTCAGAAATGCGCGCCGGGTGAACTCGCCCGCCTCCGCCGGCCGGCATCCCCGTTCGATCAAATCCTCGAGAATCCGACGCGCAATGTATGGATTGCCATGGCAGGAAATCTCGAGGGCGTCCTCCCCGGTGTATGAATTGGGCGCCTCGAAAAACGTGAACAGGACATCATCGACCAGCTTGCCGCCCCGGTCGCAGTAGTCCGCGTGCCGAGCCATTCGCGGGGTGGGAAGCTCGCCAAAAATCGCCTTCGTCATGGAATTCGTCGCGGGGCCCGAGCAACGGATCACCGCGATCGCGGATGCCCCCACCGGCGTGGCGAGCGCCGCAATGTTCTCTTTGACCATTCCCATTCATCCGACCCAAAGACACCGGGCGAAGGGAAGCAAAAGCGAAAATCACACGATGCGGGAGACCGGGCTGGACCGCACCCAATCCGGAACACCATCGCTGAACCACGAATGAACGCCGGCAAACTCATCCAGAGCCGGGGAAACCACTGATCTCACGGCTGGTCGTGGATTGCGGCCCGGGGTCTCGCGCTCCCCATGATCCGAATCGCGCGCGGCTTCGTGTTTTTCGCGGATCTTCACTCGCTGTGGGTACGATGCCCCGAAGCTTGCTTCGGCTTGGATGTTGCAGGAGCGGCTTTATGCCGCGATCGAACTGGAAATCGCGGGATAAACCCGCTCCTACAGCCAAAGAGGGACTTGGTTGCACGGGCTGTCTTGAGCAAATGCCTCGAGGCTTGCCCCGAGGATCTTTACTGCCTGGATTCGGCCAGGCCCGGCCGGAAGCGAAGGGCTTCGGCTCGAATCACGTTTGCCCACCCCGCTCCGGCCCCGTCACGAGCCGGATGGCGCTGCGCCGCCGTTCCAGCCTCGAACTATTCCGCCACGTCCGCCACCACGACGCTGCCGCCGGTGACGTTGACCTTGTCGAGAATTCCGGCCTTCACCTTCGCCGCGAGCTCGGGGTTTTGCTTCAACGCTTCCTTGGCGGCCTCGCGACCCTGGCCGACCAGCTCCCCGTTGAAAGCGATCCAGGCGCCCTTCTTCTCGAGCACCTTGCGGTCGAGGCCAAGGTCAAGCAGCGAGCCTGACTGCGAAATGCCTTCGTCGTACATGATGTCGAATTCGCACTCGGTAAACGGAGGCGCGACCTTGTTCTTCACGACCTTGATCTTGGTGCGATTGCCGATCACGCGGCCTTCCGGCGTCTTCAACTGGTCCTTCCGGCGGATGTCGATGCGGATCGACGAGAAAAACTTCAGCGCGCGGCCGCCCGAAGTGGTTTCGGGATTGCCGAACATGACGCCGATCTTCTCGCGAATCTGGTTGGTGAAAATGCACACGCACTGGGTCTTGCTCACGACCGCGGTCAGGCGCCGCATCGCCTGGCTCATCAGGCGGGCCTGGGCGCCGACCGTTGCGTCGCCCATCTGGCCGTCGAGCTCCGCCTTCGTCACCAGGGCGGCAACGGAGTCGAGAATGATGATGTCGATGCTGTTCGATCGAATCAGCGTCTCCATGATGTTCAGCGCGTCTTCGCCGCTGTCGGGCTGCGAGACGAGGAGATCGTCGAGATTCACGCCGACAATGCGCGCATATTTCGGATCGAGCGCGTGCTCGACGTCGATGAATGCGGCGAGACCGCCGGTGCGCTGGGCTTCGGCGATGGCGCTGAGGCAGAAAGTCGTCTTGCCCGATGACTCCGGTCCGTAGATCTCGATGATGCGCCCGCGTGGCAGGCCGCCGACGCCGAGCGCCAGGTCGATCGCCAGCGAGCCGGTCGACAGCGTCTCGACCTTCATCTTCGTCGCGCTGCCGAGGCGCATGATCGAGCCTTCGCCGAACTGTTTCGTGATGGCGGAAACGGCGAGATCGATGTTCTTGCGCGCGGCGGATTCGGGAGCGGGGGCGGCCGGCTTGGCCTTCTCAGCGGTCTTGGACATGGGAGTGGTTTCTGACGGAGGAGGGGGGGAAATTTCGGCTACGTTTGGTCAGCCGGTGGGACGCCGCAAGCGCGGATTGGCCTGCGTGCGGGTGAAAATGAAGTCTCGCGCTGTTTTCCTCAACCCGCCGCGGGGGGCCGGTTGACGCCAAAGGCGAAGAACACGGCCACGGCGAGGCAGACGAGGCTGAGCGCGTAGTTCCAGCGCAGTTTTTCGCCCAGCACGAGCCAGGCAAAGCCGACGAAGATGGTCAGCGTCACGACCTCCTGGATGATCTTCAACTGATAGGCCGTGAATCTTCCATAGCCCAGTCGGTTGGCGGGCACCATGAGCAGGTACTCGAAGAATGCGATGCCCCATGAAACGAGGACGGCCTGCCAGAGCGGGCGATCATGCAGGAACTTGAGGTGCCCGTACCAGGCCATCGTCATGAACAGGTTCGAGCCGCATAAAAGAAGGATCGTGGACATCGGCCAACGATGCGGCAATGCCGCTGCGGCGCCACGCGAAACCGCTCCGTCACTCGGTCAGGGCATAGACGGCAAACGACGCGAGCCAGTGGGCGCGATTGAAATCCTCGGGGCTGATCAACGGCAGGGCGGCATCGAGATGCCGCGCCGCCGCCTCGTGCGCGATATCATGACGCGGATCGGCCGCGGGCAGCGCGAGCGCGATCCGGCGCCAGCACCAGGCCCGGCTGAGGTTCAATCCGATCAGGTGCGCGATCTTCGGATCGGACGGATTGCTGACCTCCACCGGACGGAAGAGCCCCGGGGGATGTCCTTCGGCCAGGCGCGGCAGGAAGCGCCCCAGCCACACGCCAAACGGATCGGTCGGCAGGACAGCCGCCATCACCTCGGTTTCGGTCAGCGCCGGCGAAAGGAAATCCTCGCCCGAAGGCTCCCACCGCGCCTGATAATCCCGGTCGTGCCCGAACCAGTAGGCCATGCGGCTCGTGCAGAAAAGCTTGAGCTGCTGGTCGTCGGCCACGCGCGTGTAATCGATCACGAGCTTCACCGCGAAGGCCGTGTTGTTGTGGACCCCGTGTCGCACCGGATGGGTAAGCGACGGCAGATAATCAAAGAGTCCCTCGCGGATCACCGCGACGATCGGAGCGAAATTGCGCGCGCGGGCCGCATCGAAGCGCAGCATCTCCTCGGCCAGCTTCAACAGCCACGCCCAGCCGTAGGGCCGCTCGAAAAAAGTCCGCCCCGGCGCCCGGAGATAAAGCGCTTCCTCCTCGAGCGTGTCGGCGCTGAGGTGCGCCGAAAGGACCTCGAGGATTTCGGCGCGCTCGGGCAGGTCGGGAAACAGGCGGACGAGCCGCACCAGCATGCTGTGCTGATGGACGCAGGAGTGCCAGTCGTAGCTGCCGTAAAAGGCCGGGTGGAGCGTGCGCGGCGTGCGGGCGTCATCGGGCGCGTTCAGAACATGCTGCAGCAGGTGCGGATACTCGCGCCGGACGTTCATGAGCCCGAGGCGCGCGAAATAGGACGCCTGTTCAGGGGAGAGGATGGGCAGGGCAGGCAAGGGCAGACGAAACTAGTTGAAGAAGCAGTGGCCGCACGTATCGTGCCTGACGATAAATTTTCCACACCGGCCATGAAAATCAAAGCTTACCTCAAGCCGCATTGCGGATGGTCCAACGGCGTCCGTGCCATCATGCGCAAGTACGGGCTCGAGTTCGACGACATCGACATCATCGGCAATCGTGCGAATTACGAGGAGATGGTCCGGAAATCCGGCCAGCCTTTGTCGCCGTGCGTCGAGCTCGATGGAGTGATGCTGGCCGATGTTTCGGGCGAGGAAATCGAGAATTACATGCTTTCCAATGAACTTGTGAAGCCGACACATGCGCGCACCGAATCTGCGACGAACGCCGGCTGCACCCAGGAAGAGCACGATCGGATGCAGGCCAAGCCGATCCGGTTCTTCTGATTCCCGCTGGCGAGCACTACCGTTTCGGATCGGTCGACCGGGATAAGGGACCGAATGGCTGTGCCAATGTGGCTCGCGGCAACGCTTGGCCGTTTTCCGGGTTAGGCGCACCGTGCTTGGCGCCGCTTCACGCACGTGACATCTGTTGCCGGGTCCGCGGGGCCCGGTGAATTGACACGCGAGGGGGCAATCAGCGAGGACTTCGAGCGGAATCACGGCTCGTGCCGCGATTGACCGGGGTCTGCCGCCCCCGGCTACACCAAGCCAGCCGCCGCTTCACGCACGCGAGATCTGTAGCCGGGTCCGCAGGGCCCGGTGAATTGACCCGCGAGGGAGCAATCAGTGAGGACTTCGAGCGGAATCACGGCTCGTGCCGCGATTGACCGGGGTCTGCCGCCCCCGGCTACACCAAGCAGACGCCGGTTCACGCACGTGACATCTGTTGCCGGGTCCGCGGGGCCCGGATGGCTCAGTTGCCGCTGAGCTTCGACGTGTCGTCCTCTTTCGCGTTGTCGAGGTCCGTGCGCTTGTTCGCATATTGGGCGCGCAGCTCGTCGAGCGCTGTCTCGAGATCGCTCCTCGCCTGGTCGCGCGCCGCGGTCAGCTTCGAATAATCGGGATCGGTCATCGGATTCCAGACGCTGCTCGAACCCTTTTGCGTCGCGTCGAGCGCATGCTTGGTGGTGAGCGTGTTCAGGTCCCGCTCGCACTGGTTGATCGTCGTGGTGTGCGCGAAGCGGACCTTAGCCTCAGCCTCGGCCTGCTCGACCGCCAGGTCGTCATATTTTTCCTGGTATTTGGCGTTCAGGTCGGCCGTCTTCACCGCCAGGTCGTGCTGCTGTTTCGATGAGTCGTCGTTCGGATCGGCCGCCGGGATTTCGAGCTTGGCCTGCTGGGCGGCGTACCGGCGGTCGATCTCCTTTCGCTGGCGATCGTACCTGGCGTCAATTTCCGGTCCGAGCTGGTTCTGGATGAGATTGTGCACCTCATCCTCCGAGAATTTGATCTGGGCGAATTTCGCCGGGTCGTAGCCGGCCATCGTTCCCGCGACGGCTCCGGCGGTTGCGGTCACCGCGGCGCTGTTCGCATCGCGCTGCACCTTCGCGAGCTCGTCGCGTTCGCGCGCGCGCAGCTTGATCCGATCCTGCTCCTGCGCCTGGTCGACTTTCTGCATCTCCCGCTTCTGCAGGCGCTCGAGATCCTGGGTCTGCTTCGCCATGGCGGCAGCCGGATCGGCGTCGGCCAGCAGCAGCGCGGGCAGAAACGCGAGGAGGAGGGGAAGCGCGGCGAGTTTCATCAGGAGGATCGGTGGAGGATTCGGAAAACGCATGGTCATCAAAACGGATCGTTCGGCCCGAATCAATACAGCAGCCGCGCGCGAATCGTGCCGGTCACGCCCTGGAGCTCGTCGATCGCGACGCGGCTCGCGGCGGCGTCCACGTCCATCACGCAGTAGCCGATGTCGGAATTGGTCTGCAGATACTGGGCGGAAATGTTGATGCGGTGGCGGCCGAAGCGGTCGTTGATCTGCGCCAGCACGCCGGGGACGTTCCGGTGGATGTGAAGCAGGCGGCATTTGCCGGGCCCGGCCTGCTCCGGCAGCGCCACCTCGGGAAAGTTCACCGCACTGAGCGTCGAGCCGTTGTTCGAATAGCGGATCAGCTTGTCCGCCACCTCGAGGCCGATGTTCGCCTGCGCCTCCTGCGTCGAACCGCCAATGTGCGGCGTGAGGATCACCTGGTCGAAGGGCAGCAGCGGCGACGCGAACGGCTCGTCGTTGCCGGTCGGCTCCGCCGGGAAGACGTCGATCGCCGCACCCGCGAGATGGTGGCGCGCGAGCGCGTCGGCCAGGGCGTCGAGATCGACCACGGTCCCGCGGGAGGCGTTGAGCAGGAAGGATCCCTTTTTCATCGCGGCGAGCTGCGCTTTCCCGATCAGGTTCTTCGTCCGCGGCGTTTCCGGGACGTGCAGCGTGACCGCATCGCTTTCCAGCAGCAGCCCGTTGAGCGAGGACACCGCCCGCGCGTTGCCGAGCGGCAGCTTGCCGACAATATCGTGAAACAGGACGCGCATGCCGAGGTGCTCGGCCAGGATGCCGACCTGCGTGCCAATGTGCCCGTAACCGACGATGCCGACGGTTTTGCCGCGCACCTCGACGCTGCCTTCGGCCGATTTGGTCCAGCCGCCGCGATGGACGAGTGCATTCCTGGCCGGGATGCCGCGCAGCAGCATGATGATTTCGCCGATCACGAGTTCGGCCACGCTGCGCGTGTTGGAATAGGGCGCGTTGAACACCGGGACGCCGTGGCGGGCGGCCGCGGCGAGATCGACCTGGTTGGTGCCGATGCAGAAGCAGCCGATCGCGGTCAGGCGGTTGGCCGCAGCCAGCACCTCGGCCGTGATTTCGGTGCGGGAACGGATGCCGAGAAAATGGACGTCCTTGACGGCGGACTTGAGCGCGTCGCCCGCGAGTGACTTTGGCATCACCTTGACGGACGAGTAACCGTCGTCGGCCAGGAGACCCGCGGCACCCGGATGGATGCCTTCGAGCAGCAGGACCTTGATCCGGCTCTTGTCGAAGGAAAGCTTTTGCATCGGATCGTCACCATGTACGCCCCGCCGCCTTCGTGCAAGGTCGTGCGATGGTTGGCCGTGTCCTGATTTGAATTCATTTTCACAGGAGGCCGCCGAGAGGAAAAATTTGGGTTTGGCGGTTGCTCCGCGCCCTCTGTGGCCTCCGGTAAGAGTGCCTTGTTCGACTGACGGTTGTCCGGGCTCCTGTTTGAAAACAGGACACTGCCTGATCATTCGTCGGGCAGGAAGAAAGGCGATTCGCGCGGCCGGAGCTCCTTTCCCGGTTGTAAAATCGTGCGCGCTTGCCAGCAGCCGGAGAGACCGGTTTGTTCCCGCCGATGCCTTCCAAGCCCATTCCCGGATCCACCGGCGAAGTGCTTACCTGCCTGCCCTCGCCGTACCGCGCGCATTCGGCGACCGGCCTGCTTTACCTCCCGCGATTCCTGGCCAAGTGCCGCTACGTCAAGGAGCATGGCGCGCTGCCCGCGAGCTACGCCAAAAACTACAAACGCGGGCTCGACCGCTTTCTCTGCCAGCACCTCGGCGTCGAGCCGGCCGACGTCGAGAAGATCGTGCATGAGTCGGCGTCGGATGAAGAGGTGGAAACCCGCCTGCGTGCCCTTCTGCCCGCCGATGTGCGCGCGGCCCGATGGAATCGCAACCTGGTGCAGAAGGGCATGACGCCGGCGGGACGGGAGTTCCTGCTCGAGGCGCTGACGAAGATGGGTTGCGCCGACCGGGCGGACGAGATCAAGAGCGTCCCGGATCTGATCGAATTCGACGAAGGTCGGATCGAGTAGGGGAGGGCGAGTCTTCAGCCGGGCTGATTCAGTCGAGCCACGGGGAAGCCGGACCTCCCCGTTCGACCCGGCTTCGCCGGACTCATGCAGTTGGGGATGGAACGTGTTGTCTCAACACGATCGCGAATCGAAGCGCGTTGAGGAGGACGACACGCTCCACCATTTGATTCGCAGCTTCACAGACACTCAGGGTTCGCGGATCACGAGCGTCTGATTGACCGCATCGGGCCGCAATTCCTGGCGGCGCCCGGAAGGCCAGGTGACGAGCACCTTGCGTACCCTCGCATCCTCACCGAGGCCGAAAGTGAGAACGCTGTCCGACTGCGCCATGAAACCCATGGCGGGAGCCATCGTCTGGACGAGAATTCGGCGCGGTGTGACGACCTCGACTCGTGCGCCGCCGGCATCGGGCTGGCTGTGTGTCGCCACCAGCCGGATCCGCAGCCACGGGACACTGCCGTGCACGTCGTTGTGCAGGATGACCGCGGGGCCATTGTGCTGCACGATCACGACATCGTCCGCGCCGTCGCCGTCGAGATCGGCGACGGCCACGCCCCGTCCGACGAGCGGCCGATTCCAGTCACCGCTCGCGGTCGCGGGAACCCAGGCGCCGTTGCGCACCAATCGAAGTTCCGGCCGCGCATGAAAATCCCTGGTTTCGGCGAAGGAGTTGACGTCGGCCTCGGCGCGGCTGTTCGCCGTGAAGAGCGAGAAATTTCCGTCGAGCTCATAGTCGAGGAACGCGCCGCCCAGTTTCGCCGGCAGGCGCGATGGGCCGGCGCCTCGCTCACGCATCTCCAAGGCTCCATTTCGTTCCAGGGCGACCAGCCGCTCGTCGGGATCCGGCTCGCGCGCGATCGGAAGGATGGTGGCCGAGGCAAGGCCTGCGGAGAGCGACTCGCTGCGGTTCTCGTCGCGTCCGACCCAGCGGCGAAACGTGCCGTTGCCCTGGTTGATGAAAAGGGCATCCGGCGACGTGTGATAGGTGAAGAGCAGGTCGAGCCGGCCGTCGCCGTTCGCGTCGAAAGGAATCACCGCCAGCGTCTGGGCGACCGGCAGACCGGTCTGCGGATCGAAATTGCGCAGGCCGGCCGCACCCGGCACGAGGGCGAACTTTCCGTGACCGAGGTTGCGATAAACCGACGGCGGCCCGCCAATGAAACCGCTCGGTGTGCCGTACGAGCGACCAACCGCCGCCACCGAGAAAGCCGTGGCGAGGCTTATCTCCTGCGGCCAGGTGGCGTAGCGCCCGACGACCAGGTCCAGATTGCCGTCACCATCGAGGTCGATCCAGCACGCACCCGTGTTCCAGGTGTGGTCGTCGCCGCCGACGCCGGCGGACTCCGTGACGTCCTCGAACGTGCCGTCGCCGTGATTGTGAAACAGATGATTGCCGCCCACGGCCGTGACAAAGATATCGGGAAACCCGTCGTTGTCGTAATCTCCCACGGCCGCCGCCATGCCTTGGGCGACAAGATCCAGACCGGCCGCACGGGAGACATCCGTGAAATGCCCGTGACCGTCGTTGTGGTACAGCGCGCAGGCCCAGGCGTGCGTCCAGGCGCCCATGTCCTCCCACGGCCAGGCGGTGCCATTGACAAAAAAGAGGTCGGGCTTCCCGTCGCGATCATAGTCAATGACGGCCACCGCGCCGCCCAGGGTCGTCGGCGCATCGCTCAATCCCTGATGGTGAATGAAATGGATGCCCGAGGTTTCCGTGACGTCGGTAAATCGCGCCGGCGGCAGGGGCCGGGCCGGGCCAATGCCCGGAAAAAAATGCGCAAACGCCACGCTGAGCACGATCGCCGCGACCACCAGGACCAGGATCACCGGCAGGAGGGGAGGGACCGCGGGAAGGCCGGGCGAATCGGTCGCCGGCCGGGCTTGACTGGGCGCGGGCGAGGGCATGGGGACCCCGCGAGGGGCTTCGTCACGTATTGCTTGTGCATCCGCCGGACATCGCAAATCATTTTGCGCGATGTCCGCGCTCCGGCCGCTTTCCCGCCGCCCCGTCCGTTTGCTGGTCGCCGCAAGCTTTTGGACGCTCGTCGGGCTCGCCTTCGCGAGCCAGTTCTACCTGTCCAGCAACCTGCTCGGCCGCCCGGTGAGCTGGGGCCAGGCGATCAGCTATTCGCTGGAGGACTGGTATGTTTACGCGTTGCTCTCCTGGCCGGTGCTCGTGCTGGCCCGGCGTTTTCCGCCCGAGGCCGCGGCTCCGTGGCGCACGGCCGGGGTGCATCTTCTCGCCGCCGTGGTGTTCTCCTTCGCCTTCGTCGTGCTGCGCTCGGTCGTGGGCGAGGTGCACAACGTCTTCATCGACGAGCCGGGTTCTTTCGCCGACGTCTTCGGCCCGCTGTTCGTGAAGACGTTTCCCTTCAACCTGCTCGTCTACGGCGTCGTGATCACCGTCAGCCATGCCCTCGACTATTATCGCAAGTATCTCGAGCGCTCGGTGCAGACGCTCGAGCTGGAAAAGCACCTGACGGAGGCGCGGCTGCAGGCGCTTCTGCGGCAACTCAAGCCGCACTTCCTCTTCAACACGCTGAATGGCATCGCCTCGCTCATGCACTCGGATGTCGCCGCGGCCGACCGCATGCTGGTCCGCCTGTCGGAACTGCTTCGCCAGACGATGGCGCACTCCGGCGCGCCGCTCACGGCCCTGCGCGATGAGTTCGCGTTCATCGAAAAGTATCTCGAGATCGAGCGCATCCGCTTCCGCGACCGCCTCGGCGTCAATGTCCAGGCGGATCCCGCCACGCTCGATGCCCTCGTGCCCAGCCTCATCCTCCAGCCGCTGGTGGAAAACGCCATTCGCCACGGCATCGAGCCGCATGCCCGGGCCGGCCGCATCGTCCTGCGGTCGGTGCGCGAGGGCGATGACCTCGTGCTCACCGTCCTCGACAACGGCGGAGGCATGCCCGCCGGCGGTTTCAAACGCGAGGGCATTGGACTCGCCAACACCCGCGCCCGCCTCGCGGAACTGTACGGAGCGCGCCATCGTTTTGACCTCGCCAACCAGCCCGACGGCGGATTGTCCATCCGCATGGTGTTTCCGTACTCGGCCGCGGGCTCATGACACCCTGGCGCATTCTCATCGTCGACGACGAGCCGCTCGCGCGCGAGCGCGTCCGGGCGCTGCTGCCGTCGGACCCGCCGGTTGAAATCGTGGGCGAGGCCGGCAGCGGTCCGGACGCGGTGGAGGCGATCCGCAGCCGCCGGCCGGACATCGTTCTCCTCGACATGCAGATGCCGGGCTTCGACGGGCTGCAGGTCGTCGCGGAACTGCCCGCGGACCGCCGGCCGATCATCATCTTTGTCACGGCCCACGACCGCTTCGCCGTGGATGCGTTCGCCGTTCACGCCACCGACTACCTCTTGAAACCCTTTGATGGTGCGCGGCTGCAGGCGGCGCTTCAACGGGCCGCCGGCGAACTGGAGACGCGGAAGGCCGGAAACCTCGGTGCGCGGCTCGAACATCTCCTCGCGGAGTCCGGGCCGGGCGAACGCAAGGCGGACCGGCTCGCGTTCAAGGTCGACGGCCGGGTGGTTTTCTTGCGGCCTGATGAGATCGTCTGGGCGGAGGCGGCGGACAATTACGTGGTTATTCACCTGGCCGACAGTTCGCGCCTGATGTTGCGCGAAACAATGTCGGCTCTTGAGGAGCGGCTGGGATCGACGGCCTTTGCCCGGATCAACCGGTCGGCCATCGTGCGGCTGGACCGGGTGAAGGAACTCCAGCCCACCTTTCACGGCGACTACACGGTGGTCCTGCGTGACGGCACCCGTCTTCCGCTCAGCCGCAGCATGCGCGGGCAGCTCGAAAAGTTCGCCGGGAACGACCTTTAGCACCTGGGGCAGCCTGGCGCCGGCGGCGCTTGGTCCCTGTCCGGCGGCAACTCGCCCCTCCGGCGTTCCCCGGCCACGCCGAAAACGCCATGTAGGGCGCGACCTCTGCCGCCGGGCTTCCGGTGCGCGCAACCTCCCCCTTGGTTATATCATGAATCTGCCCCGCCTCGTTTTCGTGGCCGCCTCGGCCTGCGCCTTTGCCGCCGCCCCAGCCCTCGCCGATAATTCTGTTCTCTACTGGAACCGCCAGGCGCTCGACGCCACCCGGCTGGCGCGCAATCCGCCGCCCTTGTCCTCGTTTTTCTTCGCGACGTTCCACGCCGCCATCTTTGACGCCGTCAACGGCATCACCCGCACGCGGCAGGGCTGGCTGGTCAACGATCCCGCCCCGGCGGGCGCCGACGTCGATGCCGCGGTCACCGGCGCGGCGCACAAGGTCATGGTCGCACTCTGGAGCGCCACTTCCAATCCGCGCAATTTGCAGGTCGCCTACGACAAGGCGCTGACGGCGATCCCGGACGGGCAGGCGAAGAGCGATGGCCTCGCCTGGGGGGAACATGTGGCCGACCTCATTCTCACGAAGATCGCGACGGCCGGTTACAACAAGCCCGTTCCGGGCCAGTACACCAGCACCGACGCGGGCAAGTGGCGCGAGACGCCCTCGGCGTTCCGTCCGCCGCTGCTGCCGTTTTGGGGACGCGTCCGGCCGTTTATCATCACCTCGCAGGACCAGTTCCGCTGCCCGCCGCCGGAGACGCTCGGCTCGGAAGCCTACGCCAAGGAACTCGCCTTCGTCGCCAAACATGGCGCGCGCGACGAGGCGGATCGCACCGATTACCAGACCCTCAGCACGCCTTTTTGGAACGACGACCTCGGCACCTCGACGCCGCCGGGTCACTGGAACATGATCGCGGAGGACCTCGCCGGGCGAAAGAAACTGTCCGTACCGGAAACCGCCCGGCTGTTTGCGCTGCTGAATTTCGGCCAGGCCGACGCCGCCATCTCGTGCTGGGAGACAAAGTTCTTCTACAACACCTGGCGCCCGGAAACCGCGTTGCGCGACGAGAACATGAAGGTCCTCAACCCGAAGTCCGAGACGATTCCGGACTTCATCCCCAACATGCCCTCGCCGCCGTTTCCGTCGTATTCCTCGGGCCACAGCACGTTTTCGGCCGCCGGCGCCCGGGAGCTCGCCCTGTATTTTGGCACGGATGACCTGGAGTTCAACGTGACCTCCGACGCGCTGCCGGGCTCGGTGCGGCATTTCACCAAACTATCCGACGCCCAGAAGGAAGCCGGCATGAGCCGCGTCTGGGGCGGCATCCACACGATGTCCGACAACCTCGAGGCGCAAAAGGCCGGCATCAAGATCGCCGACTGGGTTTGGGCCCATGCCCTGCCCGCGGCTGACGCGGCGAAGTGAGCGTCGCGTGAATTCCACCGCCACCCTCAGTTCGTCCGCCGGTCCGGCGCCGTCCGATCGGACGCTCGAGTGGATCATGCGGGTCGGCCTGGCGGCCTGTTTCATCGGTCACGGCTCGCTGGGCTTCCTGCACCAGAAGGCCTGGACCTCCTATTTTGGCGTGGTGGGAATTGGACCCGAAACCGCCTACACGCTGATGCCCTGGGTCGGGGCTTTTGACCTCGCGCTGGCGATCTCGGTGCTGATCTTTCCGCTGCGGCCGATCGTGCTCTACATGGTGGCTTGGACCGTGTGGACCGCACTGCTCCGCCCGCTGGCCGGTGAATCCGTCTGGGAAGCCGTCGAGCGCGCGGGAAACTACGGCATCCCGCTCGCGCTCTGGCTGTACCTTGCGGTGCGATCCGACGAGCCCATGGCTTCTCCGCGCCGCGAAGTTCTCACCTGGGTCCTCCGCCTCACAACCGTCCTTCTTCTCCTCGGACATGGTGCGCTCGGACTGTGGGTGAGAAAGCCGTTGTTCGCCACCCATTACCATTCAATCGGACTTCCGGGCGACTCGCTGGTACCGGTCGTCGGTGCGGTCGAATGCATTTTCGCCCTCGCGGTGCTCGTGCGGCCGAACCGCTGGCTGCTGGTGGGCGTCCTCGCCTGGAAGCTGGCCACCGAGGCTCTTTCTCCGATCGCGGGTTCGGCCATCTGGGTGTTCGTCGAACATGGCGGCAGCTACGCCGCGCCGCTCGCCCTCGCCTTGCTGCTTTGGCGCTCGCAATCCGCCCAGGCGTCCACGCCGACCCCAACCGTTTCCTGACCCCACGGACCATGACCTCACTCCGCCTGATCGCCCCGTTTCTCGCGCTCGCCGGCCTCCTCGCTGCCGCCGAGCCCGCCTACACCATCCGGCCTCTCCAGGCGCGCACCCCCGCGGCCGCAGGCGGAAAGCAATTCGAGGTGCTCGATCCCAACGACTGCGGCGTCAACGTCCCCAATGTCTTCAACGACCCGCGCATGTGGGGCGACCGCTTCCGCGAGCTCACCCTCGGTGCCGTGGAAACGGGAATCGCCGTGGCGGATTTCGACCAGGACGGCATGCCCGACATCTTCGTCGTGTCGAAAAACGGCCCGTGCGCGCTGTATCGCCAGACCGCGCCGTTCAAGTTCTTCGATATCGCCCATGCCGCCGGCGTGGCCTGCGATGACGAGCACTCCAGCATCACCGGCGCCAGCGTGGTCGACATCAACCAGGACGGCTTCCCCGACATCTACGTCTGCCGCTACGACGCGCCGAACCTCCTTTTCGTGAACAACCGCGACGGCACGTTCACGGAATGCGCGAAGCAGTACGGACTCGATATCTCCGATGCGTCAGTGCACGCCTCGTTTGCCGACTATGATCGCGACGGCTTCGTCGACTGCTATCTCGTCACCAACATCCTCGATTTCTCGAAGGCCCCGCAGGGCCGCCGGAACTATCTCCTCCACAATGACGGGAAGGGCCATTTCACCGACGTCTCGGCCAAGGCGGGCATCTGGGGCCTGACGCAGGGCCACACCGCGATCTGGGTCGACATCAACCACGACGGCTGGCCGGACATCTACGTCGCGAACGATTTCGAGACACCCGACCGCCTGTACCTCAACAAGGGCGACGGCACCTTCGTCGACGTGGTCGATGAGCGCCTGCCGCACGTGACCTACTTCTCGATGGGCGCCGATGCGGGCGACATCAACAACGACGGGTTGATGGACTTTTTCATCACCGACATGCGCGACCGCAACCACCAGCAGTTCGCCGCCGGCATGGAGGAGATCGGCCGCGGGCTCTGGGAGATGGAGCGCGTCACGGAGCTCATCCCGCAGTACATGTGGAACGCCGTCTATCTCAACACCGGCACCGACCATTTCGAGGAGGTCGCGCACCTCGTCGGCATGGACGCGACCGGCTGGACGTTTTCCACGCGGCTGGGCGACCTCGACAACGATGGCCGCCTCGACGCGTTCCTGACCTGCGGCATGATCCGCAACTTCATCGACGCCGACCTGGTCGACAAGCAGAACATCGCGCCGACACTCACCGCCCGCGCCAACGTCTGGAAGAATTCCGGGCCGCGCACCGAGACCACCCTGGCCTACCACAATCTCGGCGATCTGAAATTCGAGGACGTCTCGAAGGCGTGGGGCCTCGACCATGCGGGCGTCAGCTTCGGCTGCGTGCTCGCGGACCTCGCGGGCGACGGCGATCTCGACCTTATTTTCGCCAACTACAACGCGCCGCCCACCGTCATTCGCAACCACACCATGACCGGCCACCGGGCGATCATCAAGCTGGCCGGCCGGGTGCCCAATCGCGACGGGCTCGGCTCCGAGATCGAGATTCACACCAAGTCGGGCGTGCAGGTGCGCCAGCTCTTTACCGAACGCGGCATCGTCTCGAGCGAACTCCCGCAGGTGCATTTCGGACTTGGGAGCGACACCATGATCGAAAAAATCACCGTCCGCTGGCCGCGCGGCCAGGTGCAGACGCTGGAAAATGTGCCGGCCGACCAGTTGATCACGATCAGCGAGCCCGCGGTGCCGGAGGGTTTCAAGCCGCCGCCCGCGCGCCTGAACATCGCGCCGCAGGCCGACGCGATGTTCACGGAAAGTGCCGCGGCCTGCGGCCTGAAGCACAGCAACACCGTGCGGCCATTTGATGAATTCACCCGCGAGCGCCTGCTGCCGCGCCGCCTCAACGGGCAGGGCCCGGCGCTCGCCGTGGCCGACGTGAACGGCGACGGCATCGAAGACGTGTTCGTCTCGGGGACGGCCGGGCAGCCGGGCCAGCTCTTCCTCGGCCGGAAGGACGGCACCTTCGAGGCCGCCGCCAGCCAGCCGTGGAGCACGGCGAGCGAAGCGGACGGCGCGGGCGCCGTGTTCGTCGATGTCAACGGGGACGGACATCCTGATCTTCTCGTCTGCCTTGGCGGCGTGCAGCAGGAGCGCGGCGACGCCAGCCTCAACGACCAGCTCTATCTCAACGACGGCCATGGCAACTTTACCCCCGCGCCTGCAGGCACCCTGCCTGCGGACGGCGAGAGCACCGGAGCCGTGGCGGTCGCGGACTTCGACGGCGACCACCGCAGCGACGTGTTCATCGGCGGCCGGGTGGTGCCGGGTCATTATCCCGACACGCCCCGGAGCTTCCTCTATCACAATGTCGACGGCCGTCTCGTCGACGTCACCGATTCCCTCGCGCCCGGTCTGCGCAATGTCGGTCTCGTGACCGCGGCCACCTGGGCCGACGTCGATCACGACGGCCACCCCGACCTGCTGGTCGCAACCGAGTGGGGCCCCATCCACTATTTCCACAACAACGGTCACGGTTTCGACGACCAGACCCAGGCGGCGGGTTTGGCCGGCATCACCGGCTGGTGGTGCTCGCTGGCGGCGGTCGATGTCGACGGCGACGGTCGCATCGACCTCGTGGCCGGCAACGTCGGCCTGAACACCAAGTACCACGCCACCGCGGCCGAGCCCACGATCATGTACGCGGGCGACTTCGACGGGCGCGGCCGCGAGGCGCTGATCGAAGCGCAGTACCAGGACGGCAAACTCTACCCCGCCCGGGGACGCAGCAAACTGGCGTATACGTTTCCGTGGCTGCCCAAAAAGTACCCGACCTACCAGGCGTATGCGCAGGCGACGGTGCAGGACATTTTCGGCGCCGACCACCTCAACGCCGTGCACAAATTTGCGGCCACCGAGCTTGCCAGCGGCGTTTTCCGCCAGCAACGCGACCACACCTTCAAATTCGAGCCCCTGCCGCGCATCGCCCAGATCGCGCCAATCAACACCATCATCGCCCGCGACTTCGATGGGGATGGCAAGACCGACCTGTATTGCGTGGGCAACAATTTCGGACCCGAGCCCAGCACCGGCCGTTTCGACGGCAGCCTCGGTGTCCTGCTCAAGGGCGACGGGCACGGAGGCTTCGAGCCCATCCTGCCGGCCGATTCCGGCCTCAGCGTGACCGGCGAGGCCCACGCCGCCGCCGCGATCGACCTCCCGGGATCCAAGCGGCCGGCGATCATCGTGGCCCGGACGGAAGGACCGCTCCTGCTCTTCACCCCCGCAAAACCGTAACGCCTCGACCGCGGGCATGAACGCGCCGCATCGCCTCATGAAAACAATGAGGCGGCTGTGACGCGCCCGGCTGCCGCCTTGGCGGGATTCCAGCACCGACCTCCATCGACTCACCTATGCGACCAACACCCACGTCCGTCCTCTTGTTCCTGCTCTCCGCCATTCCGGCGGCCGCGCAGTATGTTCCACCGTCCCCGCCGTTGCCCGTCCCCGGCATCATCGACGACTATCTCAGGAAGTCCGATCCCGCCCTCCCGGGCCTCGATGTCGGCGTCAACTTCCGCGTGCGCGGCGAGGACAAGGATTTCGCCGGCTCGACGCACGCCGGCTCGAACTTCGACTTCTTTGCCCATCCGCCGACGACGAACAGCAATTCATACTGGCTCGAGCGCGTGATGGCCCGCATCGGTTACACCGGCGACTGGATTTCCGCCGTGGTGGAGCTGCGGTCCAGCTACTCCTTCAGCGACAATCGCTACACCGCCACCGCGCCGGGCAAGGCCCTGACCGAGAACGACGGTCCGCTCCAGCTCGAACAGGGCTATGTGCAGTTCGGAAACCTGAAGAAGTCGCCGGTCGTCGTGAAGATCGGCCGGCAGATCCTGGCGTATGGCGAGCAGCGCCTCGTCGGTCCGGCCTTCTGGCTCAACGTCCCGCATGTCTTCGACGCGGTGAAGGTGCGCTACCAGAATTCGTTCCTCGGCGCGGATGTCTTCGCCTCGCGGCTCGTCTACACCGAGAACGACAGTTTCGACAAATCGAACTCCCACGACACCCTTTCCGGATTGTACCTCGACTTTCCCGGGCTCTCGAAGAAAGCCGTGGTGGAAACCTACCTTTTCGCCCGCAACGTCAGCCGCGGCATCGTGAACGACGACTGGAGCGGCGTGCCCGCGCCGTTCCGTTTCACCGCCCCGCAGGATCTCTACACGCTCGGCTTCCGGACCAAGTCGAAGCCGGGAGCCCACGGCCCGTGGGACTACGGTCTCGAACTCATGCTGCAGCAGGGCGATCGCACCGCGGTTTTCCCCGCGACGACCGTGGCGGCGGCCCGCGTCGCTCCGCGCCTTGACCAGAATGCCTGGGCCTTCGTGGCGCAGGGCGGCTATACCTGGACTTCCCCGCTCAAGCCCCGGCTCGCCCTCATCGTCAGCGCAGCATCGGGCGATCGCAGCGCCGCGGACCATGACAGTCAGACATTCCAGAACATCATCGGATCGAACCATGGCCTCTATGGCGCCATGGACATGTCGGGACTGCAGAATCTGATCGATTACCGTCTGTCGGCGTCGCTCAAGCCGACCGCGAAGACGAGCATCGCGATCGACCTTCACCAGCAGTATCTTCAGTCGACGACCGACTTTTGGTACAATGTCGCCGGCGTTCCCCGCAATACCGCCGGAGCCGCGGCCGGCAGCGGCCGGGGTTTTGGCATCAACCCGGGCTACAGCCCGGATCTGGGACGCGAACTCGATGTCGTGGGAGGCTGGAACGTCACCCGCGGCGTGTTGCTCGAGGCCGGCGTCGGACACTTCTACCGCGGCGAGTATGTGAAGGAGTCGCTCCGCGTCGTCGGCTCGAAGGACGCCACCTACGGATACATCCAGGCGACGATCAATCTGTGATCGGCCGGGCCGGAGTGTACTCCGGTCACTGGAGCAATAAAAAAGCCGAAGCGGCCAACCGCTTCGGCTGATGGATTGAGCGCTCCGCGGGCTGCGGAGAGCGAACCGGTCGCGCCCGGGGCCGAACCTTAGAAATTCACCTGCATCTGGCTGCGAACGCCGTCGGTCTGGGCATGCGCCGTCGCCCCCTTCACGGTGTCGTTGGATTCGCCGTGAATGTATCCGAGCTGGAATTTGACGTCGTTGCCCTTGATGTACCAGTTGCCGCCGACGTACCATTCGTTGAGCGTGTTCATTGTCCCGCCGCTCGGGGCCGAACGAATGCCGTCGGAAATCGCCACGCCGCGGTGATCGGAATCCACGTAGCTGTAGCGAACAACGGCTTCAAACGCCGGGGTGATCTTGTAGGCGGGCTGGATCCAATAACCGTTGGGCGTTGCGTCCGCCCCGGCGACGGCGGCCGATCCGGCATCCACCTTCGCCTGCTCCCACTCGCCCTGGATGTTCAGGTTGCCCGCGGTGACGTCGGCGAAGACGCCATTGAGCGTGATGTTCTTGCCATTGCCGATCGTCGCGCCCGGTCCGCCCTGGTCGGGCAGGAATCCGGTTTCATAACCGACTTTGTAGGAGCCGCCGGAGAACTTGCCGCCGTAGCCAACGGTGCCGTAGAGCGCGAACGTGTTGGTCGTCGCCCCACCGGTCGTGGCCACGCCTCCAAGTCCGTTCACCGTGATCGAGTTGGTGGCGCCATCGCTGCTGTACTCGTTGCGCTCGGGATTGGTGAACGCGGCGCTGTAGAAGAATCCATTGTCCGATCCGGATACGAACAGTCCGGTGCGATAGCTGGACGCCCCGAGCCTCCGCCCGTTGTTGGGCTCATCGATGTACCGGGTGATGGGCGAGCGCTCGATCGACCGCAGGTTGCCGCTCGAGGTCAGCTCTTCATAACCGAACGGTGCCTTCGACAGCCCGGCATCAAGGACGAACATATCGTTGTATTTCCATTCGATGATGGCCTTGTCGAACGAGGTATTGGCAAAATCGTAGTTGATGGCGCCGCTGAATCCGGCGCCGAACTGGGCATTGACGCCCACGTAGATGCGGCGGAGGAAAAAATGCTCGGTGGAGACCGGATTCGGCGCCCCGTCGATGGACGTGCCGAATCCGACGTACTGGGTCTGAAACCGTCCCGACAGGGAGAGTTTGACCAGATTCTTGCTGGACGTCGTGACGTCGGCCGCGTTGTTGGCTTTCGCGAGTTCTTTGGTCACCTGCGTCGCCTCGTCAGAAGTGATGATGCCCTTCTTGATCAAAACCTGAAGCAGCGCGTCATTGGATTGCGCGACCGCGCCGGTCACGAGAGTGGACGCCGTGGCGAGCAGGGTGAGCCAGGAGCGGATGGGATTACGATACATGTAGGAATGCTTGGTTAGTGTTAAATGAGGGCCGCTCTTATAAACTGGATGTGTTACGGTATCGTTACGCCCAGGTGACGACGCGGTAAAAGCCCGTCCGCCAGCCGGGGCCGCCACTTCGGTCCCCGCCAAAATGCCCAGGAGGGAAATGCGGATTTCGCGCCCCGAGCGGCCGAGGGCCGCAAATCGGCAGCGGGCGGCGGAAGCGCGAGTCGCGCTCGCTCCGATTGCCCCCGCGACTATCCCGGCCCGGCGCGTGATCTTTTCCACCGACGCAGGCCGCTCCCCAGGATCCAAACTCCGCGAATCCGCCGTCGGACCTCATGCATTTCTTGTGAAAAACCGATTAAATTTCATTCCCGGCCTATCGCTGGAATCCCGTTTGTGGCAAAGTCGCCGCAATGAAATTCCAAATGAAGGCAGGGTGGGCCGCGGCGGCGGCATTGTTTGTGGTGGCAACGATGGTCGAGGCGAAGGCGCCGCTGACGCTGCCGCCGGTCGGTCCGGATCGGGCGGTGTCCGATGCGCGCACCGGCCTGCTGGTCGTGTTCTCCTCCCCGGAGACCGGCCTGCTTTCCACGCATCTTCCCGACAACAGCCGGCCGCATTCGGACTACGCCCTCCAGCTTGGCGATGGCACGCCCCTGCGCACCGTCGACAACCGCTCCGGGGCGCTTGGCGGCGACCCGGAGGCCGTCATCCTGCCGGCCGGCTCGTATCGCATCGTCGCCCGCGCGAACGGCTACGGTCGCGTCGTCGTGCCCGTGATCGTCGGGGTGGGCGAGACGACAACCGTGCATCTCGAGGGCGGTGCCCCGAATCCGGCGTCGTTCGCCTCCCGCGCGGACCAGGTCCGCCTGCCCGACGGCCGCGTCGTTGGCTGGCGCGCCGATCACCCGTCCAAATAGGCGGCGGGATCAGTCCCGCCCGGCGGTGGTCTTGAAGCGGGGCGGCTATGCTCCGCCCGGCGCGAGCATCATTTCCGCCGGGGTCGGCGGCAGGTGGCGGTCCACGCGCTCGCGCACGACGCGGAGGTTTTCCGCGACCAGCGCGCCCATGGTGGCGCACCGCAGGAAGCCAGGCTCCTGAAAATGCGCCGCGAGGCCCTCGCGGAGGGCCTGCACGTTCTCGACCGGCGCGAGATCCGGCCGGTCCATGGCGCGCAGGAGCAGGTCGAGCCGCTCGGCCGACAGCTCGGCGCGCTGCAGGAGCAGCGTCTGTTCCTCGCGCTGGTATTGATAGGCGGTCTGCGGGTGCAGGTGCTTCGCGCAAAAGTCCACCAGCGCCAGGTTCTCCTTGAAGAACTGGGGCAGGTAGAAGTTCTTGCGGCCGTTGTAGGCCTGCTGGTCGAAGTCCATCGCGCGCAGCCGCACCTGCCAGCCTTCGAAATCGGGCGTGAGGACCGCGACGAAGTTGTAGCTGCGCATGTCGCCGAGCAGCCGGACGAAGCAGCGCTCGTTGAACTTCACGAGCTCCTTGGCGATGCGGATGGGCTTCAGCTCCCGGCTCTCGAGCCAGCGCTGGATGAATACGTCCCCCGGGATGCCGGCGATGTGCTCCTCGACCAGCGTCGATCCGCGCGTGAGATAGTTGAGGCGGTTCGGCGAAAGCATGTGCTCGAGCTCGAGGCCGTAGACGCGCGAGGCATCCGCCTGCTTGATGTAGAAATAATCCGGATTCTCGTTGTAGGCATTCACGATCCGCACGCGGAACGGCATCGAGTTGCCGAAACTGCAGAAATCGACGCGGTCAATGTACAGGTGGCGCATCACCGAAAAATCGCCGTCCACCTTCAGCAGCGCGTAGATGCGCTTCAGGTCCTCGTTCAGCGCGTCCATGTCCGCCTTGTGGTAGACCACCGTGTCCCAGAGGGTCGGCCGGCCCTCGGCATCCGTCAGCGGCATCGCCTCGTGGAAATGCCGGAGGCGCTCGTACGTCACCGGCAGCTCGCGCTCGCGCCGGTAGCGCTGGAGGTAGTCGCGCAGCGGCCCGCCGATGGGGTAGCTCGGCTTGCGCTGCGTCCGGCGCGGGCCGGTCTCCGCGGTCGGATCCATGGGCCCAAGGCTACGCGTGCTTTCCCTCGACGCAATCCCGGTGGTGGAACGCATTGTCCCCAATGCGTTGGGCTGCGGTCGCACAGGCGCGTCGAGGACAACACGCTCCATCCGCGAGACCCGCCCCTTTCCGGCCAGAGGGTTCCGTCCCTCAGCCTTTTCCCCCGATCAGCCGTTCGCACAACGCAATCAATCGTTCCCGCAACGGCACGCTCCGCTCCGCAAATTCGCGCTGCGCCGCTTCGTATTCCGTGCGGCCCGCGGGCGCTTCGATCGCGATCGGTTCGCAGCCGAGGGCGCGGAAATCGTACGGGCTGGCGCGCATGTCGACCACGCGGATGTCGCGGGCCAGCTCGAAGCAGTCAGCCACGAGATCGCCGGGCGAGAACGGGGCCAGTTTGAAGCTCCATTTGTAGAGATCCATGTTCGCATGCAGGCAGCCGCCCTGCTCCAGCTCCATCGCGTCCGGACGCGCCGGCTGCAACCGGTTCAGCGGCCGGGCGGCCGGCGTGAAAAACCGGAACGCATCGAAGTGCGTGCACCGCAGCGGCTGGGCCTCGACGACCCGGGCGATGTCGTCGGCCTTCAGCCGCAGCGGCCACGCGGAATGCCGGATCGCCCCGGGCTCGAGGCGGTAAACCATCGCCCATTCGTGCAGGCCGAAGCAGCCGAACTGCGGGGGGCGCTCCTGCGAGCGGCGCAGAAGCTGCAGCAGCCAGGCCACCGTCTCCCGGCGCGCCGGCGGAAACGCCGCCAGGTTCAGCGCGACGCCGTCCGGCGTTTCCTGGTACTCGGGCCAGCGGAGGAATTCACGGGCGGAGCCGCCCCCGAGCGTGATGTCCGGACCCGGATGCCAGCGGGCCAGCCAGGCCGGGCGGAAGCGATAATACTCGAACAGGAAATCCTCGACGGGATGCTTCTCGCCTCGGGCCCGCCGCGCCCGATGGCCGGCCGTCCACGCCTGCACCCTCTCCTCGTGCCGGCGACGTCGCCCGTGCCATTCCGCTTCGGCGAGATGGGTTCCCGTCGCGACGACGTTGCTCATGGCCAGGCAATCACCGCCAGACCGGCCAGCATCAGCCCGCAGCCGATGGCGGTGCGCAGGGTGAGCGTTTCCCCGAGGAATATCGCCGCCAGGACCAGCGTGAAGGCCAGGCTCGAGCGATCAACCGCGCTCACCAGCCCCACCGGACCGGAGTGCAGCGCGCGGAAATAAAACAGCCACGAGGCGCCGGTCGCGCATCCCGACAGCAGAAGAAAAGCGAGGGAACTGCGTGGAATGGTCGCGACCGTCCCGAGGTTGCCCTGGAACGCGACGACCATCCAGCTCAACGCCAGCGCGACGACCGTGCGCACCGCCGTGGCCACGTTCGGCTCGACGCCCTTGACGCCGAGCTTGGCGAGGATCGCGGTCAAGGCGGCGAACACCGCCGACAACAGGGCATTGATCCACCACATGCGCGCGAGAATGGCCGGAAATCACCGCGCCGCCAGCAGCAACCTGCGGACGCCCTCGATCGGGGCTTCGGTCAGGAAGAAATATTCGACGTTCCAGTCATGCGTTTCCGCCAGCAGCCGCAGGGCAGCGACCGCCGGCGGGCTGTTGAGCAGCGCCCCGCTGACACTGCACGGAACTGCCGGGCCGGAAAACAGCCGGGAGCTCACGAGCCGGGCCTGCTCGACCATGTCCGAGAGCGTCGCGGCCAGCGCGGCCTGCGCGGGCACGCAGCCGGTCTGGGCAAGCTCGATCACGCGCGGAGCGAAACGGGCGATCTCCCCGTTGGCGGCGACCTCGTTGTAGAGATAACGCGTCAGGCTGATCGCGTCGTTGAGTCCGAGATGCGCCTGCAGCGCCGCGCTCAGGGCGGTCGCCCGGGCCCAGCCCTGCAGCTCGAGCAGGCCGTGCGCGATGCCGCGACGGCCGAGGTCGAAGGCGCTGCCGGGATCGCCGATCTTCCAGCCCAGTCCGCCGGCATAATGAATCGCCCCGTCCGGCGTCCGCGCCGCGATGAACGATCCGGTGCCGGCGTGCATCACGAGTCCCGGTTTTCCCCGCGTGGCCAGTTCCACGACCGGCACGGAGTCGGGCGCGGTGGTGACGCGGCCGAATCCAGTCAGGACCGCCGCGGTCTCCTGCCAGAATGCGGGACTGCCCGCCATGTAGAGCTGCGTGTGGCTGATCTCGCGCCCGTCGCGCAGGTTGACCAGCGCCTCGCTGAGAATGATGCGCGCCATCTCCGCGCCGACGTGGCTCGGATTGCATCCCGGCGCCGTGTGCCGGGCGACGAGGGCGCCGCTCGACTCGACGAGGATCAGCTCGGTTTTCGTTCCGCCGCCGTCGACGCCGATCTTGAGGCTCATGCGAGCTGGCGGCTCAGTCGGCCGTGGTATTTGCGCCCCAGCTCCCGGTTGTGCTCGATCGCGCCGGGCAGGTTCTGGCTCCGCAACAGGGGCGGGACATGGCCGTGCGCGACCAGCCAGTCGGTGACCTCGAGCGAAAGCAGATTGAGGAGCAACGCACCCACCACCGTCGAAAGGGGCCCGGCCTTCACACCCGGGGCAACCTCCACGACCGCATCGCCGGCCGGGCAGCCGTTGTCGAGCGTGTGGTCCGCGATCTCGTGCAGTTTCCTACCGTCCGGGTGCACGGTGGCGACGGTCTGGGCCATCGCCACGGAGGTCAGAGCCACGACCGTCATCTTTTTTTCGCGTCCGTAGAGCGCGATCTCGATCGGGGACGAGTTTTTGCCCGAGTTGGAAATGACGATGAGCGTCTCGCTCTCGCGCAGGCCGTGCGCCCGGTCGTAGCGCTCGGCGAGTTTGGTGCCGTAACCAACCAGGTTCTCGATGAACCCGCCGGTGGTGTCGTAGATGCCGCTGACACACACCAGGCCGCCCGCGCGGCCGATGATCTCGCGCGAGATGATTTCGCTGTGGCCGCTGCCGAACGTGTGGACCACGCCCCCGCGCGCCACGGACTCACCGATGATCGCGCCCAGCTTTTTCAGCGTCGGGCCGTTGCGTTCGCGCGCGGTCTGCAGGGCGCGGGTGACTTGGTCGGAGTAGGCGTCGGCGGAGTTGGCCATCGTCAGAACAGGGAGCTCAGGGTGATTGAGCCAAAGACGTCGCGCTGCTTCTGGCCATAGAATTCCTTCGTGCGGTAGTCCTGGGCGTACGTCACCTGCAGGCCGCGGAGGCTGCCGAGCCTCCACGGCATCCGGATGACAAGACCGGCGTCAAAGTCGGCCACCAGCGGACGCTTGTCGACCGACATGCTCGATCGCCACGTGTTGCCATCGAGAAAGATATTGCGGGCCACGGCCCGTCCGAGCGCCGCGCCGTAGAGATAGCAGCTCGAGCGCGTCACGGCCACAAAGTCGCCGCCGCCGGCGCGGATCATGTCGGGTCCGAAATCCGACGGGATCTGCCAGCCGCCGCGCAGCGTGCAGCCGGCGCGCGCGCTGGTGTCCACGTTCCCGGCGGAGATCCCGCCCCCCGCCAGAAACTCGGCGCTCAGGCGGGTTTCCGAGAGAGTCACCCGTTTGATCCGGTAGCGCCGCTCCCAGGTGAGCACCAGTCCGGGTTCATTGTGGAGCTGGTTGTCCCAGCCCTCGGCGTGCCGGACGCCGATGACGTTGTGCCAGCCGTTCTGGACCTGCCGGCCGAGTGCCGACGGCCCGACCATGCCAAACTGGATCTCGACGATGCGGAGGACATCGTTCGCCGGGTTCTCGGCCTGGAACATGAGCGACCCATAAAGCCACGCGGCGTAGGGGCGGTCGTCCGGCTGCGGGTCCGACGTATGGATGTCGGTCGGCGTGTAGATGTTCTGCCCGACCGCCGCGCCAACCTTGTAGCCGAGGTCCTTGGCCGACGACGCGAGCCACGGGATGGCGCTGGCCACCAACTGGACGAACGGCGGCGACTCGTTCAGTCGGGTGTCACCGAGGAACGAAATCTTCGCCCCGTTGGTGTAATGGCGGTCGGTGCCGGCGAAAAACTTGTCGTTCTCCAGATAGACCGTGAGGGCGCCGGAATCGAAGATATCGCTCCATTTTCCATCGCGCGAGAACGCCGCCAGCGGATCCTCGTCCGCCCGGACGGCGGACCGGCCGATGCCGCCGGCAAGCGCGGCGGCCAGGAGCAGCGGGCCCAGGCGGCGAAAGGTCACGCCTGGTGGGCGATCACCTCGATCTCGACGCGGCAATCGAGCGGCAGCTTGCCCGCCTGGATGGTGGTCCGCGCCGGTTTGTGCGGGGCGAACGCGGCCTCGTAGATCGCATTCATCTTCGCGAAATCGGCCATATCCTTGAGGTAGACGGTCGACTTGGCCACGTCCTGGAGGGTCAGGCCCGCGGCCGACAACACCGCCCGGATGTTGGCGAAAACCTGCCTGGTCTGGGGCTCGATGTCGCCCTCGACGAGCTTGCCGGTCGCGGGATCGAGCGGCGTCTGGCCGGAGCAGAACACGAACGGGCCGGCGTGAACGGCGTGCGAATAAGGCCCGATGGCCGCAGGCGCATGGGGCGCGATGAGCGTTTTCATGGCGGCCATCTAATCGGCCGCGCGTCGACGAGGAAACACTGTTCTTCGTCTTGTTGGCGCACAGGGACCCGGACGCATAGCCGGCGTCAAAGCGACGGCCGATCCTCTCGTCGCGGTATCGACGACATCATCACAGGCGATTTTCCCGTGTCACAAGTTGGCGGTGGCTCCAATAGAACTTGGGTCGAACCCCTTCCCGCGATCGACTGGTGACGCTCGATCCCCGCGACGTTGTGGGCCTTCGCGGGATCGGATCGTGGACGCATGCATATTCTTGAAGGGCGGCCGGAGCCCGAAAGTTCAACGACCCACCGAGTCAGGGTGGCACCGGCGCACCGCGTAGCAAGTGATCTGCGCAAGCAGTGGGGCGTAACGTTAACCGGCTTCGGGGACGGTGCGGCTGCGCTCCGCTCGCCAAGCCTCGTTCCGCTCCGGCCGCGCCGAGCGTTCCGGCGGGAAAGAGCCTGCGCCGTTCGACTTGTCGAGCCGGGCAATCGCGACGCTTACGTAATGGTAACCCATATACCTCTTACGACTGAGCTGCTGGAAACCGGAGAGAAACGGGAAGTACGCAAGTGTCCAGCCGGGTGCCTCGTTGACGGGTCGCAATGATGAAACCTCCGCGCGAGGCAGAGCGTAACGGTGACATCTATGCCTGCCGGCGAAGCGTAATGGCGACGCTTACGATGCCGACGGCGGGGACCAGCGCATCGGGGTCAACGCCCGGGGGTCGTTCTGATTGGTCATTGCCGGCAACCTGATAAGCACGTCGCGGAGTAGTAGCCCGGAATGGATCGGTTGCCATTAAGGCCCTGTCACGAGGCACTCGGCCGGACGCTCACCCCTTTGGCCTTGCCCGGGCCGCTCGTCCAACGTCTTTTCATGCCTTGGGCCACAGCCGGCCCGCCACATTTCCGATGAAACATATCAACGGACTGGATTCCGTCCGGGCGCTCGCCGTGCTGAGCGTCATCTTCTATCATCTTGGCTGGCCGGCGTTCGCCTATGGATGGAGCGGCGTCACCTTGTTTTTTGTCCTGTCGGGTTTCCTCATCACCCGAATCCTCCTCGGCAACCGATCCGCTCGGCCCATGGCATTCTTCGGCACATTCTATCTCCGGCGAACCCTGCGAATTTTCCCGCTTTACTACCTTTACCTGGCAGTGGTTTTTGCCTGGTGCCGGTTCTTCGGCACGCATGCCGGAGGATGGCTGTACTTCATCACCTACACGCAAAATTATTATCTGGGGGGAAATGGATTCTCACTCAGTCCGGGCCAGGAGCTCGTCCACACCTGGTCCCTCGCCGTGGAGGAGCAGTTCTACCTGCTTTGGCCGCTCGCCGTGTATTTTATTCCGAAATTGTGGCTGCGGAATGTCATCATCCTGCTGGTTCCCGCCTCGGCGATTTCACAATATTACCTCAATACGCATACCCATGTGGTGGCGTTTGCGCCTCTCAGCTCCAATCTGGCCCCCCTCTGCCTCGGAGCCGCGCTCGCTCTGCCCACCGACGGAGCGGGCAGACTCAAGACGCTGGCGACCGTGATGCTGGCGGTGGGCGGCCTCTATCTGGCCGGCCTTTTCCTGTGGCCAGCGCATTTTTCGGCCGGCCATTCGGTCGACCTGAATGCTTCGAATCCGAGTTTCACCACCGCCCTGGCCGTGTTCTTCGCCGGATTGGTCGGATGGGTGGCCTCGACGAATGTCCGGCTCCTGGAATGGTCGCCGCTAGCTTATATCGGCCGTATCAGTTACGGTCTCTATATCTGGCACGCGTGGGCTCTTTATCTCGTGCATGCCGCCCTTTACAACAGATGGATGCCGCCTCTGCGCGATATTTGGCTGGATGCCATCCGTCTTGGGCTGACATTTTCCATCGCGGTGCTGTCGTATCACCTCTTTGAGCGACCGCTGCTCAGATTGAAGGATCGACTTGCCTACACGGGCAATCCTCGGTCCGAAGCGGTTGACATGCGCAACGGCGAGCTGGCCCGTTTGGAACATGGCAAATGAGGTCGCCCCTCGGCCGTGGCGTGACCAAGGGATCCACGTCCGCAACTTGAGCGGCCCTTTCAGGTGCCCCCGGTGACGTGCAAATTTGGCGGCTCAAACTGGAGATCGATCCCTTCCCCGTCCAATGGGAGACTCGCCCGAGTGGATTTGATCAGGCGCGACAGTATCGCTCAAGCCGCTTCCCAGCGGCCAAAGATTCCGCAGGGGAGGATTTTTCCGTCACGCCTGGCCGGCAGCCCGACTTCGCCGCCGTGGATGCGGCCACCCGCGTCGCCCAAAATGCCGGCGAGAAGGTTGACGACGACGGAGGGAGAGAGCCGCGCGGTGTAGGCGTTGACCAGGAAAAACAGCGGGCGGTCGCTGAGCACCTCGCGGCATTCAGACAGGAGGCCCCACAAATGATCCTCCAGTTTCCACAATTCGCCGCCCCCACCGCGCCCGTAGGTCGGCGGGTCCATGATGATCGCGTCGTATTTTCGCCCGCGCTTCAGTTCGCGCCGGACAAACTTCAGGCAGTCGTCGACGATGTAGCGGATCGGCGCCTCGCCGAGCCCGGAGAGCGCGGCGTTTTCGCGGCACCATTTCACCATGCCCTCGGCTGCATCGACGTGGCAGACCGAGGCGCCGGCGGCCGCGGCGGCGACCGTGGCGGCGCCGGTGTAGCCGAAAAGATTGAGCACTCTGACTTCGCGGCCCGCGGCCCGCGCGGCGCGAATCCGCTCGGAAAACCAATCCCAGTTGACCGCCTGTTCGGGGAAAAGCCCGGTGTGCTTGAAACTCGTCGGCTGGATGCGGAACGTGACGCTGCCGTACCCGATGGTCCAGTGATCGGGCAGGGGGCGGCGATACTCCCATTTCCCGCCGCCCGCTTCGCTCCGGTGGTAGTATCCGTCCCAGCCCGTCCAGCCTCCGTGCGCACCCTTCTCTTTCGCACCCTCACGAGGCCAGATGATCTGCGGGTCGGGGCGGACCAGCGTGTAGGGACCCCATTTTTCCATCTTCATTCCGTCACCACAGTCGAGGAGCTGGTAGTCTTTCCAGCGGTCGGCGACGATGAGCCCGGGGCGGTCAATGGTCATGGACGCGGCCATTCTCGGCGAAACACTCGGCGAGCACACGAAAAAAGGGGAATTTTCGCCGCGGCGGTGTCTCCCTTCCCCATGAAGAGTGCCGTCTTTTCCGCCTTGTTCCTGGGGAGCCTGTCCCTGGCACCGGCGGCTCCGAAGGAGTTTTCCAGCGGACCGGCCCGCGTGCACGTGATTGAACTTTTCACGTCCGAAGGCTGCAGCAGTTGCCCGCCCGCGGATGAATGGCTGGGCAACCTGCGCGACCAGCGCGGGCTGTGGACCGACTTCGTCCCGCTCGGCTGGCATGTCGACTATTGGAACCAGTTGGGCTGGCCGGATCGTTTTTCCACGAAGGAATTCACGGCGCGCGAATATGCGTACTCCGGCGCCTGGGGATCGGACTCGGTGTACACGCCCTGTTTTGTCCTCGACGGAATAGAAATGACTTCCCGCGCCTTGCCCGAAGGCGATCCGGCCGCCAAGGCCGGCCTGCTGACCGCGACCGTCGGCGACGACCGGCGCGTGACCGTGCGCTTTGCCGGAGCGGGTTCCGGGGAGGTGCACGCCGCCCTGCTGGGGGCCGGGATCACCTCAAAAGTGCGGGCCGGTGAAAACCGGGGCCGGGAGTTGCGCCATGACTTCGTGGTGTTGCGGATTGTCTCCGCCCCGTTGCACAATGGCGTGGCCGACCTGGTGCTTCCGGACGATCGTGATTCGACGGTTCCGCGTCATGCGGTGGCGATTTGGATCACGCGAACCGGCAAGCTGGCCCCCTTGCAGGCGACCGGCGGCTGGCTGGATTGATTGGCGCCGGCAATCTTCGCCGCAAAGGGCGCATATCCGAGCGCGGCGCGACCGCTCGTCGCCGGCGTGCTGTAGCCGGGGGCGCCAGACCCCGGATCAATCCGGCATTCGCAGTCCTGGAATCGGGCCCTGCGGACCCGGCTACAATTGCGGCCATCAGCCTTCGCGGGGAAAGCCCCGCTCGAAATCGCATTTGCGGCGGCCGCCGATTGCGGGTTAGATTTTTCGCCTGCCCCATGAAAACCCTTACTCGCCGCGCTTTTCTCAAGACCACCGCCATCGCCGCAGCAGGTGCCTCGCTTTCGGTCCGCTCGTGGGGCCGCGTCCTCGGCGCCAATGACAAGGTGCGGGTGGCGGTCGTGGGGCTGAATGGCCGCGGCCAGACGCATCTCCAGTATCTGCGCGCCGTGCCCGACGCGCGCGTGGTGGCGGTGTGCGATGCCGACACGGCCGTGCTCGCGCGGACGATCAAGTCGGTCGGCCCGGGCGTCACCGCCTATACCGACATCCGCGAACTGCTCGCGTCGCCCGACATCGATGCCATCACGGTGGCGACGCCAAACCACTGGCACTCGCTCATGGGGATCTGGGCCTGCCAGGCCGGCAAGGACGTTTATGTCGAGAAACCCGTCTCGCACAATGTCTGGGAAGGACGGCAACTGCTGGCCGCGGCGACGAAATACGGGCGCGTCGTGCAGGCCGGCATGCAGATCCGGTCCGGCGCCGGCATGGTCGAGGCGGTCGAGTGGATTCGCGCCGGCCACCTTGGCCCGATCAAGGTCGCCCGCGGACTCTGCTACAAGCGCCGGCAAAGCATCGGCCTGACCGTCGGTCCGCAACCGATCCCCGATACGGTGAACTACAATCTCTGGTGCGGCCCGTCGCCGCTCGCGCCGTTGCGGCGGAAGAGCCTGCATTATGACTGGCACTGGCAGTGGCCCACCGGTAACGGGGATGTCGGCAACCAGGGCGTGCATCAGCTCGATGTCGCGCGCTGGTTCCTGGGTGAAGCGGGTTTTCCGCGGCACGTGCTCAGCGTGGGCGGCCGCCTGGGTTACAAGGATGATGGCGAGACGCCGAACACGCAGGTCATCTGGTACGATTATGCGACCGCGCCGGTGATTTTCGAGGTGCGCGGCCTGCCGAAAAAAGCCGGCGAGCCCACGGAGGCACCTGCGGGACTCACCGGAGCCGAAGCGGCCGGGGCGATGGCCAACACCATGGACCGCTTTCGTGGGATCGACATCGGCAATGTCATCGAATGCGAGGGTGGCGCGCTGCTGACCGACGGATATTTTGTCGCCCATGCGGTCGA
Source organism: Candidatus Didemnitutus sp. (assembly GCA_036499305.1). GTDB lineage: Bacteria > Verrucomicrobiota > Verrucomicrobiia > Opitutales > Opitutaceae > Didemnitutus. The sequence continues at coordinate 38,078 of DASYDZ010000118.1, forward strand.
TCGCGACGGGAAGACGATCCGCGAGTTCCGCGGCGAGGATCGCAACATGGCCAATTTCATCTCCGTGGTGCGCAGCCGGAAGATGTCGGACCTGACCGCGCCGATTTCGGAGGGCCGGGTGTCGAGCGCGCTTTGTCATCTTGGCAACATTTCGCATCGCGTCGGCCACCTGACGACTCCGGGCGAGCTGCAGGATGCCGTGCACGGGAACGCCGCCCTGGCCGAGACGGTCGATCGCGTCCGCGAACATCTCGCCGCCAATCAAATCGACCTGCAAGTGACGCCGCTGACGCTGGGCGCGGCCCTGCCGATCGACACCACGACGGAGGAATTCACCGGGCCGATGGCGGAAAAGGCAAACGCGCTGCTCACCCGCGATTATCGGGCGCCCTTCACCGTGCCGGCCCTGGCCTGACGCCGGGGAGCCGGCTTCGCGCAAAGGGCGGTCGTCATTGGAGAAAGGGCCCGCGGTCGCCGCAAGCGGCGACCCTGCAGTTTACGGACATCTCTGATCAGGCTTGCGGATGTAGGGCCTGCGCTTGCGCGGGCCGTTCGTACGTGCCCACGGATTCACGTTCGATCGAACGCGGTCGCCGCAAGCGGGCGACCCTACAGCTCACGGACATTTTGACCAAGCCCGCGGATGCAGGGCCTGCGCTTGCGCAGGCCGTTGGCGAGCTCCCCGGAAATCCCATCCGCTCTACCGGTATTCCATCCATTCCGGCGACGAATACTGTTCGGTGAGGCCCTCAACCTCGGACTCATCGAGTTCCGGCCAGGGGACGTTGGTCACAGGCACGCGCAGCAGGCGCGCAACCGCCTCGGCAAACCGCGCATGGAACGTTTCCCAGTCGATCGGGCTGACGACCGCTTTTTCGAGCGAACCCTGAAGCAGCAGCCCGTTGCGGTTGCGCTTCTGGGCCGCGCCGGCGATCTTCGCGCCGGAGGCGGGGTTCACGACGTCGTGGATTTCAGCCCGTTGAAAGCACACGCCAAACGGACCGGCCTCCGCCTCGGCGTCGGGTTCGGGCCGGGTCGGCTGAAGCACCGCCGGCTGACCGCACGCCACGAGCGCGACGACGAGCGCCTCGTGCACGACGCGATAGGATTGGGTCGCCGTCTCGTCGTACAGGGCGTGGCCCCGCGGAATCACGAGCGAATAGGTCCAGTCGTTGCGGTGATCGACGATCCCGCCGCCGGTGGGCCGCCGGCACAGTTCCAGGTTCTCGGCCGGCAGGTGGGCGCGGACAAATCCGATTTTCTGGCTGAACCCGAACGTGCAGGCCGGACGGCGCCAGTCGTAGTGGCGGAATCGCGGCGTCGCTTCCGGGTAGCGCTGCAGCAGCAAAAAATCGAGGGCCATGTTTTCGGCCGCCCCGCCAGTCCGATGCGGAAGCACATGGAGGTTCATCGCCTCAACGTTGTCCCGAATGTCGGCTGCCGGGCAATCCGGGATTGTGCGGCGCAGGCGGAGAATCGGGCGCTGGCCGGACGCCTGACGTTTCCCGGGCCCTGCGGACCCGGCTGCATTCGCCACCAATCCGTAGGTGTAGCCGGGGGCGCCAGACCCCGGTTCCGCGCGTGCATCGAGACATCCTTGGTGGGCGCCGGTTTCCACACCGACGCCGCCCAACAATCGTCGATGGGGACGTCGCCGACCACCTGGCCGGACGCCTGCCGTTTCCCGGGCCCTGCGGACCCGGCTACATTCGCCACCAATCCGCAGGTGCAACCCCCGGTTCAGTCCACGGGCGGGAGGCGCGGATGGCGGCTGATGAGTGCGGAGGCCACCTCGGGCTCGCCGTAGATTCGCGCGAAGGCGAGGGCGCCGTTCACGACCTGCGGATCCGGCGGCGTCCGCGCATTCCGGAGGGTGCCGACCAGCACGGCCGCGACCCAGGCCGGCTTGACGTCGCCCCACTCGCGGCCGAGCACGGCACCGCCCCAGACAAAATACAACCTCCGGTCCATTTCCGTGAAGACATGCAGTTCCTTCGGCGCGGTTCCCGAAAGCTCGTAGATCCGGAGCGGCTGCTGCTGCGTGTATCCCTGCAGCTCCGCGATCATCCATCCTTTCGCGGCGGCCATCTGCTCGGCGGATTTCAGCAGCGCGGGCAGCGGGGCCGGCATGCCGCCGTCGGCCGCCCGGGTGCGCAAAAACCGGACGAGTCCGGCGAAATTGAAATTATCGAGATAGTCCCCGTGGATCAGGCGGGACGGCCGCGAGTCCTCCGCCAGCACGCGGTTCAGTTCCTCGACGTCGCGACCCGCGTTCGGGGACGGATTGGCGACGACGACGGCAATCGCCGCGCGCACCGCCTCGGCCTCCGCCTGTCGCCGATGGGCGAGCGCGTGGGCGTGCCACAACCATGCGAGTGCCGCCACCGGCAGCACCACGAGAACCGCGATCGCCGTGAGCCGCACCGCCGGCCGCAGCAACAAGGACTTGAAGCTGCCCAGGCCCGGCGTGACGGAACGCACCGCGTCCGAAACCCGTTCCGCCATTTCGGCCGTCTGCGCGGCTCGCAGCGACTGCGCGTCGAGCAGCAGACGGTAGACGTGGACCGACTCGGCCATGTTCTTGAGTTCGCGCGGGCCGAGGCTCGTGACGTGCAGCTCGAGCTTGTTCTTCACGACGTCGTAGACCGTCTGGGAGATGCAGATGCCGCCGGGACGCGCCTCCGCCTGCAGCCTCGCCGCGACGTTCACGCCGTCGCCCATCACGTCCTGCTCGCTGACAAAAACATCGCCGAGGTGGATGCCGACGCGATGGGAGAGGACCTCGTGGGCGGGCCGTGTCTTGGTCCAGTCGGCGAAGTGCCGCTGGATGGTCAGCGCGCAGGCCACCGCCTGCACCGCGCTTGAGAAGTACATGAGCAGCCCGTCGCCCGTGGTCTTGAGCACGGCGCCGTCGTGCTGCCGGCAAAAATCCCGCATCGCCGCAAAATCGCGCTCGAGCAGCTTGAGCGTCCGCTCCTCGCCGTCCTGCATCCGGGCGCTGAAGCTGACGACGTCGGTGAACACGATCGCCGCCAGGGCGCGCTGGCCGGGGCGCAGGATGGACGAGATGGCGGATGCATCCATACGGCTCATTCAACCCCTAGGCTGCCGCGGGCGCCGTGGCAATTTCTTTACCGGTCACCGTCCAACAACGCCCGCACCTCGCGCAGGAGGGCGCGCAATGCGAAAGGCTTGGGCAGGTGTCCGACCGACTGCGCGGGCAGGTCCTTGACCACCGCCGGCGGCATTTCTCCCGCGAGCGCGAGCACGCGCAGCGCGCGGTTGCGCCCGAGAAGCCAGCGCACCAGTTCGCCCGCGCGCGGCGCCGACCCGTCGATCACGAGCAGCGCGGGAGTGCCGGCCGGGGGCTGGTCGAAAATTTCCGCCGGCTGGGCAAACTCGTTGAGCCGGTAGCCGTCGATCGCGAGAATACCGGACATCATCTTGCGCTGCAGGAGATCCGATTCGATCAGCCAGATGCCTTCGCTGGGCGCCGCCTCCGCGGGCACCGGGTGGCTGGCGGGCTGCACGGGCTCGGCCGTCTCGGGAAACCGCAGTTCGAAGGTGCTCCCCGCCCCGGCGGTGCTTCGCACGGTGACCTCGCCTCCCGCGCGTTTCACGATGCCCATCACGGTGGAAAGCCCGAAACCGGTGCCGCGCGACTTGGTCGTGAAAAATGGCTCGAAGATGCGGCGCCGCACGGCGGGCGACATGCCCATGCCGGTGTCGGTCACCTGGACCACCACCCACCCGCCGGAATTGAGCGCTCCGGCATTCTCGCGATCCTCGCGGAAGGTCCGCACCGTCAACTTGCCGCCGTCCGGCATGGCGTCGCGCGCGTTGAAGCAGAGGTTCAGGAGCACCTGCTGGAACTGCGTCGGGTCAATGCGCATGTTGCCGAGATCCGACGCCAGACGCAGCTCGACCTTGCCGCGGTCGCCCATGACGCGTCCGACCATCCCGGCGATCTCGCGGATCAGCGTGTTGGCGCTGACGACGCACGACTCGGTGTCCTGGCGCCGGCTGAAGTCGAGCATCTGCCGCGTGATTGCGGACGCCTTCAGCCCCGCCTGATGAATTTCGGCGAGGTCCTTTTGCGCCGCGGGGAGCGCACCGAGTTTCTTCGCGAGGATCTCGCAGTAGCCGTTGCTGATCGACAGCAGGTTGTTGAGGTCGTGGGCCACGCCGGCCGCAAGCTGGCCGATGGCATCGAGTTTCTGGGAATGCAGCAGCGCCTCCTGCAACTGGTGCAATTCCGAGCGGTCGCGATAGAATCCCAGCAGAAAGCCGCCGGCGGCATCCTTTCCGCCGATGGGATTGAAGCTCCACGCGGCGTAAAACGCGGTGCCATCCTTGCGATGCAGCCAGCCTTCGCCTGCTTCCGCCCAGCCCGGCGTCGAGCGAAGCGCGAGTTCCGTCCGCGGCCCGTGCAGCAGCCGCGTGTTTTTGCCGGCGATGCGTCCGGTCGCGTAGCCGGTGAGCCGGGCAAAAGCCGGATTGGCCCGCACGATTTCCACGCCGGCGTTGTCCCAGGTATCGCGCGTGATGACCGCCGCGTCATTGATCGTCTCAATCGAGCGCGCGAGGGCTTCGACCTCCAGCGGGAGTCGCACCCGGGCCGTGACCCTTGATTTCTTCCGCGACGCGGGCATCAGTTCAGGAACCGAGACGTTCGATCGTCCAGCCGCCCGCCTCGTCACGGCGGTATCGCAGGCGGTCGTGCAGGCGGCTGCGCCGGCCCTGCCAGAATTCGACCGCGGTGGGATCGAGGCGAAATCCGCCCCAGTTCGGCGGCAGCGGGATCTCCTGGCCGTCGTATTTTTTCTCCACCGTCCGGTAACTCTCCTCAAGGACCGCCCGGCTCGCAATCAGCGCGCTCTGCGGCGAAGCCCAGGCAGCGAGCTGGCTGGCCCGCGGACGCGAATGAAAATAGGCTTCGGACTCCTCGCGCGACGTGCGCTTCACGCGGCCTTCCACGATGACCTGCCGCTCGAGGGCAATCCATGGGAACAGCAGCACGGCCTCTGGCTGGTGTTCGAGCTCGCGACCCTTCCGGCTGTCGTAGTTTGTGTAAAACACGAAGCCCCGGCTGTCGAATCCCTTGAGCAGAACGACCCGGGAGCTCGGCTTATCCTCGCGGCCTATTGTACTCAGCACCATGGCATTGGGCTCCGTCACCTTCGCGGCCTCCGCCTCCTGGAACCAACGCTCGAACTGGCGGAACGGATCCTTGGCCAAGTCCTTCTCCGTCAAGCCGGCGAGGCCGTAGTCTTTGCGCATGTCCGCTAACGCCATGGTCGGTCCATCCTGCCTCGGGCCGCGCAGGGTGTCAAAGGTAACCCGGCGGATGGATGGCAGATTCCGCACTTCAACTCGCCACGGATTTCGATGCGCGCGAATGGGATCACGGGGAACGCGAGATCCCGGGCCGGACAGGGTCAGCGCTCCCCCGGAACTCGGGTCAATGCCGCGATCAAATCGGCGGCCGCGGGAAATTCCCGTGCCAGTTGCCCGCGATCGCCGAGCTCAAACTCGTTTTCGACCCAGGCCGGTTCCATCGCACAGTCCACCAGCGACCATTCTCCGGTCGTCCTCGCTCCCTGCCAGACGCCGCCTGGCACTTCGACCGATCGCTGTTCGCCCCGATCATGATTCCGCCCGAGCCGCACGGTCCGCGCCGGGCCATGATCGCTCAACATCACCAGTTCAACCGGAGCCCCATCGACGGTGGTCCAGATTTCCGGCGTCGCCAGACGGTGCAGCGCGGAAAAGTCGGCCAGGGCCATCGCAAAATGAATCGCGGACCGCCGGGGCCGGCCGTGCACGTCGCATTCGGGGCTGACAAAATACCGGCGGAACCAGCCTCCCTCGCGCGGGAGCGGTTGCAGCCCGAGGCGCCCGATGAGGCTTTGCAACGACTCCACGGCCCCGCACACTGCTTGGGATTGCCCCGGCCGCAATCGTTTCCTCGGCCCGACCATGACCGACATCAACGTCCTTCACTACGTCCTGTTTTTTTTCACCGGATTGGCGGCGGGGACGGTGGATGCCATCGCGGGCGGCGGCGGCCTGATCACCGTGCCGGTTCTGCTGTCGACCGGCATGCCCGCGCCGATTGTCCTCGGAACCAACAAACTTGGCGCGGTGTTCGGCACGGCATCCTCGTCGTGGATGTACGACCAGAAGGGCGCCGTTACGCTGCGCGACTGCCGGCTCGGGATCACCATCACGGCCCTGGCGTCCATCGGAGGTGCCTGCACCGCCTCGCTCATGTCGTCGGATTTCCTTGGCCGCGTCATCCCCTGGCTGCTCGGGGCGATCGTGATTCTCGCCGCTTTCCGGCCCAACCTTGGCGCCGCGCCGGCCCGCCGGACTCTCGCGCGCCTGCCATTTTACCTGCTCTGCGGCGCCGTCTTGGGGTTTTACGATGGATTCTTCGGGCCGGGTGTCGGGACCTTCTGGATGGTCGCATTCGTCTTTTTGCTGGGCCTCGATTTCCTGAAAGCATCCGCCCACGCGCGGGTGATGAACTTCGCCAGCAATGCCGCCGCCCTGGGTGTCTTCGCGCTGGCGGGAAAAGTGCTCATGGTTCCAGGGTTAACCCTTGGGGCGGGGCAACTTATCGGTGGCCGCCTCGGCGCGTCCATCGCGGTCACCCGGGGCGCGCGATTCGTGCGCCCGATTTTCCTCGTGATGGCTGGCCTCACGGTGTTGAAGCTGATTTACGATCGTCACTTCCAGCCATGACACCCAAGGGCTACCTTCTGGACCACGAGGCCGATCTGGTCGCTTTCCTGCAGCAACTGATCCGTTTCCGCACCGTCAACCCGCCGGGTGAGAATTACGGGCCCTGCACGGAGTTTTTAGCCAAAAGCCTGGCCGCGCTGGGTTTTGAGGTCCGTCGCATCGAGATTCCCCGCCGGCTGCAAAAGAAGGTGCAGCCCGACCAGCTCGCCTATCCGCGCTACAACGTGATCGGCTTCTGGAACGCTGGCGCCAGGAAAACCGTTCACCTCAACGCCCACTACGATGTCGTGCCGGTCTCCGGCGACTGGCGTTTTGGCGACGCATTCACTCCCGGGGTCGCCAAAGGCTGGGTCTACGGACGCGGCACCGCAGACATGAAAGGCGCGATCGCGAGCATAGTTTTTGCGTGCAAGGCGCTTCGCGCGACCCGCACCAATCCGGGCTGCAATGTCGAGGTGTCGTTCACGGCGGACGAGGAAACGGACAGCGTGCTCGGCTCGAACTGGGTCGTGGACCACGGCCGGCTCCGCGCCGACTATGCGATCGTCGGGGAGGGCGGCGAAGGCGACGCGGTTTGCTGCGGCCACAATGGCGTGGTCTGGCTGAACGTGAACGTCCACGGCGTCCCGGCCCACGGCTCGACGCCGGAAAAGGGCGTCAATGCGCTCGAGAAAATGTCCGCGCTGGTGCTCGCGCTGGACCGCTACAAACAAGTGCTTGCGCGCAAAAAATTCCGCACGCCGGAAGGCAAGACGATGCACCCCACGCTCAATCTCGGCGGCGTTTTTTCCTCAGGCGCCGGCGGCAAGGTCAACACGGTCCCCGCGCTGGGCTCGTTCACGGTCGACCGGCGTGTCCTGCCGGTGGAAAACCTCCGGGACGCGGAACGCGACCTGCGCCACGCGCTCCAGACCGCGGCGCGCCGGATTCCCGGCTGCCACATCAGCGTCGACAAGATTTCCGAGAATTTCTCGTGCTACAGTCCGCCTTCGTCTCCGTTCTTCAAGGCGATGCAGGAATCCGTCGGCCGCGTCCGCCGCCGTCCCTCGGTGCCGACGGTCTCGACCGGTTTCAACGACATGCATTTCTTCGCGCAGCATCTGCGCATCCCGACGGTCGGCTACGGCCCGGGTGGATTCGACTACCACGCGGTCGACGAGCGCGCCCGCGCCCGGGATCTCGTGCAGTCCGCGCAAATTTACGCGGACCTGCTGACGACGTTCGCCGGCTAAAGGCTGAAGAGGGAAGTAAGAAGCCAGCGGTCAGAGACCGGGCCGGGGAAGACCGCCTGAGCCGGACTCATGCAGTTGGATGCACTCTTACGAGTGACAAGACGTGGACTGAATGGTGGAACCCATGTCTCCGGTCCATACACTCCGGGCGGGTTCGCAAGGCTTTCACAGGAGAACCGGCCCGGAGGTCCGGTTCCACCTTGGCTCAACCGCATGAGCATTGAACGCTGCCCTTTCGCCAGCGCTACTCGCCTCTCAGGGACCGGATCTCGTCTCCGATTTCCGACCTCTGCCCTCTGACCGCTGACTTCTGACTGCTGTCCTCCCTGTTCAGTCCTTCAGCCAGGCAGCTTTCCACCGTCAGCTCTTCAGCCCCTGGCGGATCATTGCCACCGCGATCGCGGCGAGCAGCATCGAGATGATCTTCGAGATCGCGCGCATGCCGGTGCCCCCGATGGTGCGTCCGCACCAGTCGCTGTAATGCAGCAGCAGCACGACCACCCCGAGATTGGCGGCCAGTGCGGCGAGTGACACCCAGGTCCCGACCAGTTGCGCCAGCAGGAGCAGCGTGGTGATCGAGGCGGGTCCGGCGATCAGCGGCATGCCGAGCGGCACGACGCCGAAATCCGCGGGCATCTTCTCGGGTTCGGCGGCTGAGAGCACGAGATCCTTGGCGGCGAGGAGAAAAAGGATCAGCCCGCCCGCAATCTGGAAATCGGATACGGATATGCCGACAGCCTTGAACGCGGTCTGGCCGAGAAAAAGAAATCCCAGCGCCACCAATCCACCCGTCCACACCGCCTGATCGGCGACGCGCTGACGTCGCGCCGGGTCGAGCTGCTGGCCCAGCCCGAGGAAAATCGCCGTCAGGCCGATCGGGTCGATCGCGACGAACAACGGGATGAACGCTTGGACGAATTTTTGCAGCCACTCCACGCCGCGGACGCTGGCCCCTCGCGTCGAAAAGGCAACGCGTCTCGGGCTTCGACCGGACTCATTCGCCTAGCCGGGACGGCCCGGTGGTTGCCGATGTCCCCATCGGCGATTCGTCGGTCTGGAAACCGACGCCCACCGTCCCGGGGTCTGGCGCCCCCGGCTACATCCGCGATGCCCGCCACCGCCGGCTCCAATGTAGCCGGGTCCAAAGGGCCCGGTCTTTCCGCACTCAAAGTCCGCGGCGAACGAGATCGTCGAGCGCCGGCCGCAATTCCGGGAATCGGAATTGGAATCCCCGTGTCATCAAGCGGGCGGGCGCGCATCGACGGCCCGTGAGCGCCAGCTCCGGATCGGTGCGCATGAACCATCGCGCGGCGATCCGCACCGCCCACGTCGGCGCCGGCGGGCTCCAGGGCCGGCGCAACACGCGGCGGAGTTCACGCATCAATTCGGCATTCGGCACCGGATTCGGCGTGCAGATGTTGTATGCACCCGCGAAGTCGTCGCGCTCGATCGCGTCGACGAACACCGCATTCATGTCGTCCTCGTGCAGCCAGCTCACGTATTGGCGACCGGGGCCCACGGATCCACCGAGGAATCGCCGCACCAGCCGGGCGAGCGGCCCCAGCGCCCCTCCCGCCGGCGCCAGGACCAGGCTGATCCGCAGGATCACCGGTCGCGCCGGGCCGGCGGGAAGCGCGGCTTCCCATTGGCGGCATACTTGCGCGGAGAAATCATCGGCCGGCGGAGCGTTCTCGTCGCACACGACGTCGCCCGGGTTTCCGTAGATCGCCAGCGAGCTGGACTGCAGCCAAACCGGCGGGGGCCGGCTCGCCGCCGCGATCGCGGCCGCCAGCACGCGCACCGAGTCGACGCGCGAGGACATGATCTCCGCCCGGTTGGCCGCAGTCGGGGCACAGTTCACGCTGCGGCCCGTGAGATTCACGACCGCGCGGGCCCCTTCAATTTCCGCCATCCACGGACCCGGATTCCGGCCATCCCAAAAGACGGTACACCCTGCCGGGTCGGAACCCGGATGGCGGGTCAGTATCACCACCTCATAGCCGCGCTGCCCAAGATTTCGCGCCAGCGACCGGCCGAGAAACCCGTTTCCGCCGGCGAGCACGATTTTCGCACGCATGCGCCATGCTGGAAGCCTTTTTCCGGCAGCGCAAACTGCGCGTCAATTCATGGCCGTACGATTCATTTGGAAAGGCCGCTCGAGGATTCCGTCGCGTCCTGCGGTCAATGCGGCGGCGGGAGATCCTGCCCCGGTGAAGCCGGATTGCCTTTCCCCTCCATCCGGCGCAAGGGAGAGGCCGCTTGTCCGATTCCCGCGCCAGCTTTCATGACCTTTCGCGCGCCGCCTGGCTCGACGAGGTATCCCGCTGGGGTTTTCCGAAGGTCCATGGCGCGCGCCTGTGGTCGTATGTCTACGTCGGGGGTGTCGACGCCTGGTCCCGCATGCCCGACCTGCCGGCCCGGTTTCGGGCCCACGCCGAGGAGCGGATAACACTCACGCTTCCGCCGGTGGCCACCGAGACGCACAGTTCCGACGGCTATACGCGCAAGTACCTGCTTTCCCTGGGCGACGGCCGGCAGGTTGAAAGCGTGCTCATGCGCTATGCCGGGCGGGTGACCGCGTGCATCAGCAGCCAGGCCGGGTGCGCCATGGGTTGCGTGTTCTGCGCGACCGGCCGGATGGGCTTCGGCCGTCATCTCACGGCGGGTGAAATCGTGGCGCAGGCCCTGCAGGTCGATCGGGAACTGCGCGCCGCCGGAACCGGCGGTGCACTCGCGCGACCTGAAAGCCCGTCCGCCCACATCCGGCATGAACGCCTGCGCAACATTGTGCTGATGGGCATGGGCGAGCCGCTCCACAACTACGACGCGGTCATGGCCGCCATCGGCATCCTGCAGGATCCGGCGGGACTCGCGCTCGGCACGAGGCGGATAACTCTGAGCACGGTCGGCGTCGTTCCCGGGATCGTCCGGCTGGCGGACGAGGACCGGCCGGTCCATCTCGCGGTGTCGCTGCACGCCGCCAGCCAGGCCGGCCGCGCCGCGTTGATTCCGGTGGCGAAACGCTGGCCGCTCGACGAGCTGATGGAGGCCTGCCGATATTACATCGCGCGCCGCGGGCGCCGCATTTTCTACGAGTGGACGCTGATTGCCGGAATAAACGATTCCGCGGACCACGCGCACGAACTCGGCCGGTTGCTGCAGGGACAGGAGGCGCAGGTTAACCTGATTCCGCTGAATCCCGTCGGCGGCTACGACGGTGAACCGACCGGCCGGGACGCCGCCCGGCATTTCCAGGCGGTCCTCACGGGCTACGACCTGCCCAGCACGATTCGCCAGCGCCGCGGGATCGACATCGCGGCCGGTTGCGGTCAGCTCGCGGGCGCCGCGCCCTGATCAGGGCTCGATGCCCGCCAGCCCGAGGGCGCGCGCCTCATCCGAGGCCAGCCACGCCTTCAGCTCGGCGAGATCGGCGGCGTCCACCACCGCGCCACGGGTCCGCAGGCGCTGCACGCCGGTCAACAAGGCGAGCCGGCCGCGGATGTCCCCGGCGGCGGGAAGAAAACTTTTTGTCGTCGTGGCGACCTGATCCGGCGCCAGCAGGTTCTTCTCGCCGAGAAAAAGCGTGAGCGCCGAGCCGAGCGCCATCGTGTAGGCGAGCGGCGCGGCCGGCGGCGCGTAGGGAAGGGCCGCCCCGGGCGGGAGCGCCGTCCACTCCATGTAACCGCGCAATTGCCCGAGCAGTTGGCCCAGCACGGCATCGGCGGTCATCGGATCCCAGCGCACCTTGATCGACTTCAGTTCACGCGATTTCCGCACCTCCCAGATCCGGAGATGAAGCTCGTAGTCGTCGTTCCGGTTGCGCACCGCGCCGGTGATCGCGTAGTCGAGCCCGCCGGCCGTCGTCTCGTGGAGCTGGCGCACGTTTTCCGCGAGCCACTCCACCGGGAACAATATGTAGTGCTTTTCCGACGTCACCCCGACGGCCGCCGTTGGTTCGTAGCCGGCGCTGAAATTGAACATCTCCGCGAAAACCAGCGGCAGGCCGCGGACGAGGCGCCCGAGATCGTCCTCCGCCCGGGCCGAGCGTTCCTCTGCATTCTCGAGTCCCGGCACCGACCACTGGGCGAAAACCACGCGGCGCATCTTTCCTTCCTTGGCCGGGACGAGCGGCGGCGTCACCGCCTCGAGGCCGTAGGCCCACATCGGCTTGCTGATGGTGATCATGTTGACCTTTCGTTCGGCCTCGTTGGCCGGCGAGAAATCGACCGGGACGGATGCCATCAGGTCGGCGATGACATTGGAGAAGCCCAGCAGGCGGTCCTCAAGTTCGGGGCGCTGGAGGGCGAAAAGGAGATCGAGGAGATGCTGCGCCGGCTCGAGATCCCGCGTGGCCAGGTACGCCTGGAGAAGGTTGAGGCCGGCCGCCGGGCCATGTTTTTGGGCGTCGTAGCGGGGGGCGACAAGTTCGATGACCTCGCGCGCGTAGCCGTGGGCGCCCAGCTCGCCTGAAAGGCTGACGAGCACATCCGCGCGTGCGCCGGCCGTGGCCAGCACCTCCTCGTAGATGGTCATCGCCGCAGGCAGGTCGCGCGAATCGAGCCTCTCGCGTGCCGCCGCCAGCCGCGGCAGCACGCCGCCGGCCGCCATGGGTCGGTCGGCGCCCGCCGGCCCACCCGGTTCCGGTTCGTTCTTTTTTGCGTCCTGGCCGTCGAAGAGTCCCATGGCGGCAGCAAAGCGGCGCCGTCGTCCGAGGGAAAGCGATTTTACAGTTCCATTTTCCCGCGTTGACCGGGGAAAGTGGCCGGCTAGTTAGACCCATCCACCGCAATGAACCGGGTTTACATCAAAACCTACGGGTGCCAGATGAACGAACGCGACAGCGAGGCCGTGGCGGCCATGCTGCGCGAGCGGGGTTACCGCATCGTGGACGACGAGGAGAATTGCGACGTGCTCCTCCTCAACACCTGCAGCGTGCGCGATCTCGCCGAGCAAAAGGCGCTGGGGCGGGCCGGACGCGCGGCCGAACGCAAGAAGCGCAATCCGCGCTTCGTCCTCGGCGTGCTCGGCTGCATGGCGCAGAACCGCGGCGCCAGCCTGCTTGATGTGCTGCCCGATCTCGATCTGGTCGTCGGCACGCAGAAATTCCACCAGGTGCCGGATCATCTCGACCGCCTTCGCGCCGGGGAAAAATCCGCCATCGTGGACATCGGCGAGGAAACCGGTTCGCAAAACACCATCCGCGACCACGTCCTCGCGGAGCGCCAGGTCTCGGCCTTCGTCTCGATCCAGCAGGGGTGCAACATGGATTGCTCCTTCTGCATCGTGCCCAGGACCCGCGGCGACGAGCGTTCGCGGCCGATGGACGAGATCGTGCGCGAATGCCGCGAGCTGGCCGACCGCGGCGTGTCCGAGATCACCCTGCTCGGCCAGATCGTCACGAGCTACGGTCGCCGCGACTACGCCCATACCGGCGGCATCTCGCCGTTCGTGCAGCTCCTCGAACGGATCGACGCGATTCCCGGGATCAAGCGCATCCGCTTCACGTCGCCGCACCCCCGCGGATTCAAGCAGGACCTCGTCGAGGCTTACGGCCGCCTGGGCAAGCTGTGCGAGTACGTCCATTTGCCGATGCAGTCGGGGAGCGACCGGATCCTGCAGGCGATGAACCGGCCGTATTCCCGCGAACGCTATCGCCAGATCGTGGCCGACCTCCGGCGCGTGCGCCCGGACATGTATTTCTCGACCGACATCATCGTCGGTTTCCCCGGCGAGACCGACGAGGATTTCACCCGGACGCGCGAGCTGTTCGTCGACTGCAATTTCGACATGGCCTATGTGTTCCGCTATTCGGTGCGCTCCGGCACGCCGGCCGCCACGATGCCGGACCAGGTCCCCGACGCCGTGAAGGAGGAACGCAATGCCGTGCTCCTGCGGCTGCTCGAGGAGAATTCCAACCGCCGGAACGCGCAGCTCCTCGGCACGGTGCAGGAGGTGCTGGTCGAGGGTCCCGACAAGCGCGGGCGCCGGTACATGGGCCGCACCCGCGGCAACCGCGTGGTGCATTTTGCCGCCAGCGAACGCCTGATCGGCGAGCTGGTCCCGGTGCGCATCGAACAGGTCACCACCGCCGTGCTTTACGGTTCGATCGAGCTGGCCGGCGTCCCGGCCGGAACAAGCCTTGTCGACGGCGCCCGCGCCTAGCACAAACAAAACGAATCCCATGACCCTTTTCCTCGCCACCCTGCTGCCGGGAATCTTCCTCGCCCTCCTCGGCGTCCTGCTGCTTTGGAATGGACCGCGCGTCGAACGGACCGCGCGATCGCTCCCGCGCTCGACCGGGGCGGCGTGGGTCTTTTTCGGCGGCGGCGTGGTGTGGTTTCTGTGGCGGATTTCGCGGCTGGGCGACGCGGACCTCATTTTTTTCCAGACCCCGACGTTCGTCATGCTCGCCTTCGGCCTGCTGGCGGTCCTGTCCTTCATCTACGCGCCCGACTTTCTCGCCGTGCGCGGCCTCAGCCTGCTGATGCTGCTCGTCGCGGAGCCGCTGATCTTCGCCGCGTACATGGAATGGACCCATCCGTGGCGGCGCCTGATGGTCGCCGAGGTTTACGCCGGGCTGGCGCTCGCGCTTTATCTGGCGGCCGCCCCGTACCGGCTGCGCGACTTTTTCGACTGGCTGTTCCAGCGTCCGAAACGGGCCCGGCTGATCGGGACCGCGCTGCTGGCCTTCGGGCTCGCGACCGTCGGTTCAGCCTTCACGTACTGAGCGGGTCCATGCGATCGCGCGTCACCCCGGCCCCGCATGAGTCCCGCTGAACCCATGCCGCCCGCCCGGCCGCCGACCGCGCTGCTGCTCCTGGCCGGCCCGTCGGGCGTGGGAAAAAGCACGCTGTGCGACCGCATGGTCGCCGAGGTTCCGGACTTCGAGCGGGTCATCACGGCCACGACCCGCCCGCCGCGTCCCAATGAAGTGGACGGACGAGACTACCATTTTCTGAGCCCGGCCGAGTTCGACCGGCGCATGGCCGCCGGCGACTTCCTGGAGTGGGCGTGGGTGCATCAGGATTACCGGTATGGCACGCTCAAGTCGGCGGTGCTCGACCGCCTGGCGGTGACGAGCCTGGTGGCGAATCTCGACGTGCAGGGAGTCCGCAGCATCAAGGCGGCGGCCGCCCTCATGCCCGCGATCCGCCGCCGGATCGTCACGGTGTTCGTCGCGCCCGATTCGATCGCCGTCCTGCGCGAGCGCCTGCAGGGCCGGGGACTCGTCGACGCCGCGGAACTTGCGCGCCGCCTGAAGAGCGCCGAGGACGAGTTGCGCGAGCGCGACGACTACGATTACGTGATCCACAGCGGAACGAAGGAACAGGATTTCCGGGCGCTGCTCGCCTATTGGGAGCAGGCCTGCCGGCGACTGGCCGCGAATCCGGCGTCCGCCTGATCCCGCTCGCGCCGGCCAGCAAAGGCGTTGCCTCAGGGCCGCCGCCGCGCCTTTCTGTTTCCCGGACCATGGACTCGGCGCCTCCCATTTCCCTCGGACCCGGCCAGCGGCTGCTGGCTGCGATTGTCTTCACCGACACCGTGAGTTTCAGCGCCCGGATGCAGACCGAGGAGGTTGCCACCCTGGACCTGCTGGAGAAGGATTTCGCCGCGATGCGGGCGGCCTGCGAGAAATACTCCGGCTCGGTGCTGAAGACGACCGGGGACGGTCTGCTCCTCTATTTCACGAGCGCGGTGAACGCCGTGACCTGCTCGATGAAGATCCAGCGCGCCTTCACCGAGCGGAAGAAATCCGACCCCGCCGCCGACGCGCTCACGCATCGCTTCGGCATCCATCTGGGCGATGTGTTCGTGAACAACGAGGACGTGATGGGTGACGGCGTGAACATCGCCGCGCGCCTCCAGGCGCAGGCCGATCCCGGCGGCATCTGCATCTCGCAGACCGTCTACGACGTGGTGAAGAACAAGATTTCCCTCGACGTCGAAAAGCTCGAGGGCCGGGAGCTGAAGAACATTTCCGAGGCGGTCACGATTTACCGCGTCCTGCTCGACGCACCCAAGCCACGCCTTCGTCCGCGGGCGGCGCCCACGAGTCCGCTGCTCCGTCCGGACCAAGCCGGGTCGGCGCCGGCGATGAGCGGCCGGCAGAAGCTGTTGATCCTCGCCGGGGTGCTCGCCGGCGCCGCGCTTGTCCTGACCCTGCTCCTGAACTCATACCAGCGCGCCCAGGCGGAGATCGCCGCGAGCGCAAAGGCGCGCGAGGAGCTCAGCCGGCGGCTGGAGCAGCATCCCGCGACCGACCTGCCGGTTTCCCCGAGGCAACCCACCGCCGCCACGGAAACGGATTTCAATGACCTGCTGAAACGGGCCGGCACGCCAAACGCGCCTGGCGCGCCGGAAACCGCTTCGGCCCGCGACGAAGCGGCAGCGCTGATCCCGTCGCTCGATTCGTGGGCCCTGTCACGCCTGGCCCAGTACAACGGGGACCGGCCGTTGCTCGTGCGCCCCCTGCCCGGTTTGCCCGGACGCGAGACCCAGGTTTACACCGACGACAGCCGGCGTTTGCTTTTCGCCGAGGGGGGCGCCACCCGCGCGCGCGCCTGGTCCGGTCTCAAGCCCGAGGAAGTGGCCGCCATCGTGGTGAATCTCGTGTCCGACAGCATCGAACCGCCGCCCGCGGCGATTCGCCGCGCGGCCGATGCCTACGCGTATCTCCACGGTCTCCCCGCGATGGCGGCGGCGCTGCACCGGGGGGATTGAAGGTGGCGCGGCTCAGCCAGACTCATGCAATTGAACACTCGATTGGCTCTGTGAAGCTGCGAACAGAATGGTGGAGGGTGTTGTCCTCAACGCGCTTCGTTTCGCGAACGTGTTGAGACAACACGTTCCACCCAACTGCATGCGTCCGGCCCAGGCCCTGCTCGCAGCTGCCGCCAGCGGCAGCCCTACAAATCATCCGATTCGCCTTTCCGTTGCAGGGTGGCATTCCATGACGGCCACCAGAATATTCAGACTCCTAGAAACGGATCGTCTGCGTCGCGTCGTTGAGCCGCAGGGTCAGCTCATTCTTCCCGATGTGCACCACCTGCAGGTAGGTCATCGCGTTGTTGCGATCGAGCACGATCACGTCGCCATCCTTGCGCGGCACGTCATTGATCACGATCTGCAGGACGCCCTTCACCGTGACCATGCCGCCAAAACGGAGCTTCGCGATGTTCCTGGCCAGGGCCTCGGCATTCGTGTCCACGGGAGCCGCCTCGGGCGTCTTCACTCCGTCCACCGGCGTGTCATCGTCGGAATCGTCGGAGCGCATGACGCCGCCGGTGACCACGGCAAACGGATTCGGCAGCTTGACCGGCAGCGCGTCGGGCTTGTTGCGGCGCAGCAGGAGGGTATCGATGCGCTGGCGGAGGCGCAAGGCCACGTCGGCCGGCTTCGCGGCCGGCGCGGCGGCGACCAGGACCGACGCCATCAGGAGAAGACTGGCGGCGAGAGGTTTCATTGGCTGGCGAGAAGCTCCACCGTGAGGTCAAGGTCCAGGGTTTTCGCCTTCACGTCCGCCGTGCGCACGAAGCTGTACGAGCGGATGCGGAGCAGGCGCGGCCCCGTCTCGAGCTGGTGCACGAAATTCATGAGCTGCGAATAGGAGCCGTTGACGTGCATGGAAAATGGCACCGCGCGGTACGGGCTGCCGTCCGGAGCGGTCGTCGCGCTGAGCTGATTGAGCTGGCTGAGGTGGACGCGGCTCAGGCGCTCGATTTTGTAGAAATAGCCGAGGTTCACCTCCATCTCGCCCTCGACGATGAGGTTGCGATCGATCTGGGTCAGGGCGTCCTGCAGCGCGGTCAAATCCCCCTTGGTGCGGGCCTGGTCCGTGAGGGCCTTCGCCACCTCGACGCCGCGCCGCACGACCTCGTCATGGCGCACCGTGATCGCATGGCGCTGCTGCCACAGGAAATAATTCACGCCCAGCAGCGCCACGGAGACCGCCACCAGGAAGCTGACGATGGGCCGGCGCGCCACGAGCGCGAAGAACTTTTTCAGCGCGGACATCAGGGGGCGTTCTTGAGCTTGAAGGTGATCTCGAACGAAAGCGTATCGGCATCCTCCTCGCGTTGCATCGCCGTCAGGCCAATATTGGAAAACAGCGGCCCGATGGCCGGCGCGCGGCGCAGCTCCTCCAGGTAACGGCCCAGCGTGCGGCTGGCCTCCTCGGACGGTTCGCGCAGGCCGCCATTGAGCACCACGCGGGCGTCGGTGCCCTCGATGCGCATGATCCGCATGTGCGGGGGAAGGGTCCGCCCCAGGTTCAGGATGAAGGCCGACGTCTCATACGGCGGATCCATCAGGTTGTAGGCAAAATCGAAACGCGCCGTCTTCTGGCTCAGCAGGCGCGTGTCGCGCTGCAGGCCGTCGAACAGTTTCTGCTTGTCCGCCATCTGCATCTCCCAGAAGGCCGTGTCGTTGGTCAGCGAACGGGTGAGATACACCTGCCAGACCGCGAGCGTGGCCGCGAGCGCCGCCACCGTGCCGGCGATGGTCCCGGCGAGGAAGCGTTTTCCGACCAGCTTCGTGTTCGGCAGGTCGCCGGACAGGCGCACGTCGACGTGCCACGGCCGCTCGGTGTCGCCATCGGTGGAGGCGGCGTTGTCGCCCTTCAGCGTCGGGGCGCCGGCCAGCAGGCTGATCGGTCCGAGCCAGTGCGGCCCGAGCTCCGGCACGCTGGCGGCGACCTCGATCCCGACGGTGGGCAGCCATTCCCGTGTGTTGAACGTGGAGGCCGTGCGGCCCATCACCAGGGCCAGCGGCTCGGCGATCCAGGCCAGCGTGCTCGGCAGGTAGGCGCACAGGATTTCGCCCACCGGCTGGCCGGTGGTCATCTCGTAGGAATCGATCACGGGCTTCAGTTCGCGCCCGATCGCGCGCACAAACTTGGTGGCGCGCAGCATGATCTCGTCATCGGGATGATGCATCCGCTGGCGGATCTCCGCATCGTCCGTCGCGCCGAATTCCTTGGCGGCCGACTGCACGATCGAGGAAAATCCGTGGGACACCGGACCGGGGGTGTGCACGCCCTCCTTGCCGAGGATCACCGCGACGGTGTGCTCCTGCTCGATCACGACGACGACGATGGCACGCTTGTCGTTGTCGCGCGCCTGCCGTTCGGCCAGGGCACCGAGCAGGGAGACGAGACCCGGCTCCAGCCGGTACGGCATGAGGCGGAAATCGAGCAGGCGCTGCTGCACCTGGTGCACCTCGCTGTTCGCCATGCCGCAGATCAGCGCCGGCCGCACCGCGCCCTCGGGCGCCATGACCGTGCCTTCCACCGGGCTGAGCAGTTTCAGTTTCCAGCTCTCGGGATTCTCGATCTTGAACTGTTCGCGAACGAGGTTCGGCAGATAATCGGCCTCGGAGAGCTTGCGCGGTTGCACGCTTTCGCGCTGCAGAAGCACCTCGGGCGACACGAAGCTGCAGATTGCGGGCACCCACGCTTTTCGCTTCTCGAAATTGCCGTCGAGCCACTCCCGCAGGCTGCCCTCGTCGTTGTGGGCGAATTCGCCGGCGGATTCGATCACGGTGGTGCCCCCCGACCGGCTGAACGATGCGACCAGCGTCTGGTAGGAATTGATCTCGATCAGCAGGCTTCGCCGGGACCCGCGGTTGAACAAGTCGGAAAGCATTGAGCAGCCGTCACTATTGCCGTCGCCGCGTCCGCGTCAATCGCGCCGGTGCGCGATCATGGCTCGGTCACCTGCTGGATGACGTAGGGCGTGCTGACCCCGCTGAAGCGCACATTGCGCAGACCGCTGTCGTAGTGAAACGTGGGATTGGTCGCACTGGAGGAAAAACGCACGTAGCCGTCGCTGAGGAGAGCGCCGTAAAAGGTGGCGTTCTGCTGGATGTCGATCGGTTTGTTCGTGCAGTAAATCACCCCGGTAAAATTCGCGGTGGTGGTGTAGGTGAGCGTATTGCTCGTCGAGGTGCTCGTGCAGTAGAGCGCAAGCTTCTGGGCGTTGTTCGTCTGGTTGTCGAAGCCGCTGCCGCCGATGGTGACATCGCCCGCCACAAACAAGTCGAGCGAGGCGCCGGGCTGGATCGTGATTTTTCCGCCCAGGCCGCCGATCGCGAGGCTCCCGTCGACAATGATCTTCGTCGGCCGC
>DASYDZ010000119.1:0-1772 GCA_036499305.1 Candidatus Didemnitutus sp.
GCCTCCTCCCATTTCGGTCCATCGGGTTTCACCTTCTCCTCGACGAAGCGGCGGAGCTGGGCGCGGATCAGGTCATGGTCTTCGGTGAAGATCGGATGTGTCATGCGGGCGGGATGCTACACTCCGGGCATGTCACGCGACAAACGCCTGCAGGACCGCTCGATTTACCCGCACTGGTGCAACGATACCGTGCGCTTTTGCGACCAGGATGCGGCCGGGCACGTCAATAATGTGGCGATTTGCGCCTATATGGAGACCGCTCGCCTCACCTTCATGCGCGACGTGGGAATGATGGCGCCGCGCGAGGACGGTGTGCGCGGCATCTCCGCCGGCATGACCATCTCGTTCCTGGCCGAGTCCCACTGGCCCGGAAAGATCGAGCTCGGCACCGGCGTGCTCAGGATCGGCAGCAGCTCGCTCACCGTCGGCTCGGCCGCCTTCAAGGACGGCCTCTGCATCGCCGCCGCCGAAATGACCGTGGTCCGGCTCAAGGGCACGACGCCCCATCCGCTCGACGAGGTCTTCCGGGCCGCTCTGGAAAAGTACCATTTGAAAGGGTTTTTGGCCTGAATCGAGGCCCTTGACCGCGTTGCGAATGCCTCTTACCATCTCTATGCGAGTAATTCGCAACTGCAGAGCGGAAACGTCGAAGACATGTATCTTTGCATCTGCCGGGCCATCCGGGAACGCGATGTCGATGCCGCCGTCAGGGCGGGCGCCCGTCGCCCAGTCGATGTCTTCCGTGCCTGCGGTGAGAACCCTCAATGCGGCGGCTGCGCCTCCGACATGCGCAAACGGATCGACCAGACGATCGCGCGCGAACAGGCGGCCAGCCCGACGTTGATGGCGGCCGACTGACGATAGCCGCCCGGTGGCCTCGGCCGCGATGGACTTTGACTTTTTGGACAGGCAAACCTCCTCCGCGTGCCCGTCGTGGCGCGCACCAGGGGGATTTTCATGCGACTCAGAATCTTGTCTTTCGGCATAGCACTCCTGTCGCTGCTCGGCGGCAGCGCGCTCGCCGAGGAGCAGACCCGTTTCCTGCTGACGAACGGCACGAACTACCCGATCCGCGAACTCGTTATCTCACCCCACGACATGGGCACATGGAGCCAGAATGTGCTGCGCGGTCCGGCCCTGAAGCCCGGCGAGCGGCGCGAGGTGGTTTTCGACAAGCAGATCTTCGACTGCAATCAGGACTTCAAGGTCGTGTTCGATGACAACGCTTCGCTGGCGATCTGGCGCTACCTGAACATGTGCGAGCTGCAGAAGATCCGCCTGAACTTTGACCGCATGAGCGGCATCACGACAGCGTCCTACGACGAGTAGCCCGCTACCGCTCGGCCGAGACCGAAAACGGGACTTCGCCTTCGAGCACTTCCGTTCCGGCCAGCGTCCGAACCGACCAGCAAAAGGTGTAGGCGCCGGACGGCAGGGGAAGGGCCATCGCGAACAGGACATCCGGTTCGGTCTTGAAGCGCGGCCGGAGTGTTCTGACGATCGCGCCGTCCCGTTTGATCAGCAGCAGCGAGCGGATGTGATCGACCGGCCGGTCGAAGCGGACGTAGAACTCTCCGCTTCCGTTGTTGAGGACGGCACGGTCGGCAGGCATCGTGTCCATCACCTTGGGCACCTGCGCGATTGCGGAGCCGGCACCACCGGCAAGGAAAACCGCGAGAGGCCAGGCGGCGAAATGTCTACGTGCGATCATCCGCCGAGCCTAACAAGGGCGGCAGCGAACTTGAAGCGCCCTCGTTGAATTCCCGGCGGGA